>NZ_POUB01000100.1 GCF_003236335.1 Micromonospora deserti
GAGCCCCGCCATGTTCTCCGGCTGGGGCGTCCGCACCCTCGCCAACACCGAAGCCCGCTACAACCCCGTCGGCTACCACGTCGGCACCGTCTGGCCGTTCGACAACTCCATCATCGCCTGGGGGCTGCGGCGCTACGGCTTCCAAAAAGAGGCGGCACGCATCGCCGAGGCCGTCATCCAGGCGTCAGCCTACTTTCAAGGCCGCCTCCCCGAGGCCTTCGCCGGCTACGATCGCGCGTTGACCAACTACCCGGTCGAATATCCGACCGCGTGCAGCCCACAAGGCTGGTCCGCCGGAGCGCCACTACTGTTCCTCCGCACCATGCTCGGCCTCAACCCCCACGAGAATCACCTCGCGACCGACCCCGTCCTGCCACCCTCCATCAAGCGCATCGAACTAATCGACATCCCCGGCCGCTGGGGACGAGCCAACGCCTTCGGTCTCCGGACGGGCGGCCGCAAGCGACTACGCGTCTAGGCCGGGTTCGGGGCTGTCGGGCGTAGCGGCGGGCGGCGGCGGCGGGACCGACGTGCGGTCCGGACCTTCCGCGAATCGCCGGCGCCTCGCTCGGCTTCGACGACCTCACCGCTCTCGCCGCCTGATTGGCGACCGCATCGCGACCGGCGGCGTGGACGCTGTTGTGGTCACCCAGGGCACCGACACCATCGAGGAGATCAGCTGCCGCAGAACGTCAAGGACGACCGCGGATGTGCGCGCGCCTGTCGGCGGGTCGCACGGCGGCGGCCCCGGCGGCGGGCAGGAGCGCGATCATGTGATGCGGTGCTTGCGGCATGGTGGAAGGAATCTGCAGGCGGCATTGCGTCTAGATCGGGGCGTAGACCAGCCCGATCTTGTCGACCTCGCTGCCGGCTCGGCCGTGGAAGCCCACGATCTGCCAGCCTGCCGGCGCGGTGTAGGTCACCGTCGTCGAGGTCACCGTGCCGGCAGCCAGTACCCGACCGAGGTCGGTGCCGAACTCGGCGAAGAAGATCCTGGTGCGGCCGTCCTTCCGACCCGACGCGAGCCGCACGCGGGTCAGGTGCTCACCCGCGCCGAGGGTGAGCACGCGGGCGGTGCCGCCGGTGCCACCGTGGCTCAGGGTGGCACCGTCGGTCAGCGTGATCCCCACCTGGTCCAGCCGTGCGCCGCCACGCAGGTGCAGTGAACGGACCTGTGGAGCGGCGGGCAGTGCCGGAACGTCGGTGAACGAGGTGCCGTGGGGGCCGCCGAACTGGTCGCTGAGTCGCAGCGCCGAATTCAGCGTCCAGGAGAACTGGACGGTATGCGGGAAATGGTCGGACAGCGGTGCGCCCGCGCCGTCCAGGAACGCGGCGTTGTCGTTGTGGTACCGGGTCGCCGAGAGCCGCACGAAGCGGTTGCCGCGGTAGAGGATCTTGTCGACGACCTCGCACGCGTCGGTCGGAGCCGTCGCGTCGCACACCAGGGCAGGAGAACCGGCGGCTGGTGGCGTGCCGCCCCGGACGAGCTGGACCCAGGCGTCGGTCAGTCCGTTCGCCGTCGTCAGGTCCCGGATGTTGTCGCCGGCCCTCGTGTACCGGGTGTTGGTGTCGCCCATCACGACGACCGCGTTGCCGGCGGAGTTTCCGCTGATGTATTGCGACAGCTGCGTGATGTTGGCGCGGCGCGCGGCAAGGTCGGCATCGGTGCTGCCGGCGTTCGTGTGGACGTTGTAGACATCGAGGTAGACGCCCTCGGCGAGCCGGACCCTGGCCAAGGTGAAACCCTTCGGCGTCAGGCAGTCCGTACCGTTGCAGGCATCCCAGTCCACCCTGACGAAGTCGGCGAACGGGTACCGCGACATCGTGTTCAGCCCATCGCCGATGCCGGCGCCCCCGCTGGTCGCCGTCCGGTGCGGATGATCGTCGTTGGCATAGAGCGCCGCGTGGTAGTTGAAGTCCTCCTGCACGTTGACGATGTCGTAGCCGCGCACCCGCTGCCCGATCACGGGCGTGTTGACCTCCGGATCGGAGTCGGACAGGCCGAGTGGCAGCCCGGCAACGTTGTACGTCAGCACCGAGAATGTCCCGCTGGTCACGGCGGCAGCCGCCGAAGCCGGCACGCTCAGGGGCGCGCCGGCCACACCGAGCAGCGCCGCGACGGCCACCGACCAGCGGCGTACCCGCCGTATCCCAGCCAGCACCTGCATGGGAAGCCCCTTCCGTCAGCTCGGGCCCGGACGGACCCGAGGTTCACATTGACGAGCGACGATGATGGCCACCCTACCCCCTCATGAACAATGCCCGGATGCGAGAAGTCGATCCCTGGTAGTAGGTCGCCATGGGCCAGCACCCGAGTTGTTGATCTCGTAGTGGGCGGTCCCCGACTGGTACGGCAGCCGCCGTTTTGAGATCCCGCTGGTCGGGCGGGGTGGCCGCGAGGCGGCCGCCGCGTGATCGTCTGTGTGTTGTGGACACACGGTGAGATCTGGCGTGGCCGTGTGCCGCAGCGGCGTAAACCCTGCTGCCTGGGAGCGGGTGCTGGCAGGGGTGCTCGGGTCGTTCGCAGGCCGGTTCGGGCTGCGGTGATCCGAGCGTCGCCTCGGGCTCGTGGAAGCGGATGCCACTCACTCATTCTCGGCGGCTGATCAGGTAGTTACGCAGGCGTTGCAGCGGCGGCAGGAGGCCGTAGATCACGATCGGCACCGCGACGGTGGCCAGGACCAGGGTGCGCAGCACCGTCGGCGTGTCGCGGAGCAGGTCGCCGAGTAGCAGTTGCAGGACGGTAAGCGTGGGGAAGACGGCCAGCCAGATCATCACGGCCATGTGATGCCGGGGCGGCGGCCCGACGCGCATCGGCGGGCGGGGAAGCGAGTCCTCCGACATGAGGTGCTCCTTCACAGTGGTTGTCGGTCATTCAGCGGTGGTTGTGGGCTCAGAGACCGTGGCGGCGGCCGGTGAGGACGACCTCGGTGACCTGCCGTTCGAGCGCCTCCGAGAACGGGCGTGCGTCCGCGACGGCGCGCTGGACGTCCTCGTCGACCAGGTCGGCGTGCATGGCGATGGCGGCGGCCGATCCGGCGCCGGCAGCGGTGATGACCTGGGCGCGCGGGTCGGCGGCGTTGCCCGCGGCCCAGATGCCCGGCACGCTGGTCCGGCCCATCTGGTCGATGACCACCCATCCGTTGTCGTCCACCTGGCAGCCGAGGCCGGTGAGCAGGCCGTTGCTCGGCACGAACCGGGGCCGGACGAAGATCGCCGCCGGGGCGACGACGCTTCCCCGGTCCAGTTCGACCCCGGCGAGCCGGTCGCCGTCGATCACGAGCCGCGACACAACGCCTTCGACGATGCGGATACCACGCGCGGTCAGCCGCTCCCGCTCGTTCGGGGTGAGGTCGTGGGTGTGCGCGAAGAAGACCATGTCGGCCGACCACTGCCGCACCAGCAGCGCGTGCTGCACCGCGTCCGCCGTACCGGCCAGCACGCCGAGCGGCCGATCACGGACCTCGTAGCCGTGACAGTACGGACAGTGCAGCACGTCCCGGCCCCACCGCTCGGCGAGGCCCGGGATCGCGGGCAGGTCGTCGCGCAGGCCGGTGGCCACGATGACGCGCCGGGCGCTCAGTGCTCCTCCGGTCGCCAGGTGCACCCGGAAGCCACGTTCTATGCCGGTCACGGTGTCATCGATGAAACGACCGCCGTACCCGGTCACCTCGGCCCGACCGGCGGTGAGCAACTCCTGCGGCGGCATGCCGTCGCGGGACAGGAATCCGTGCAGGTGGGTGGCGGGGGCGTTGCGGGGCCGGCCGGCGTCCACGACCGCGACCCGGCGCCGGGCTCGGGCCAGCACCAGGGCGGCGTTCAATCCGGCGGGGCCGCCGCCCACCACCACGACGTCGTACTCGTTCATGGCACCCAGGCTGCTGCGGGCCGCTCGGATGCGGCAACTATTGTTGCCATTTCTGGGAAGAGCGGGGTGGAATGGGGCATGGATCACCCGCCCGCGATCGCCGCCGCCCTGGCCGGGGTCGGCCTCCGCCTCAAACGCCTGCGCACCCAGCGCGGCGTCACCCTGACCGCGCTGGCCGAGGCCACCGGCATCTCCAAGAGCACCCTGTCCCGGTTGGAGAGCGGCCAACGCCGGCCCAGCCTGGAACTCCTGCTGCCGATCGCGCAGGCCCACCAGGTGCCGCTGGACGAGCTCGTCGGCGCACCCGAGGTCGGTGACCCGCGAGTACGTCTCGTACCCCGCCTGGCGAACGGCCGGACGGTGCTGCCGCTGACCCGGCAAGCCGGCTCCCTGCAGGCCTGGAAGGTGATCATCCCCGTAGACCAGACCGAGCCTGACTTGCGTGTCCACGAGGGTTACGAATGGCTCTACGTGCTCTCCGGACGGCTCCGCCTCGTCCTGGCCGAGCACGACTTCGTGCTCCGCCCCGGCGAGGCGGCCGAGTTCGACACCCGACTGCCGCACTGGTTCGGCAGCACCGGGCAACACCCCGTCGAGATCCTCAGCATCCTCGGCCGCCAGGGCGAGCGCATGCACGTACGCGCCAAGCCTCGCTCACCCCAAGCCGGCAACTGACGGTGCACCGTCGACCGGCCAGATCGCGTGCCGCGCCTGCCCACCGACGCGCGTGCCGGCGCCGTGGCCCGCGCCCGTCGAGATCCCGGTCGGCTGGCCCGTCGTCGTTGTCCCACCCGCCGCGCGCGCCGGGCAGCCCGATCGCATGTCGAACCGAGCTGCCACAGCGAGGCAGGCCGGGGCCAAGGGGCGGGGGCCGTCGCATCTGACGGCCCCCGCCTCTGCTCCGGGCGGACAGTTGTGGGTGGCGGTCGCGCCGCCGAGGCCGGGTGGGTTGCTGCTGCCCGGCGATTCCGGGGGGTGCCGGTCGCGGACAGACAGCGGGACTGCTGCTACCTGGCGTAGGTCTCGAACTCGGCGACCTTCGGCGTCCCGGCCGAGCTGGTGATCTTGAAGGTGATCTTGTGCAGCGAGGTCGGCGGGAAGGTGACGACGCCCGCCCGGCTGCCGGAGGTCAGGACGGCGCCGGTGTCGTGGTTGATGACCTGCCAGGAACCGATGGTGCCTTCGGATCCTGACGCCTCACGGATGACGATCGCGGACACCGTCGTGCTGGAACCCCACTTGATCGAGATGTGACCGGTCGAGCCGGTCGGCGACCAGTAGGTGCTCATGTCGCCGTCCCGCACGTTGCCGTAGCTCGTCCCGCTGGCCTTGCTGGAGCCGTCGGAGCCGGCCCCGATGCTGAGGTTGGTCCCGCCGGGCTGGGTCGGCCCTGGGGTAGGGCTGGTCGGTCCTGGCGTGGGGGTGGTTGGCCCTGTGGTGGGGCTGGTCGGGGTCGCCGTCGGTGTCTGCGGCGAGCAGTTGCCGTCCGACACCTTCAGACCCTTGTTGGCGCCCGCCGTCTGGCGGACGATGTCCGGCACGCAGCCGGCCCCGTCGGGGCGGTAGGAGTACGGGATGCTGACGGTGGTGTTGGACTGTGGGTTGGGGCCGGCGGGGTAGTTCTCGCTACCGGGGCTGGACCAGGTCACGTTGTCGAAGATGTTGCCGCTGACCTGCCAGTAGCCGCGCTCGTTGGTGTAGAAGGTGCCGAGGACGTCCTTGGAACTCTTGAAGTAGTTGTTCTCCACCTTGGCCTGGGCCCCGGCTCGGGAGTTGATGCCGGACTCGTGGAGGCTCACGTAGTGGTTGTTGTAGATGTGCGCTATGCCGCCACGCAGCAGGGGGGTGCGGGAGTCGATGTTCTCGTACAGGTTGTGGTGGTACGTGATGAAGCCGTTCGAGCGGTCGCTCTCACTGGACCCGACGAGGCCGCCGCGGCCGGAGTTGCGCAGGATGCTGTAGGACAGGGTCACGTACTGGGTGTTGTTCTTCATGTCGAAGAGGCCGTCGAACCCCTCCGACTCCCCACCGGAGGCCTCCAGGGTGACGTGATCGACCCAGACGTTGCGGACGGTGCTCTCCATGCCGATGGCGTCACCACCGTTGGACGTGGGCGAGCCCGACTTCTTGACGTTCCGGACGGTCACGTTCTGGATGATGATGTTGCTCGCCTCGCGGATGTGGATGCCCAGCTGGTCGAAGACGGCTCCGTTGCCGACCCCGATGATCGTGACGTTGCTGATCTGCTTGAGTTCGATCACGTCGTCGGCGGTGTTGCAGCTATTGCCCGACACCTTGCTGGTGTTGCCGTGGTTGATCGTCCCCTCAACCTGGATGATGATCGGGGTGCTGCTACTGGCCCGATTGCACAGGGCCGCATGGATCGCGGTTCCCGTGGTGGCCCGCACCGTCTGCCCGCCCGCACCACCGGTGGTCCCACCGTTGCGGGTCGCGTAGCCGGTGGCGCTGCCGGACGCCGCCGATGCCTGGGGTATCGACAGAGCCACACCCATCGCGGCCGCGATGGCCGTCGTGGCCAGCGCCGCCAGGAGTCGCAGTGCAACTGGTCGTCTCATCCTCGCCTCACCTTCCTTTCGAACACGGGGTGTTGCTGCTACTACCGAATTCATTTCGGCGGGCCGTCCAGACTGCCGACCTGTCGCCTGTCGCTGGGCAGGTCGCTGGTCGACCCGGATGTGGGTGCTCTTCTCGATGTGGATCGGGTCGGCGGTTCGCTGTGGCCTGGACCTTCGAGGCCGTCAGCGCCGGCCGCGAAGTCACCCTGACCTGCTCCGCCCGCCCCGCCCGTCGTGCTGCCGCCCACGGTTGCGTCGAAGGCGTCGGCTGAAGCAGGAGGCCGAGCACTCGCCGTCGCGGCGGAGTGATCCGAGGTCGTCTAGGCGGCGCCGCCTACGCAGCGACCGCCGGAGCCAGCAAAGTGGCCAGCCACCGGTGGATCTGCTCTACGAGAAGCCGTCGCCGTCGACACTGCGATGCACAGCGCGATGCGTCTCGCTAGGGCGCATACCCTTCGTTTGATCGATAGCGGTTCTTGCGCAGAGTCGCGCAGGTGCCGCGGCGCCGCCTCTACCGGGACGACCCGTGGTGTTGCTGTCGATCGTGCCGGTGCAGACCACCGGCGAACTCTCAGCCTCGCCGTGGAGCGATGCGGCGGCCCGCCCCGGACGGCGGCAGGGCAAGGACTACGTCGAGGGCGCAGGCAGTGCCGCCATGAACGGTTTGAGTCTCATCAGAATCTCCCATGCTGTGAGAGCGGCGCCGGACACCGCCGTGCTGCCCGGACCCGCTAGTGGCACCGCCCGATATGCCCCGCCCCGGCTCCAGAATGAAACATCGATGAAACCCAATCGTAGGAAAGCGGTTTCCCTGAATGCAAGAGCTGGTGTTTGCAGGTTTTTTGCAATTCCCGCAGGTCAGTTTGGCCGTGGGTTGGCCTGAGCCGAGTTCGGCTCGTCCCGGCCGAGGTCGTCCTCAGCGTGCTCTCAGAGCGGGTCGGCCGCCTGGGTTCAGGCGTGTGAGCCGGACGGCGATCGGGCGCGCTACGTGAGCTGGCCGGCGGTCAGGCGGGACTGGACCTGGCGCTGGAAGGCCGCGTACACCAGCATCACCGGCACCACGGCGATGGTGAGGCCGGCGAAGGGCCGAGGGTGGTCGCCCGCGTGCCCTGACTGACCGCCAGCGTCGCAGGTGCTGGCCACCCCGGTCGCCCGGGAGTCTCCGGAGTTCTGCACGGACCGGCTCGGCCTGGAGCTCCGCTCGGGTCGATCGACCGGGAGAAGCTCAACGTCAACGGCTCCCCGCTAACGGCCGATCAGGCCAGCTTCGCTGTTACGAGACCCTGCGGCTTTCACGACGACACCTGTCACCCGTATTCTGCGCGGCGATAACCGCCCCGTCAGGAGGCTCAATCGTGAAAACCCACGACAGACAGCGGCGCCGTCCGCTGCGCGTGGCGGGCGTACTGGTCGCCGCTGCCGCGCTCGGGTTGACGAGCGGCGGCGTGGCCGTCGCCGCGGAACCGACCGCCACACCGTTCATCAGCGAACTCCACTACGACAACGCCGGCACCGATTCGGGCGAGGCGATCGAGGTCCAGGCGCCGGTCGGCTTCGACCTGTCCGGCTGGCAGATTGTCCTCTACAACGGCAACGGTGGCGCCGCCTACAACGCCCGTACCCTCAACGGCACCGTCCCCGCCGCCGGTGTCATCGTCGCCGAATACCCGGTCGACGGCATCCAGAACGGCTCGCCGGACGGTATCGCGCTGGTCGCACCGGGCGGCACCGTCGCCGAGTTCCTCACCTACGAGGGCACCTTCACCGCGGTCGGTGGCCCGGCCAACGGTCTGGCCGGCACCGACATCGGGGTCGCGGAGACGTCCACCACGCCGGTCGGTCACTCCCTGCAGAAGGTCGACGGCACCTGGCGGGATGCCGCCCCGAACACCTTCGGCACGATCAACGGTGGCGGAGGCGATCCGGACCCGGAGCCGATCGGCTGCGCCGTCACCGTCGACCACACCATCGGCGAGGTCCAGGGCACCGGCGACGCGACGCCGCTGGCGGGAGCCCGGGTGACCGTCGAGGGTGTGGTGACCGCGGACCACCGCACCGGTGGTTACAACGGCATCTACCTCCAGACGGCCGGCAGTGGTGGGCGGGCGCCCGCCGCCGGTACCGCCTCCGCCGGCATCTTCGTCTACCTGACCGGCAACACCGCCAACCACCCGTCCCTCGCCGTCGGCGACCGGGTCCGGGTCAGCGGTACGGCCAACGAGTTCAACGGCCTCACCCAGATCAGCATCGGGGCCAGGACGGACGTGCAGGTCTGCGAGCAGGGCGTGGCGCTGCCCGCACCGGTGCCGCTCAGCCTGCCGCTCGACGCGGCCGGCCGGGAGTCGGTCGAGTCGATGCTGGTCGCCCCGGTCGGCCAGTTCACCGTCTCCGAGGTCTACAACCTCAACCGGTTCGGCGAGGTCGTGCTGGCCGCCGGTGACAAGGCCGCGCCGATCCCGACCGACCTGGCCCGTCCGGGTACGCCGCAGGCGCAGCAGATCGCGGCCGACAACAAGCTGCGGCGGCTGCTCCTCGACGACGGCAGGACCACCAACCTGAGTAACGCCGGGCTGCTGCCGCCGTACCTGTCGCCGACCAACCCGGTACGGGTCGGTGACCACGTCGAGGCGTTCGGCCCGACGGTCCTGTCGTACGGCTTCAACGAGTGGCGGATGCAGCCCACCACCCCGGTGAACGCGGACACCCCGCCCGCGGGCCGGACCACGTTCAAGGTGACCAACCCGCGTACCGCGGCACCGGAGAACGTCGGCGGCGACGTCAAGGTGGCCAGCTTCAACGTGCTGAACTACTTCGTCCACTTCGGCGGCGACGCCCGCGGCGCGGCCGACGAGGCCAGCCTCGCCAAGCAGGAGGCGAAGATCGTCACGGCGATCAACGCGCTCGGCGCCGACGTGATCGGGTTGCAGGAGATCGAGAACTCGGTCCGGTTCAACGCGGACGACCCGCAGCAGGCGCTCAAGCGCCTGGTGGGGGCCCTGAACACGGCGGCCGGTGCCGGCACTTGGGACTACGTCCGCTACCCGGCGACGCTGCCGCCCGTCGCGCAGCAGGACGTCATCACCACAGCGATCATTTTCAAGCCCGCCAAGGTGCGGCCGCAGGGCGAGCCGCGGGCGCTCAACGACGAGACCGTCTGGTTCAACGCCCGCGAGCCGATCGCCCAGACCTTCAAGGCCGGTGGACTCACCTTCACCGTGGTCACCAACCACCTCAAGTCGAAGGGCGGCTCGGGGACCGGTGACAACGCCGACGCCGGTGACGGCCAGGGCGCCTTCAACGGTGACCGGGTCCGCCAGGCCCGCTCGCTCGTCGCCTTCGTCGATCAGCTCAAGGCCGACAGCGGCAGCGACAACGTGCTGCTGCTCGGCGACTTCAACGCCTACACGCACGAGGACCCGATGCAGGTCCTCTACGACGCGAAGTACGTCGACCTCAACACCACGGGCAAGGCGAGCTACGTCTTCTCCGGCGAGTCCGGCTCGCTGGACCACGCGGTGGCGTCGCCGTCCCTCGCCTCGCGGGTGACCGGCGTCGACGTCTGGCAGATCAACTCCCACGAGTCGTACGCCTTCCAGTACAACGGCCACCCGGCCTTCTACGCGCCAAACCAGTACCGGGCCAGCGACCACAACCCGATCGTTGTCGGGCTGCGGACCACCGCGGGTCCGGTCGACCTGCAGCTGCTGAGCATCAACGACTTCCACGGGCGGCTGGAGTCGCCCGCCACGGTCAACGGTCAGCCGGTCGGCGGCGCCGCCAAGCTCGCCGGACTGGTCAACCAGCTGCGTGCCCAGAACCCCAACACCGCCTTCGTCTCGGCGGGTGACAACATCGGGGCGTCGACGTTCATCTCGGCGATCGACGACGACAACCCGACGCTGGACGCCCTCAACGCGATGGGGCTCGCCGTCTCCGCGGTCGGCAACCACGAGTTCGACCAAGGCATCGCCGACCTGACCGGCCGGGTCGCCGACCGGGCCGACTTCCCGTACCTGGGCGCCAACGTGTACCGCGATGACGAGCGGGCGCTGCCCGCGTACTCGATCAGCACCGTCGGCGGGGTCAAGCTCGGCTTCATCGGCGTCGTGACCGAGCAGACCAAGTCGCTGGTCAGCCCGGACGGCATCGCCGGCCTGGAGTTCCGCGACGCGGTGGCCGAGGCCAACGCGGTCGCCGGCCAGCTCAAGGACGGCGACCCGGCCAACGGCGAGGCGGACGTGGTGGTCCTGCTCGCGCACGAGGGCGCCGCCGAGGAGAACATCGACTCCGCGGAGGAGCTGGCGAACGACCCGGTCTTCGGGAAGTACACCCGCGCCGACGCGACCATCGACGTGATCCTCAGCGGTCACACCCACCAGCCGTACGCCCTCAAGGTGCCGGTCCCCGGGACCGACAAGCTGCGGCCGGTGCTGCAGGCCGAGGACTACGGCCTCAAGCTGGGCAGGGTGTCGCTGACGTACGACCCGGCGACGAAGTCGGTGACCAGCGCCGAGCCGCAACTGGTCGACGTGGTCGGCGCGCCGCAGGACCCGGCGGTGGCGGAGATCGTGGCGGCGGCGAAGACCCGTGCCGCGGAGCTGGGCCAGCGACCGCTGGGCTCGATCACCGCTGACATCAAGCGCGCCTACACCAACGGCGCGGAGGACCGGGGCAAGGAGTCGGTGCTCGGGAACTTCATCGCCGACGTGCAGCTCGCCGGCACGAAGGACGCCGGCCGGGGCGGGGCGCAGATCGCGTTCATGAACCCGGGAGGTCTGCGGGCCGACCTGCTGTACGCCCCGGACGGGGTGGTCACCTACGCGGAGGCGTTCGCCGTGCAGCCGTTCGCCAACGACGTGGTGACCAGGACCTACACCGGCGCCCAGATCAAGCAGGTGCTGGAGGAGCAGTGGCAGCCGGCGGGCGCGTCCCGTCCGGTGCTCTGGCTCGGCGTCTCCAAGGGGTTCAGCTACACGTACCTCCCGGACGCGCCGCGGGGCTCTCGGATCACCTCGATGAAGCTGAACGGCACCCCGATCAGCCCGACCGGTACGTACCGGGTGACGATGAACTCGTTCCTCGCCGCGGGTGGCGACAACTTCGTCACCCTGCCGAAGGGCACCGACGTGGTGACCACCGGTGACAACGACCTGACGATGCTGACGGCGTACTTCGCCGCCAACTCGCCGGTCACTGCGGACACCGCGCCGCGCTCGACCGTCGGCGAGCCCGCACCGGAGTGCACCACGACGATCACCGGCCGCTACAGCCGGCCGTTGACCGTCACCGCCGGCGTGACCTGCCTGGACAACGCCATCGTCTCCGGCCCGGTCACCGTCGCGCGGGGCGCGTCGCTGATCAGCACCGGCGGCACGGTCTCCGGCCCGGTCAGGGCGACCAACCCGGTCCTGTTCACCCTCTCCGGCACCACGGTGTCCGGTCCGGTGATGGTGACCGGCGCGACCGGCGTGGTCGTGGTCGAGAAGGGCCGGATCACCGGTCCGGTCTCGCTCACCGGCAACACCGGTGGTGTGTCGCTGGACGACGTCACCATCAGCGGCCCGGTGCTGGTGAGCGGCAACACCGGCGGCGAGCCGGTGCTGGTTGCCCAGAACACCATCAGCGGCCCGCTCGGCTGCTCGGGTAACGACCCGGCTCCGGGCAACGACGGCCGGCCGAACACGGTAAGCGGTCCGGCCACGGGGCAGTGCGCGAAGCTCTGACCGGCAGTTGACAACCGGGGGCGGCGCGCAGCAGCGCGCCGCCCCCGGTTCGTCGTAAGACGCCGGCAGCGCCCCGACCGGTCGGCTATGGGTGCCGTAGTCGGCACCGTCGCGCGGCCGGCCCGGTGGCGTCGCGCCATTGAGCTCTAGATCGGGCATCAGTTCCGGAGCGCGGATGATCAGCGGTAGCACCGCCAGGCATACGGATCGTCAGGATTCGACGTCCTTGCGTAGGCGGCCGAATCGTAGGTGTCGCGGCAGGCGACGTCCATGTCGACGATGGACGTGGAGAGAAGCAACGTGCATTGCCAACGGCCGTCGTTGCGGGGTTCCGCTGAGCCCCCGGTGTACCGATCGCAGTACCGCTGGACCATGTTCGCCACCTCGCGGGCGCTCGATGGGCCGAGCAGGACCGGGCCCGAGCTCCGGGTCTGCGTCGGCGTGGCCACGGTGGGCGTCGGGGTCGGCGTGGCAGACGGCGTAATCGACGGTGTGGCGCTGGGCGTGACGGACGGTGTGACCGACGGTGTGACACTGGGCGTGGCGGAGGAGCTGCGCGGCGTCGCGGAAATGGGCAGCGCCGACGGTAGCTCCGGGGGAGTACGCGGCTCCTCAGGCGGGTCCGGCCGGGTGGTGGCCGACAGCGGCAGCCCGCCTTCCGGCGGGCGGGCCGAACCCCACATGAGCGCCAGAGCACAGAGCAGCGCCCCCAACGCGAGCCCGCCGACCGGGATCAGCCAGCCCCGCCGCGGGCTGGCCGGCCGTGGGCCGGCACCAAGCTCCCGGTGGTGCTTCCTTCGGGGCCGCCGGCCTTCGCCCGCCTCGGTGTCCTGTGCGCCGGCCTCCTCGTGGCGGTACTCCTTGCGGCGGGCGTAATCGTCGTGCGGGTGGTACTCCTCGTGGGCGCAGTCCGCCTTCGGTTGGGCATACCTTTCCTGCTGCGCGGCGTCCGTGTGGACCGAACTGGCATCGATCGGTCCGTACGGCTCTTGGGCCCGGCGATCCTTCCGATGGGACGGGTCGTGCTCGTCGTACCGGTAGGTCTGGTGGGGCTCGTCATACGCCGGGTCGAGGTAGGCCAGCGGACCGGACCGCCGGTACGCGTGCTGAGGGTAGGCTCCGTCGTACTGCTCGTACTCATCCTCGTACTGCTGTTGCCGGTGCCTTGCGGGCCGCCCTTCGTGCTCCCGGTAGGCGTTCTCGGGCTGGTACGACTCCTCGTACGGGTCCGACACGTCCTTGCGCCACTGCGGCGCGCCAGCATCCCGCCGCTCGTAGTACGTGTCCGAATCACTTGCTGCCAACCGAGACCGCCGAGAGATCCAGCTGTCTAAGCCACTCGCCGGGTCATGGTGGTGTCGAGCGGCCCCATCGGCGGAACGAGCGGTCGACCTCTCGGCCACAGTCGCCGGCCTCCTCGGAGAACACAGGTGCGGACAGCTAGATCAATCTACGTACCATCGGCCAAAAGTCCACCCGCCCCCGCGAACAGACGACAGACGACCCGGCCATGTGGCGGATGATTGAGTCCCGGATGGTGATGTCGGGCGGGTCACCCGTCCTTCCACCATCGAAAGGCGTTGGCCGTTGCTGGTGCGTTACATCCTTGCGGTTCCGGGTCGTCCGGGCTTTCAGGCATGAAACGGAGAGGCCCAATCCTGGTCCGGTATGCGGCCGTCGATCAGCGCTGTCGACCGGCCGGCCTCGCCCGACGGGCGAGGCCGTGTCCACCGCGCAGGGGATGTGGTTTCCCCTGGTCAGGGCCCGGGTACGGTCTGCGCTGGACGTCAGCGGACCTGCGACTCGAGCCGAAAGCGCCTGGTAAGCGAGGCATCGGAAACCAGGCGGTGGCCGCTGACCTTCGTGATTGTCATTGCGTCGAGCTGACGGCCGTGCGCCGGGTGATCGCGCCCGCGCCGAGGCGGCGGCAAGCATGGGTGGCGTGCCGCGAGCGGTCGACGGTGAGCCCGGTAAACAAGATCACCAATGCTCGCCAGCTATGGCGACACCAACCGCCGGAGCGTTACAACCCGGGCGCGGTCAGCGGGAGGGCGGATGCCACCTACCGGCCCGTGTGCGGATGGACCATCGCACCCTCCCCAACCGGCCGCTGACACAGCGTGTCGCAGCAGGGGCGGTCCGGGGAGGCAACTTCGGGCAGCGGGATGACCGGCGTCCCCCTTCGCTGCCTGGCGTAGTGCCGACCGTGCTGCGCCCCCTCGTATTCGTTGTCGCGGATCTCCGCCCCAGGCAGCCCACCTTCCTCCCACGATGGCGTGGGGGGCGGAAGATGAGCGACACTGACGGCCGGCGTGGTTGGGACTGGAGGTGACTCCGGCCCGCCCACGGGCGAGCGCCGGGGCGGAACCGGTGCTGCGTCGGCCGGTCGCGCCGATGCTCGCGGCGCCGGTCGACGTGGTACCCGAGGGCCCGGACCTGGTGCACGAGCCGAAGTGGGACGGGTGGCGTGCGCTCGCCTTCCGCGAGACCGGCGGGGTGTATCTGCAGTCGCGGGCGGGCCGGAACCTGACCACCTACTTCCCGGACATCACCCGGGCGATCCGGGCGGCCATCCCGCCGGGGGTGGTGCTCGACGGTGAGCTGATCATCTGGGAGCACGGCCGGACCAACTTTGCCCAGTTGCAGCGACGCGTCACCGCCGGCCGTGCCCTGCTGCGCCTGGCACACGAGCGCCCTGCCCACTACGTGCTGTTCGACCTGCTCGCGGACGCCGGTGGCCGGGTGATCCTGGACCTGCCGCTGTCGCAGCGCCGGGCCCGGCTCGAACGGCTGCTCGCCGACGTCCCGGCGCAGCTCACCCTGACCCCGCAGACGGCCGACATGCGGCAGGTGTCGGACTGGCTGCTGCACTGGACCGTCGCGACAGGCATCGAGGGCGTGGTCAGCAAGCGCCTCGACGGCCGGTACGAGCCCGGCCGGCGAGGCTGGGCGAAGTTCCGGACCCGGATCGTCACCGACGCCATCGTCGCAGGGGTGACCGGCAGCATCACCAACCCGCAGACCCTGCTGCTGGGCCGATTCGATGGGCACGGGCGGCTGCGGTACACCGGCCGCTCCCATCCCCTGACCGCCCGTCAGGCCGGGGAGCTGGCCGCACTGCTCGCGCCGCCGCGGCTGCCGCGCCGCGGCGGCGTGGCCCACCCGTGGCCACAGCCACTGCCCGCATCCTGGTCCGGCCAGCTCGACCGGCCCGAACCGCTGCCGTACGTGCAGGTGGAGCCGAGTGTGGTAACGGAGATCGACACCGACGTGGCGTTCGAGCACCATCGATGGCGCCACCGGGTGCGATACGCGAGGGTCCGACCCGACATGTCGGTCCACGACGTGCCGCTGCTACTCGGCGAGGACGAAGACCCGTCTGGGATGGCGACCGGCTGACGGGCTGGGTCACCTGTTGGGCAACGTAGCCGGTGGAGTGCTCGCGCGATGGGCGGCGTCCGACCGCTTCGCCATCCTGACCATCGCCCTTGCCGGGGTAGGGCTGGTGTCGGTCCTGCATGTCCGAATCGTGCACGTGCTCGATCCACTGTCAGGTGAGGCGGTGGTTGAGGGCGGTGTGGCGGCGGCCGGCGCCGACGGTGCGGACGGCGGCGGCGAGGGCGCGGCGGGAGCCGACGAGGACGACGAGTTGTTTGGCGCGGGTGACGGCGGTGTAGAGCAGGTTGCGTTGCAGCATCATCCAGGCGCTGGTGGTGAGGGGGATGACGACGGCAGGGTATTCGGAGCCTTGGGAGCGGTGGATGGTCATGGCGTAGGCGTGGGCGAGCTCGTCGAGTTCGTCGAAGTCGTAGTCGATGCTCTCGTCCTCGTCGGTGCGTACCGTGAGGGTCTGCTCCTCCATGGAGAGCGCGGTGACGATGCCGAGGGTGCCGTTGAAAACGCCGGCTTGGCCCTTGTCGTAGTTGTTGCGGATCTGGGTGACCTTGTCGCCGATCCGGAACACTCGCCCGCCCATGCGCCGTTCGGGCTGGCCGTCGCGGTGCGGGGTGAGCCGCTGCTGCAGCAGCGTGTTCAACGCGCCGGCGCCGGCGGGGCCGCGGTGCATGGGAGTGAGGACCTGCACGTCGCGGCGCGGATCGAGCTGGAACTTGGCGGGGATGCGGGTGCAGGCGACGTCGACGGTCAGGTTGGCGGTGGCGTCGGTGTCGTCGCAGGCGAACAGGAAGAAGTCCGGCAGTCCCTGGAGCAGGGGCGGTTTGCCGGCGTTGATGCGGTGGGCGTTGGTGACGACGCCGGACTGGGCGGCTTGGCGGAAGATCTGGGTCAGCCGCACCCGTGGGATGGTGGGGGCGGCGAGCAGGTCGCGTAGGACTTCCCCGGCGCCGACGGAGGGGAGTTGGTCGACGTCGCCGACGAGGAGCAGGTGCGCGCCGGGCGGGACGGCTTTGACGAGTTTGTTGGCGAGGATGAGGTCGAGCATGGAGGCTTCGTCGACGACGAGCAGGTCGACATCGAGGGGGTTGTCCCGGTCGTGGGAGGCATCCCCGCCAGGGCGCAACTGGAGCAGCCGGTGCACGGTGGCGGCGGGGTGGCCGGTGAGCTCGGACAGGCGCTTGGCGGCGCGGCCGGTCGGGGCGACGAGGGTGACCTTGGCCTTCTTCGCGGTGGCGAGTTCGACGATGGAGCGGACGGTGAAGCTCTTGCCGCAGCCCGGCCCGCCGGTCAGCACGGCAACCTTGGAGGTGAGGGCGAGGCGGACGGCTTGTTCCTGCTCGGGTGCCAGGTCCGTGCCGGTGCGCGCCTTCAACCAGGCCAGGGCCTTGGCCCAGTCGACGCCGGTGAAGTGGGGCAGCCGATCGGCCCGGTCGTTGAGCAGGCGCAGCAGGGAGCCGGCAAGGGACTGCTCGGCGCGGTGGAACGGCACCAGGTAGACCGCCTGCACCGGTTCCCCGTCCCCACCGGGGAGGATTTCGCGGACGACGCCCTCGTCGGCGACAAGCGTGTCGAGGCAGCCGGTGACAAGGTCGCCAGGCACGTCGAGGATCTTCGTGGCGTCAGCGACGAGCTGCTCGACCGGCAGGTAGCAGTGCCCATTGTCAGTGGCCTCGGACAGGGTGTACTGCAGCCCGGCCATGACCCGCTGTGGACTGTCGTGGGGAATGCCGACGGATCGTGCGATGGTGTCTGCGGTCTTGAACCCGATGCCCCACACGTCGGCAGCCAACCGGTACGGCTCCTTCGACACAATGTCGATGGACGCGTCGGCGTACTGCTTGAAGATCCGCACGGCAAGGGACGTGGAAACGCCGACGCCTTGCAGGAAGACCATCACCTCCTTGATGGCCTTCTGCTCGTCCCACGCGGCGGTGATCTTCGCTGTGCGTTTGGGCCCCAGCCCTGGCAACTCGACCAGGCGGGCGGGCTCCTCCTCGATCACCCGCAGCGTGTCCAGGCCGAAGTGGGCGACGATCCGCTCGGCGAACACCGGCCCGATGCCCTTCACGAGGCCGGAGCCGAGGTAGCGCTGGATGCCCTGGATCGTGGCCGGCAGCACGGTGGTGTAGGAGTCGACCTCGAACTGCCGGCCGTACTTCGGATGCGACGACCACCGTCCGTGCAGCCGCAGGCTCTCCCCAGGCTGCGCGCCCAACAACGCGCCGACCACCGTCAACAGTTCAGAACTGCGGTCGGTGGCCACCCGGGCGACGGTGTAACCGGTCTCCTCGTTGACGTATGTCAGCCGCTCGAGCACCGCGTCCAGGACGGCAAGCGGCGGGCGGGCTGACGTGGTCACGCCTCACATCGTGCCGCCTGCCGATCCGGCGCCGACACCCACCCAAGCCGCCTGCCGGGAACCGCGAACGGGTCCCTGGACCGGAGGCGCAGCGGGCTGGCATATGCGCACCACTGGTAACAGACTGGGTGCCGTGAGGAATGACCACAGGCGGCCGGTGGTCCTGCCCGCAGTACCATGGCCGAATACGCCGAGGGTCGGTGGCGGCCGGCGAGCATCACCTCGCCTCGGGTCGAGGCGCTGCTGGCTGATGCGTTGAGTGGCAGCTACAGGCGTGCGATAGCTTCTACCTTCGATCACCGAAAAACCGCATGTGGAAGGTCAATTCCCTGTCGCGTATCCGTGGGTGGTTCACGCGAGAGGTGACAAGACCTTTTCCCTACGTTGGAGGCAAGCCGTGAGTTCCTACACCATCACTATCACCGCAGACGATCCCAGCCGAGCGACCACCACGCTGGCGGTCGAGTTGGACGGAACGACTGCGCGCATCACCGAACTGGTGGTACGCGCCGGTGACGGGGACGGGCTGACCCCGGGCCAGATTCCCGCGGTCGACCTGGACCTGCTGCTGAAGGCGGTCACGCCTGCCGTCGGCGGGCAGGAGGCAATAACCGTGTCGCCCGCGGCCGCAGCCGACGAGGAGACCGCTCCAGAAGGCGAATCCGGTGCCGTTGCGGAGCCCGGCGGCACCGAGGCGGCCCAGCCTGTCGCCACAACCACGTCCACCGCCACTGAACCGGCTACGGCCAGCCCCGGGAACAGCGACGCGACCGAGGTCGCTGTTCCCAAGCAGGCGTCACGGGCGAAGGCCCAGGCCGCCGGTGCGACCCGAGCGGGTGGGCGGAGGGCCGTACCGGGCGCCAAGGCCACAGGCGCGGCCCGGAAAACCACCAAGCAGACGGGGAAGGGCGAGACGTCCAAGGACAAGGGACGTGCGTACCGGCGGTCACCGGGTGACCTTGAGTCGGTATACCAGCAGGCGGGCAGCGTGGCAGCCGTCGCCGACCACTACAACGTGCCCCGGCACACCGCCCAAGGGTGGATCCGTACGCTGCGCCGCCGGCAAGCCAACTCACCCGAGTAGGACAACTCCGGGCAGCCGGCCGGATCGAAGCCGTCCTTCCCGAACCCGAGAACGGCACGCTGCTCGAGGTCACCGCCTCGGCGCCCCTGCTCGGCATCAAATCGGTCGCACGGTTGCCCGACGGCGTCCACGTCGAGGCCTACCACGCGCCCCCGGCCCTGGACCGGATGCGAGCAGGGGCGTGCCGCGGCGTGACCATGGGAAGTATCGTCATTCGGC
This sequence comes from Micromonospora deserti, assembly GCF_003236335.1. Taxonomy (GTDB): domain Bacteria; phylum Actinomycetota; class Actinomycetes; order Mycobacteriales; family Micromonosporaceae; genus Micromonospora; species Micromonospora deserti. Next base: position 19,226 of record NZ_POUB01000100.1, read on the forward strand.
CTCGCCGCCGTTCCGGTCCACCACGTCGCGGCCGAGCCGGTCCACACCACGGGCCCGCTCCGCCCGCAACGCTTCCTCCTGTGCTGGCGTGCGTCGGCGGGCAGCGGCGAAAACGGCCCTGAACGCCTGCCACCACATGGCTGCCCTCACGGCCACCCCGTTACCCCCTGATGCTGCACCTAAAGGATGTCTCGTAACTCGGTGAACGCGTTGCCGTTCAACGGTGTCGGCGTCATCCGGCGAGGATGATGTTGTGGAGGTTGGCAACGCCGGAAGCGGTGTCGGCCAATGTTTTGGCGGCGCGGCGATAGTCCCGCAGGATCTTGAAGGTCTTCATGCGGG
>NZ_POUB01000101.1 GCF_003236335.1 Micromonospora deserti
GCGGTCATCCGACGATCGCGTCGGAGGGTGGGTTGAACTCGCGGGTGGGCTTGCCCTTGAGTGCGTCGCGGAGGGTCTGGGCCACCGCGTTGATCGGGATCTGGGACTGCCCGTCGCCGACCGCGTTGAACGGGTTGTCCGGATCCGCGATGAAGCTCGCCGCGGCCAGTTCCGGGGTGTAGCCGACGAACCAGGCCGACCGGGTGCTGTCGGTGGTACCGGTCTTGCCGGCCACCGGGCGGCCGACGGTGCCCCGCACGCTGTCCGCGGTCGACCAGCCGCCGCAGCCGCCGCGGGCCGGCGTGTCCCCGGTGGGGCAGCGGGCCGCGTCGGTGGCCGCCCGGGCGGCGTCGGCGCTCACCACCTGCCGGCAGCGCGGTTTGGCGACCTCCCGCTCGATGCCGGAGGCGGTCCGGTACGTGGTCGGGGTCCCGTCCCGGTTGAAGATCGCCTGCACCGGGATCGCCTCGCAGTACCGGCCGTCCGCCGCCACCGCGCCGTACGCGGTGGCCATCTCCAGCGGGGTGGCGTCGGAGACGCCCAGGGTGAAGGCGCCCCACTTTTTCGCCTTGGCCGGGGACGCGTGCTCCCTGTCCACGTCGGTGCGCCACCGCAGCCCCAGCTGCTCGGCGAGGCGGACCGCCTTGTCCGCGCCGACCTGCTCCTCCAGCCACACGAAGTACGTGTTGACCGACTTGCCGAAGCCGGACCACATGGTCTGCACACCGGACATCGCGCCGCTGGCGTTCGACGGCGCCCAGCCGTCGTAGACCTCCGAGCGATACCGGTACGGAGCGTTGAACGTCGTGTTCAGGGTCATGCCCGAGTCGAGCGCCGCGAGCATCGGGAACATCTTGAACGTCGATCCGGCCTGATAGCCGGGCAGGTCGCCGCCGCCGAGCAGGGGCGCGACGGTGTTCGGGTAGTTCGCCTTCACCTTCGGCCCGGCCTCGGGGTTGTTGCTGGGCGGGTTGTCCTCCAGGTTCAGCGAGTACGTCCGGTTCACCGCCATCGCCTTCACCCGCCCGGTGCCCGGCTCGGAGACCACGATGCCGTTGGCGAACGGGCTGCCGGTGTTCTCCTTGGTGCCGACATTCTTCTCGGCCGCCTCCTGGATCTTCGGGTCCATGCTGAGCACGATGCGGTAGCCGCCCCGGCGCAGCTTGTCCATCCGTTCCAGCCGGTTGTCGCCGAACGCGGGCTGCGCGCTCCACCAGTTCTTCAGATAGTCGCAGGCGAAGCCCCAGCTGTTCCACTTCTCCGGCACCGAGGCGCAGTCGTTCGGCGGGTACGTCAGCTTGAGCCGGATCGGCTCGCGCTTGGCCCGGGCGGCATCATCGGGCGAGAGGTAACCCAGCTGGGCCATCCGGTCCAGCACGTAGTTGCGCCGGGCGGTGGCGTCCTTCTGGTCGGAGCTGGCCGGGTCGTACTCGGACGGGGACTTGACCAGCCCGGCGAGGGTGGCCGCCTCGACCGGCGTGAGGTCCTTCGGGGGCTTGGAGAAGAAGATCTCGCTGGCGGCGTAGATGCCGTAGGCCCGGTGCCCGAAGTACGCGGAGTTGAGGTAGCGCTCCAGGATCTGTTCCTTGCTCAGCTCCTTCTCCAGGTCGAGCGCCATCCGCATCTCGCGGATCTTGCGCAGGCTGGTCTGCTGGGTGGCCTCCTGCACTTCCTTCGGCGTCCGCGCGCTGTCCCGCAGCGCCATCCGGACGTACTGCATGGTCAGCGTGGAGGCGCCCTGGGAGACGCCGCTGGAACGGGCGTTGGCGACGAAGGCGCGGGCGACGCCCTTCGGGTCGACGCCGCGGTGCTGGTAGAAGCGGGAGTCCTCGGCGGCGACGATCGCCTGCTGCATGTTGGGCGAGATGTCCGACAGCTTGGTGTACTGCCGGTACTCCTCGTAGAACATCGTCAGGACGGTCTTGCCGTCCGGCGCGTACAGGTAGGACGTCTCGGCCGGCAACGCACTGGTGAGGATCTTGGTCTTGTGCTCCAGCGCGTGCGCGGTGACCTTGGCGCCGATGCCGGTGGCGGCGGCCACCGGATAGGCCAGGGCGGCGAGCACGATGCCGGCGATCAGGCCGGCGCGCAGGAGAGGGACGAGACGACCGGCGGCAGCAAGGGGTCGGTTGCTCACCTGGCCAAGTTATGACATTTCCGATTCGTGCATGAGAAGAACTCATAAACGCGGGGGGTGGTGATGTGACCCACGCCGGGATCGGCTGTCCCCTGCGCCGCCTTCCCGGCAGGATCGCGGTCATGCGTGGTCAGCCTGTCGCTCCGTCCCCCGACCTGGGCAACGGAGCCGAGCCGGACCTCACCCACCACGGTGACGCCGAGGTGGCTGACGGGCTGGTCGACCTCGCCGTCAACGTGCGGCGGGCCCCGATGCCCGACTGGCTGGCCGACCCGGTCACCGCCTCCCTCGCCGACCTGGCCGCGTACCCCGATCCGGGGCCGGCCCGAGCCGCCGTCGCCGCGCGGCACGGCCGCCCGCCCGCCGAGGTGCTGCTCACCGCCGGCGCGGCCGAGGGCTTCGTGCTGCTGGCCCAGGCGCTGCGCGGGGTGCGCCGGCCGGTGGTGGTGCACCCGCAGTTCACCGAGCCGGAGGCGGCGCTGCGCGCGGCCGGGCACCGGGTGGAGCGGGTGCTGCTCGACCCGGCCGACGACTTCCGGCTCGACCCGACCCGGGTGCCGGCCGACGCCGACCTAGTCATGATCGGCAACCCGACCAACCCCACCTCGGTGCTGCACGCCGCCGCCGACCTGGCCGTCCTGGCCCGGCCCGGTCGGGTGCTGGTGGTCGACGAGGCGTTCGCCGACACCACCGCCGCAGTGGGGGTGGCCGGTGAACCAGAATCCCTGACCACCCGGCGGGATCTGCCCGGGCTGCTGGTGGTGCGCAGCCTCACCAAGACCTGGGGCCTGGCCGGGCTGCGCATCGGCTACCTGCTCGGCGAGGCCGCCCTGCTGGAGCGGCTGGCCGCCGTCCAGCCCCTCTGGGCGGTCTCCACCCCCGCCCTGGCGGCCGCGACGGCCTGCGCCGCGCCCGTCGCGGTCGCGGCCGAGCGCATGATCGCCGCGCGGCTCGCCGCCGACCGTGCGCACCTGGTCAACCGCCTGGCGGCCCTGCCTGGCGTACGCGTGGCGGGCCGCCCGGCCAGCGCGTTCGTGCTGATCCACCTGCCCGGAGCGGCGCGGGTGCGCGACCTGCTGCGGGAGCGTGGCTGGGCGGTGCGCCGCGGCGACACCTTTCCCGGCCTCGGTCCGGACTGGCTGCGGCTCGCCGTGCGCGACCCGGCCACCACCGATGCGTTCACCGAGGTACTGGCGGAGATCCTGGAGGCATGATGCTGGAGACCACGATCGCGGCGATCCGGCCGCTGGACGAGTCGGCGATGACCGCCGCGCGGGAGTTGCAGGGCCGGCTGACCAAGCCGGCCGGTTCGCTCGGCGCCCTGGAGGAGCTCTCCGTACGCCTCGCCGGCCTGGCCGGGCACTGCCCGCCGCCGCTGCCGCAACCGGCCGCCGTGGCGATCTTCGCCGGTGACCACGGCGTGCACGCCCAGGGGGTGACCCCGTGGCCGCAGGAAGTGACCGCGCAGATGATCGGCAACTTCCTGGCCGGCGGCGCGGTGGTCAACGCGTTCGCCCGGCAGGCCGGTGCCTCGGTCACTGTGGTCGACGTCGGCGTGGCCACCCCGCTGCCCGTCGAGCCGGCCGCCGCCGCGAACACGCCCGCCCCCCGCGAGAGCGCGGACCGGGCCGCACGCGCCGGTGCCAGCCAGGTGGTCCGCGCACCCCGGCTGGTGTCCGCGAACGTCCGCCCCGGCACCCGGGATCTCGCGGTCACCGCCGCGCTCACCAGAGACGAGGCCCGGGCGGCGGTGGAGACGGGCATCCGGGTCGCCGACGAGCTGCTCGACGGCGGTGCCGGCATCCTGCTTACCGGCGACATGGGCATCGGCAACACCACGCCGGCCGCCGCCCTGGTCGCCGCGTTCACCGGGGCCGACCCGGCCGAGGCCACCGGCCGCGGCACCGGGGTGGACGACCCGACGTACGCCCGGAAGGTCGACGTGGTCCGGGCCGCGCTGGAGCGGCACCAGCCCGACCCGGCCGACCCGCTGGGCGTGCTGGCCGCAGTCGGCGGCCTGGAGCACGCGGCGCTGGCCGGGCTGATCCTGGGCGCCGCCGCCCGGCGGGTCCCGGTGCTGCTGGACGGGGTGATCGCGGTCTCCGCCGCGCTCGCCGCCGCCGCCTTCGCCCCGGACGCGGTCGGCGCCATGGTCGCCGGGCACCGCTCCGCCGAGCCGGGTGCCACGGTGGCGCTGCGCCGGCTGGGTCTCGACCCGCTGGTCGACCTCGGGCTGCGGCTCGGCGAGGGCACCGGCGCGCTGCTCGCACTGCCGGTGGTCACCGGTGCGGTCCGCGTGCTGCACGAGGTGGCCACCTTCGACTCGGCGGGGGTGGCCGAGAAGTGAGCACCAACCCGTACCCCCTCGGCCTGCGCCTCGCCGGTCGGCGGGTGGTCGTGGTGGGCGGGGGAGCGGTCGCCACCCGGCGGGTGCCGGCCCTGCTCGATGCCGGTGCGGACGTCTTCCTGGTCGCGCCGGAGTTGACCCCGGCGCTGCGCGCGCACGTCGACGCGCGACGGCTGCACTGGGCCCCGCGCCGGTTCGCCCCGGACGACCTGGACGGGGCGTGGCTGGTCCAGGTGGCGATCGACGACCCGATCGCGGCCGCGTCGGTCAGCGCCGCCGCCGCCGAGCGCCGGATCTTCTGCGTCCGTGCCGATGACCGGGCCGCCGCCACGGCGTGGACGCCGGCGGTGACCCGGCACGGGCCGGTCACCGTGGCGGTGCTCGGCGGGGGTGACCCGCGCCGGGCGATGAGCGTCCGGGATGCCGTGCGTGACCTGCTGGCGGCGCGGGTGGGCGAGGCGACGGGGGCGCCGGTGCGCCCGGGTGGGCCCGCGGACGCCACACCGGGGCGGGTCGCGCTGGTCGGTGCCGGCCCGGGTGACCCCGAACTGATCACCGTGAAGGGCTGGCGGCTGCTCACCCAGGCGGACGTGGTGGTCGCCGACCGGCTGGTGCCCGGACTGCTCCTCGACGAGCTGCGCGCCGACGTCGAGCTGGTGGACGCCTCCAAGATCCCGTACGGTCCGGCCCGGGCCCAGGAGGAGATCAACCGGATCCTGGTGGAGCGTGCCCTGGCCGGCCGGTTCGTGGTCCGGCTCAAGGGCGGTGACCCGTACGTCTTCGGCCGTGGCGGCGAGGAACTGCTGGCCTGCGCGGCGGCCGGCGTGCCGGTGACCGTGGTGCCCGGCGTGACCAGCTCGATCGCGGCTCCGGCGGCGGCCGGTATCCCGGTCACCCACCGGGCGGTGGCCCACGAGTTCACCGTCGTCTCCGGGCACGTCCCACCCGACTCGCCGGCCTCGCTGGTGCGCTGGGAGCACCTGGCTGGGCTGCGCGGCACGCTGGTCGTCCTCATGGGCCTGAAGAACCTGGCGGCGATCACCGCCACGCTGGTCGCGCACGGCCGGCCCGCGGACACCCCGGCGGCGGTGGTGCAGGAGGGCACGACCGGCGCCCAACGGGTGCTCCGCTCCACGCTCGGCGCGGTCGCCGCCGACGTCGCGGCCGCAGGTCTGCGGCCGCCCGCGGTGGTCGTCGTCGGCGACGTGGTCCCGGCCCTGTCCCCGCGGGGCGACGAACCGGCCGACCCGGACGGGTGAGGGTGTCCGGCGCCGACCGGCGAGGTGTGCCATGGTGATCACCGCGGTGAGGGTTCTCCCGGACCGGTCACCCGACGGCGGCCGGAGGCAGGAGCCTCCGGCCGCCGATCGCGCCGGTCAGGTCACTGCTTGAGCATGTTGTCCAGCAGCAGGGCGCAGCGGATCAGGCCGAGATGGCTGTACGCCTGCGGGTGGTTGCCCAGCCCGCGCTCGGCGAGGGGGTCGTACTGCTCGGGGAGCAGCCCGGTGGGGCCCGCGGTGAGGGTCATCTGCGCGAACAGCTCCTCGGCGTCGGTCCGCCGGCCGGTGCGCAGGTACGCCTCGATCAGCCAGGCCGTGCAGATGTGGAAGCCGCCCTCGCGGCCGGGCAGGCCGTCGTCCCAGTGGTACCGGTAGACGACCGGGCCGCTGCGCAGCTCCGCCTCGATCTTGAGCACGGTGGAGAGGAAGCGCGGGTCGTCGCCGGGGAGCAGGCCGGACAGCCCGATCCAGAGCGACGAGGAGTCCATCTCCTCGTCGCCGTACGCGACGCTGTACGCCTCCGCGTGCTCGTGCCAGCCGTACTCCAGCACGTTGGCGCCGATCCGGTCGCGCAGCTCCACCCACTCCGGGCGGTCCTCGCCGCCGTGCTGGCGCACCACGTGCAACGCCCGGTCGACGGTCATCCAGCACATGACCTTCGAGAAGATGTGGTGCCGCGGGGGGAGACGGGCCTCCCAGATGCCGTGGTCGGGCTCGTGCCAGCGGCGGCGGACCGCCTCGACCATGTTCTCCAGCACCCGCCACTCGTCGTCGCGGACCGAGCCGCGCACGTCGGCCACGGCGGCGATCAAATCGGCGATCGGGCCGAAGACGTCCAGCTGGAGCTGGTGGTTGGCGAGGTTGCCGACCCGCACCGGGCGAGAGCCGGCGTAGCCGGGCAGGGTGTCGATGACCGCTTCGGCGCCCAGCTCGTAGCCGTCCACCGTGTAGAGCGGGTGCAGCCGCTCCGGGTGGCCGCCGGTTCGCTCCACGACGCCGTCGATCCAGCGCAGCAGCGCCTCGGCCTCCTCGGTCGAGCCGAGATCGACCAGTGCCCGGGCGGTCATCGCCGCGTCCCGCAGCCAGCAGTAGCGGTAGTCCCAGTTCCGGACGCCGCCGAGTTCCTCGGGCAGTGAGGTGGTGGCGGCGGCCAGGATCGAGCCGGTGGCCTGGTGGCAGAGCCCGCGCAGGGTCAGCGCGCTGCGGATGACCAGATCCCGCGCGGTGTTGGGCAGCCGCAGCGAGGCCACCCAGTCCTTCCACGGCTGCTCCGCCGCGGCCTGCCGATCGTGGATCGGCAGCCGGTGGTGCTCCAGGCTGTGCGTGCCGAAGCGCAGCTCCAGGACGATCTGCCCACCGGCGGCGCGGAGGTCGACGACGGCCTTCGCGCTCTCGTACACGCCGTCGGTGTTGACCTCCCACTCGACGCCGGGGGAGTAGAGCGCGACCGGCTCGTTCGACCCGAGGACGAGTAGGCCGTCGCCGAGCGGTTGCAGCTGCACCGCCACCTGGCCGAACTCGGGCCGGGGCGCGAACTCCAGCCGGACCCGGCCGGAGCCGCTGAGTACCCGGATCAGCGTCGAGTCCCCGCTGACGATGGCCGGGCCGTCCGGCGTGGTCTCCGCCGCGGGCTTGTCCAGCCAGTCGGTGACGGTGAGGCCGGACCACCGGGTCTCGACGGTCATCGTGCCGGAGCGGTACCGCTGGCCGAGCGGGATGCCGCCGCGTTCCGGGGAGACGCTGAAGTGCCCGGCCGGGCTGCCGCCGACCAGGTCGGCGAAGATCGCCGCCGAGTCCGGCTTGGGGTGGCAGAGCCAGGTGATCTTGGCGTCGGGGGTGAGCAGGGCGATGGTGCGACCGTTGGCCAGCATCGAGTGGCGCTCGATCGGCACCGCTCGCTCGCCGAAGAGCCAGTGCCGCCGGGTCTCCAGCAGCAGCCCGAGCGCCCGGGCCGCCTCGATCGGTTCGGCGACCCGGTAGCCGGCCTTGGTGTCGCCCGGGCCGATCTTGATGCCGACGTCCGGCCCGTGCAGGTTGCCGAAGGCGTTCTCGTCGGTGACGTCGTCGCCGATGAAGAGCACCGCGCTGGCCGAGAGCTGGGTGCGCAGCTGGTCGACGGCGGTGCCCTTGTGGGTGGCCACCACCGACAGCTCGATGACCTCCTTGCCCTGGGTGACGGTGACGTCTCCCCAGGTGGCGGGGCCGCTGAGGACCGCCTCGATGGCGGTGGCGGCGATCTGCGGGTCCACGCCGCGGGTGTGCACCGCGACGCTCGCCGGCTTGCGCTCCAACCGGACGCCGGGATGGGCGGTGGCGATCTCGCGCAGCGCGTCGCGCAGCCGGGTGCGGACGGCGATCAGCTCGGGGGAGAGCCGTTCGACGAACCCGATGTCGAACTCGGAGCCGTGGCTGCCGACCAGGTGTACCTCGCTGGGTAGCCGGGACAGGGCGGCCAGATCGCGCAGTGCCCGCCCGGAGACCACGGCCACGGTGGTCTGCGGCAGCGCCGCGAGGGCGCGCACCGCCGCCACCGACTCCCGCAGCGGTACCGCCTTGCTCGGGTCTGCCACGATCGGCGCCAGGGTGCCGTCGTAGTCGCAGGCGATCAGGAGCTGGGGGACCCGGGCGATCCGGCCGATGGCCGTACGCAGCTCCGGGTCCATCGTGCCCGCCGCCGGGATGGCGATATCGCTGGCGGCGGTGTTCACGCCGCCTCCGCCTGGGGCACACCGAGCTCGGTGAGGAACGACTTCGCCCAGTGCCCCACGTCGTGGGTACGCAGATGGCGTTGCATAGTCCGCATGCGGCGGCGGGCCTCCGGCTTCTCGACATGCACGGCCCGCAGCAGGGCATCCTTGACCGCGTCCGGGTCGTGCGGGTTGCACAGGAACGCCTGGCGCAGCTCGGTTGCGGCGCCGGCGAACTCACTGAGCACGAGCGCGCCGCCCTGGTCGGCGCGCGATGCGACGTACTCCTTGGCCACCAGATTCATTCCGTCTCGCAGCGGGGTCACCATCATCACGTCGGCAGCGGCGTACATCGCGGCCAGTTCAGTGCGACTGTACGACTGATGCAGATAATGCACTGCCGGCACACCCACCCTGCCGAATTCGCCATTAATCCGACCAACTTCGCGCTCTACCTTGACACGAAGCGCCTGGTAGTGCTCCACCCGCTCGCGGCTCGGGGTGGCGACCTGCACCATAACCGCGTCCGGCACTGTCAACTTTCCGTCAGCCAGCAGTTCCCGGAACGCCTTGAGCCGCAGCTCGATGCCCTTGGTGTAGTCCAGCCGGTCCACGCCGAGGACGATGGTCCTCGGGTTGCCCAGCTCCTCGCGGATCTCCTTGGCGCGGGCCTGGATCGCCGGATCCGCGGCCAGCCGCTCCATCTCCTTGGTGTCGATCGAGATGGGGAAGGCACCGGCCTTCACCTGGCGGCCGTCGACCTGGATCATCTGCCCCTCGTAGCGCAACCCCAGCAGGTGGCGGGCCAGTCGGACGAAGTTCTGCGCCGCGAGCCGCTGCTGGAACCCGACCAGGTCGGCGCCGAGCAGGCCGCGCAGGATCTCGGTGCGGAACGGCATCTGCATGAACAGCTCGATGGGCGGGAACGGGATGTGCAGGAAGAAGCCGATCCGCAGGTCCGGCCGTAGCTCGCGGAGCATCGCCGGGACGAGCTGGAGCTGGTAGTCCTGCACCCAGACCGTGGCGCCCTCGGCCGCGACCTCCGCCGCCGCCTCCGCGAACCGCGCGTTGACCAGCCGGTACGCCTCTCGCCAGCGGCGCTTGTAGGCCGGGGTCTCGACCGCGTCGTGGTAGAGCGGCCAGATCGTCGCGTTGGACTGCCCCTCGTAGTAGCGCTCCAGCTCCTCGGCGCTCAGCGGCACCGGGTGCAGCCGGATTCCCTCCAGGTCGAACGGCTCCGGCGCGGCGCCGGTGCCGCCGGCCCAGCCGACCCAGGTGCCCTGGTGCTCGGCGAGGACGGGGTGCAGTGCGGTGACCAGCCCGCCGGGGCTGCGTCGCCACTGCCGTCCCTCGGGTGTGCTCACCTCGTCGACCGGCAGTCGGTTCGCCACTACGACAAAGGAGCTACGGACGGTCACGATCGGCCACCTCCGGGTGCTGACGGGTCCACCGCGATGAGCGTACTGAGCGTAGCTGCGGCGTCTGGAGCCCCGTGCCGGAGTTACCTACCCGTCCCACGCCCGCCGAACCGCCAACGTGATCTTGCCGGCAGGGCCCGCCCGGCACGCGCCGGGCGGGGTGATGTGGGCGTAGCCCGCCGTACCTGTCAGGATTGATGACGGCGTGCGCGCGGCCGGCCCCCGGCCGGCGGCGGCGGGCGGCGGTCGCAGCCCGCGCCCGTGCCCCGCAACCCAGTCGCAATTACGGAGGTAGCCCGCACCGTGGCCCAGTTCATCTACGTCCTGGAAAAGGCGCGCAAGGCGCACGGCGACAAGGTCGTGCTCGACAACGTGACGCTGAACTTCCTGCCGGGGGCCAAGATCGGTGTGGTCGGTCCGAACGGCGCCGGCAAGTCCAGCCTGCTCAAGATCATGGCGGGCTGGGACCAGCCGAGCAACGGCGAGGCCCGCCTGATGCCCGGCTTCACCGTCGGCATGCTGGCGCAGGAGCCGCCGCTCAACGACGCCAAGACCGTCCTGGGCAACATCGAGGAGGCGGTCGCGGAGACCAAGGCCAAGCTGGAGCGGTTCAACAAGATCGCCGAGCAGATGGCCACCGACTACTCCGACGAGCTGATGGAGGAGATGGGCCGGCTCCAGGAGGAGCTGGACCACGCCGACGCCTGGGACATCGACTCCAAGCTCGAACTGGCCATGGACGCGCTGCGCTGCCCGTCGCCGGACGCCGACGTGACCCAGCTCTCCGGTGGTGAGCGCCGCCGGGTCGCGCTGTGCAAGCTGCTGCTGGAGACGCCTGACCTGCTGCTGCTCGACGAGCCCACCAACCACCTGGACGCGGAGAGCGTGCAGTGGTTGGAGCAGCACCTGGCCAAGTACGCCGGCACGGTCATCGCGATCACCCACGACCGGTACTTCCTCGACAACGTGGCCAACTGGATCCTGGAGCTGGACCGCGGCCGCGCCTACCCGTACGAGGGCAACTACTCCACCTACCTGGAGAAGAAGGCCGCCCGGATGGGGGTCGAGGGGCGCCGCGACGCCAAGATGAAGAAGCGCCTCGCCGAGGAGCTGGAGTGGGTCCGCTCCAACGCCAAGGCCCGGCAGACCAAGTCCAAGGCCCGGCTCGACCGGTACGAGGAGATGGCCACCGAGGCCGAGAAGACCCGCAAGCTGGACTTCGAGGAGATCCAGATCCCGCCGGGCCCGCGCCTGGGCAGCACGGTCATCGAGGCGCAGCACCTCACCAAGGCCTTCGGTGACCGGGTGCTGATCGACGACCTCAGCTTCTCGCTGCCCCGCAACGGCATCGTCGGCGTGATCGGCCCGAACGGCGTCGGCAAGACCACCCTGTTCAAGACCATCGTGGGCCTGGAGGAGCCGACCGACGGTTCGGTCAGGGTCGGCGAGACCGTCTCGCTGTCGTACGTCGACCAGAGCCGAGCGGGCCTGGCCGGTGACAAGACGGTCTGGGAGACCGTCTCCGACGGGCTGGACCACCTCCTGGTGGGCAAGGTCGAGATGCCGTCCCGGGCGTACATCGCGGCGTTCGGGTTCAAGGGCCCGGACCAGCAGAAGCCGACCAAGGTGCTCTCCGGCGGCGAGCGCAACCGGTTGAACCTCGCGCTGACGCTGAAGATCGGCGGCAACGTGATCCTGCTGGACGAGCCGACCAACGACCTCGACGTGGAGACCCTCGGCAGCCTGGAGAACGCGCTGCTGGAGTTCCCCGGCTGCGCCGTGGTCATCTCGCACGACCGGATGTTCCTCGACCGGGTGGCCACGCACATCCTGGCCTGGGAGGGTGACGACCAGAACCCGGCGCGGTGGTTCTGGTTCGAGGGCAACTTCGAGGCGTACGAAAAGAACAAGATCGACCGGCTGGGCGCCGAGGCTGCCCGGCCGCACCGGGTGACCTACCGCAAGCTCACCCGCGACTGAGTGCGGCGGGCCGGTGCTGATCGGTGAGTGATCGGTTTGTTTACCACTGCACGCTGCGGTGGTCCGACCTGGACGCGTATGGCCACGTCAACAACTCGCGCTTCCTCACGCTGTACGAGGAGGCGCGGGTGGCGTTGATGTTCGCCGGCGGCCGGGCGTGGGGGGTGGGCTCGTTCGCCGACGGCGTGGTGATCCGCCGGCACGAGGTCGACTACCTGCGCCCGGTCGACTACGCGCTCGGCCGGGCCAGCGCGGAGGCGGCGCCCACCGTGCGGATCGAACTCTGGGTGGAGGAGATCCGGGCCGCCTCGTTCACCGTCGCCTACGAGCTGTACGACGGTGACGTGCTGGCCAGCCGCGCCCGCTCGGTGCTGGTCCCGTTCGACCTCGACCGGCAGGCGCCGCGCCGGGTAACCCCGGCCGAACGGGAGTTCCTGCTCGCGTACGCCCCGTCCGGCGGGCCGGCGTGAGCGCGGCCGGCCGGCGACCCACCGGCTCCGCGCCGCCGCCGGACGAAAGCGCGGCGCCGGGGCACGGGATCGTCGACGTGGCCGACGCCGGCGCGTTCCTGGCCCGGCTCGTCCGGCTGGACCCGCGGGCGCTGGTCCGGCTCCGGGCGGGCGACGCGGGTGGGCGTACCGTCCTCTGGGCCCGCCTGCCGTGGGGGGTCCTGGCGGGCCGCACGGTGGCCGGGGCCGGTCCCGGCGACGCCACCGTCGCGGCCGGCGAGCTGTTGGCCGAGCTGGCCGCGGGGAGCGGGACCCTGCCCGGCCGCCGGGACGCGCAGTGGCGGTGGCCGCTGCCACCGGCGGCGAGCCGCCGGGTGGAGACGGTGCCCGCCGGCGAGGTGCGGCGGATCGCGGAGGCGGCCGCGGGCACCCTGCGCAGCGCGGCCGCGCACGGGGTGGGCGGCCGGGCGGTCGGGCAACGGGCGCTGCGGGACGCGCTGCTCGACCACGTGCCGCTGGTGGTCACCCCGGACGATCCGTCCGCCGGACCGGTCGAGGTGACCCAGCGGCTGGTCCAAGGGCTGGTCCGGATGGGCTTCCTGGGCGCCGCGCCGGGGGACGGCGCGCCGGCCGGCATCCAGGTGCGCACGGCGGGCCGGTGGATCGGTCTGGTGGGACCATACGGAGCGGTCTGGTCGCAGAAGGCGACGGATCTTGTCGTAAGGCCGGCCGCGAATCATCCGTTCGGATGACCCGGGATCATTCTTCTGGCCTGGGGCTGTCGTTGGGGGGATGCCTCAACCCGGCTGTCCGGGTACCGTCCATCCTCGGATCCAACGCACCGTAGGCGGCTGGATCCGCTGGGGAGTGAGGTGCGCGAGCGATGCCGTGGTGGTCATGGCGCCCCGGTCCCGCCAACGGCGGCGGCGACCCGGAAAGTCGAAGCGGGATCACAGTGGAGGGCACCGTCCGGGTCGGACCGCCGGCCCCCCGTCAGCCGGGAGACGACTGCCCGGCCCCCGACCGGCCCCAGATCGCGGACATACCGGCCACCGTCGAGCCGGTCACCCTGGGCCGGGTCTGTGACGCGCTCGACCTGCTCGACGTGCGTTACCTGGCCGACGGCGACGGGAACCTGCTGGCCATGTGGGAGCGGCACGCGGTGCTGGTCACCCTGGAGGGCCCGGAGGACGAGATCCTCGTGATGCGGGCCCGCCCGCACGCGACGGTGCCGCCGGACTGGGCCGACCGGGCCTACCGGGTGGTCAACGAGTGGAACCACACCCGCCGGTTCTGCAAGGCCTACATCGGCGACCCGACCGAGCGCGGTCAGTTGCCGATCTATGCGGAGTTGCAGGTGCCGTTCGGCGCGGGGGCGCACGACGCGCTCCTGGTGGAGATGCTCGACTGCGGTGCCGCGGTGGCCACCAGCTTCGTCGACTGGCTGCACGACGAGGGCGCCCTGCTCTGAGGCGGGGCCCCGACGTGGTGCGCGTCAGGCCGGCCCGGCCAGGTCGTCCATCGCGTTGACCATGAAGTACGCGGCCCGCTCCAGGTAGTCCCACAGCGGCGTGGCGAGTTCCGCCGGCAGGTCGAGTCGGTCGACGGCCCGCCGCATGTGGAGCAGCCACGCATCCCGCTCGGCGGCGCCGATCCGGAACGGCGCGTGCCGGATCCGCAGCCGCGGGTGCCCGCGCTGGGCGGAGTAGGTGTTCGGGCCACCCCAGTACTGGATCAGGAACAGGGTCAACCTGTCCGCCGCCGGGCCGAGGTCCTCCTCGGGATACATCGGGCGCAGCAGCGGGTCGGTGGCCACGCCGGCGTAGAACTCGTCCACCAGCTTGCGGAAGGTGGGTTCGCCGCCGACCGCTTCGAAGAGCGTCGTCGACGGACGGTCGGACTCACCTGCGGGATTCACCGTTCCATCCTGCCAGGCCCCGTCCGGGCCGGGCCGGGGGTGTGCGCTGTGGGTCAGGTCACCGCGTGCCGGCGCCGGCCCGGCTCGCCCGGCCGGCCGCCGACCCCGTCGTGCTGCTCCTCCGGCGGCCGCCGCTCGTCTCCCGGCCGGTGACTTGCGCCGGCGGGTGGCTCCACCGCCGTACCGGCCCGCTGGGCGGCGGCGATGGTCGCGTCGATCGTCTGCCGGCTCGGCCAGCTCAGCGCCGCGAGGGTCATCAGCAGGACGCCGGCGGCGCTCCACACACCGACCACCACCGGGATCGCGAAGCGCTCCGCCAGCAGGCCGGTGACCATCACGGCCAGGCCCTGGATGACCTGGACGCCGGTGGCCATCACGCCGAAGGCGCGGGCCCGGAAGCCGTCCGGCAGCGCCTGCACGAACAGGCCGTTGGCCACCGGCAGCATGCCGGCGACCGCGAACCCGCAGGCGGCGGCGAGCAGCGCGACCACCAGCGGCGGCGGGTCGAACAGCGCGGGCACCAGCGCCAGCGGGGAGAGCACGGCCAACGGCCGCATCAGGGCGAGCCGGCGCTCCGGCCCGAAGGCCCGCCCGACGAGCAGGCCGCCCACGATGAAGCCGACCGGGTTGGCCGCCATGATGACCGCCTGGGCGACACCGGCGTCCATGCCGCCGGCGTGCTCGTTGGCCCACGCCGCCGCGAGGCCCTCGGGCACCACGGAGAAGAGCATGGCACTGAAGACCAGGACCGCGATGGACCGCAGTACCGGGGTACCGAACACGATGCGGAAGCCGTCGCCGGTCTCCCGCAGCAGGTGACTGCGGTGCTCGGTGGACATCGCCGGTGGCCGGTCGGCCACCCCGGTCCGGACCAGTGCGGCCGACACGGCGAAGGTGGCCGCGTTGATCAGCAGGGCCGCCATCGGGTCGTACGCCGCGATGGCGGCGCCGGCCAGGTAGCCGACGACCTGGGCGGCCTGGCCGACGCTGCCGTTGACGGACAACCCGACCACCAGGCGGTCCCCGGTGAGGATCAGCGGCAGCAGGGCCGACCGGGCGGCCTGGCTCGGCGGGTTGGCCAGCGTGGTGGCGAAGAGCAGGACCAGGATGGCCTCGACCGGCATGCCGGGGATGGCGATGACCAGCATCAGCGCCATCCGGATGAGGTCGCAGACCACCATCACCTGCCGGTAGCGGTGGCGCTCGGCGAGCGTGGCGAGCAGCGGGCCACCGACCAGCCAGGGCAGGTAGCTCACCGCGAAGGCGGCCGCCGAGAGGGCGACCGAGCGCGTCTCCTGGTAGACCAGCAGGGTGACCGCGGCCTTGGCGATGTAGTCGCCGATCCAGGACAGAGCGCTGGCCGCGAAGACGGCCCGATACTCACGCTCGGCGAACACCTCACGGAAGGTGGCCGGCCCTTCCGGGGAGGGTCGCTCGTCGGACACGTCGCCTCCATCGTTCCCACGGCGGGCCGCTCGTGACAGCCGGGCCGGGAACCGTCGTCAGATCTACGGATCAGCGAGGACGTGATCACGCTCCGGGGGGAGCGTGTGCACCGGATTCTGCCCGATCGTCCGACGACTGGCTAGGGCGAACGGATTGATCGTCGCATCTCCGACTGAACGAACGGACGATACCCGAGGGGCCGGCCGGCCCGCGACCCCCGGTTGCGCGGCCACCGTCCACGGGTCAGGTGGCGCCGCCCTGGCCGGTCTCGCCGGGCGGCCGCGTCGGCACGCCGGGGTAGAGCCGGGCGGCGGCGATCTTGGCGGTGATCCCGGAATTCTCCAGCGCCTCGGCGAGCCGGCGACGCAGCTCCCGGCCGACCGCGAACTGGCCGTCGGCGGTGGTCTTGACCACCGTACGGATCACGGCTCCGTCCACCGTCACCTGTTCGACGCCCAGCACCTCCGGCGCCTCCACGATCTCCGGCGCCAGTGCCGGGTCCATCGCGACGGACGCGGCTGCGGTACGCAGCACCGCCGTCGCCTCCTCCGTGCCGGCGAAGCCGATCGGCAGGTCGACCACGACCAGCGCCCAGCCCTGGCTCCTGTTGCCCACCCGGATGATCTCGCCGTTGCGGATGTACCAGAGCACGCCCCGCCCGTCGCGGACGGTGGTCACCCGCAGGCCCACCGACTCCACCACACCGCTCGCCTCGCCGAGGTCCACCATGTCCCCCACGCCGTACTGGTCCTCCACCAGCATGAACAGGCCGGCGATCAGATCCTTGACCAGGCTCTGCGCGCCGAAGCCGAGCGCCACCCCGGCGATGCCGGCGCTGGCCAGCAGCGGGGCCAGGTCGAAGCTGAACTCCTTGAGCACCATCAGCAGCGCGATGCCGAAGATGAACGCGGTGGCCAGGCTGCGCAGCACCGAGCCGATCGCCTCGGCGCGCTGCCGGCGGCGTTCGGGGATGAACTCGCCCGGCTCGGTGGCGGCGGTGGGGATCCGCTCGCGCAGCGGCCGCAGCAGGGTGGGCACGGCGCCGCCGGTGGTGGTGCGCACCAGCCGCTTGATGGTCCGGTGCACCAGCCACCGGGCGACCACGGCCAGTAACAGGATCAGGGCGATCCGCAGTGGCTTGAGCAGGATCCAGTAGCTGCCCTCGGCGAACCACACCGAGCGGGTCAGGTCGAACACGCTCCGGCAGAGGGTGTCGTCCAAGCAGGTGGGCGACGGGTCCGGCTGCGGCCCCTCCGCGGCGGGCAGGGCGAGCGGGGTCAGGCTGGCAACGGTCACGATGTCTTCGTACCGCACTCCGGGCGGTCGCTCCGCGCCGACCCACCGCCCGCCGGCGCCCCCGCTCTGCGGATCGTACGCCACCGAACCGGATCATCCCGGCATGCGCGGCGAAAGCTTCCCGGGGGAGCCCGGATTAGTACGTGCAATCCGGGGTCTTATCAGGGACGATTGGCGCACGGACGTCGGTGATCCGGCCGGCGTCGGCCGTGGTGGGTCGCTGTGCCCGTTCCCGGTCGGCGGTGGCGAGCGGGGGCCGCTGAACCGGGAGGGTGAGCCCGATGCCTGACATACGACCCATGGTGGGCTCCGGCGCGTTGGTCCTCAACGCCACCTACGAGCCGCTGTGTGTCGTGTCGGTGCGTCGTGCCGCCATCCTCGTGCTCTCCGCCAAGGCGGTCTGTGTCGCCGACGGCGACGGGGTGCTGCACAGCGCCCGCAACTCGCTGCCGGTGCCGTCGGTCGTCCGGCTCACCCGCTTCGTACGGGTGCCCTACCGCACCCACGTCGGGCTGTCCCGGCGGGCGATCTTCGCCCGGGACGGCTGGCGGTGCGCCTACTGCCGGGGCCCGGCGGAGACCATCGATCACGTCTTCCCGCGCAGCCGGGGCGGGCGGCACGCCTGGGAGAACGTCGTCGCCGCCTGCGCCCGCTGCAACCACACGAAAGGCGACAAGACGCCGGCCGAGCTGGGCTGGCGGTTGCACGCGCTGCCGGCGGCCCCGAAGGGCACCGCGTGGCGGGTGCTCGGCCACCGGGCGCCGGATCCGCGCTGGGCGGACTGGCTCGACCTGCGCGAGCCCGAGGCCGCCTGAACCGAGGATTCCCCGGCGCCGGTTGACCCCCTCACGTTTCACTCCGGCCGCGCCTGCACCAGTGACGCGAAGACCACCACGTTGTCGGCGTAGCCGGTCTCCCCGCCGACCCAGCGCCCCCCGCAGGTGATCAACCGTAGGTTGGGCCGGCTGAAGTCGCCGAAGACCTCGTCGGCCGGCAACCGCTGCTTGTCGAACCGCTCCACCGAGTTCACCTCGAAGACCGCCACCCTGCGGTCGGCGCGGGTGACCTCGATCCGGTCCCCGGAACGCAGCTGCCGCAGATCGTGGAACACGGCCGGGCCGGTGCTGGTGTCGACGTGCCCGACGATCACGGCCGGACCGTACTGTCCCGGGGTCGGTCCCTGGTCGTACCAGCCGGCCTCCTGGGCCCGGGCGGCGTCCGGTGCGGCGATGCTGCCGTCGCCGGCGATGCCCACGCTGTGCACGGGCGCGTGCAGGTCGAGGGTGTCGATGGCGATGCCGACCGGCCGGCTGGCCGGCAGCACCGGGAACTTCTTCGGCGGCGGCCGCAGCCCCGCGATGAACCGGTCCGGCAGCATGCTGATCCCGGTGACCCGCTCCACCCCGAGCATCGCGATGATCAGCACCATCAGCGTCCCGATCACCAGGACCGGCAGCCCGGGGCCCGCGCTGCCGACCAGCCGCCGGGGACCGGCCGGAACCCAGGCGCGGCGGGGGCGGGCCGGTAGCGGCCGGGCGGCCGGGTCGGTGGTCGCCATGCTGGCCGAGACCGCCTCGGCAGCCACCCGGCGCAGCCGGCCGGAGGCCGCCACGACCAGCCGGCCGGACGCGCGCAGGGCCCGTCGGGCCGGCGCCCGGACCCGATCCGGGTCCGGGTCCGGGGTACGCCTGTGGGAGCCGGCCATGGCGAGTGGCGGGTCAGGAACCGTTCCCGGTCCGACGGTTGCCGAGGAAGCCGAACCCCACCGTGAGGGCGACCGCGGCGAGACCGCCGATCAGCAGCAGCGAACCGGTGCCGGGGCCGCCGGCGGTGCCTCCGCCCCCGGTCGCCGGTCCCTTGGTGGGCTGCTCCATGTTCAGCACGGTGAGCGTGGTGGTCGCCGTCTTGCCGTTCTGGCAGCGCAGGTCGACCGGGTAGTCGCCGGGGTCCTTGTTGCCCGGGATCGTCACCTGGCCGGTCAGGAAGCCGTTGTCCGGCCGGAGCGTCACCCGCCCGAAGGCGTCGGATTGCACGTCGGCCTGCCTGTTGTTGGCGTTGTCGCAACTGGCCCGGATGCTCACCCGGGTGCCCGCCTGCGCGGGGTTCGGCGTTACCTCGACGAAGATGTTCTCGCCTGCCCGGGCGGATCCCGCCCCGATCAGGACGAACGCCCCGATCAGGACGAACGCCCCGACCAGGGCGAACGCCCCGAGCAGTCGGATGATGATCGATGGGAAGAGTGTTCCCCCGTATGGTCGCAGACCCCGCATGATCCTCCCTCCCGGCACCGGTGTACCGGTCCTGCTGGGGCGACCCACGGGGCTTTCCCCTTGCTCCGGGCGCTAACCCGGCGGCCCGGCCGGGCAGGCGGCGCCCAGGGTCTCAGCGGTGCCGGGCGGTGGGGTCTCAGC
>NZ_POUB01000102.1 GCF_003236335.1 Micromonospora deserti
GGGATGGTCGGACCGCTCATCGGGAGGGTCGGGTCGGCCGGTGGGCCGGACTGCTGGCCTGAGCGCGCCGGGTCGCTCCAGCCGCCGGACGGCGGGGGATATGTCATTCGTCATCTCCGTTGGGTGCGGGTGCGCCGTCAGGGTAGCCAGCCGCCGGCAAACCGGTGACCTCCCCCACCGGGTGCCGCGTTGCCCACGCCCGGGCAAGCGGGCAGGATCCTGGCATGGCGATTGACGCGCGGACCGCGGACCGTTCCGGCAGCCGACCGAGACGGGACGCCAGTCGTCCTGGCCTGTCCCGGCGGGGCCGGGTCGCGCCCGCGCCCGCGGCCACCGGCCAGGACGAGCCGGCGCCGCTGCCGGAGCCGGTGACCATGCGGCTCGACGGGAAGGTCGCCCTGGTCACCGGGGCGGGCAGTCCCGACGGGATCGGGTACGCGACGGCGCGGCGGCTGACCGATCTCGGTGCCCGGGTCGCCATCGTCTCCACCACCCGGCGTATCCACGAGCGCGCCAGTGAGCTGGGGGTGACCGGCTTCGTCGCGGACCTCACCGACGAGTCCGAGGTCGGCGCGCTGGCTGACGCGGTCGCCGAGCAGCTCGGCGACGTCGAGGTGCTGGTCAACAACGCCGGGCTGGCCAGCCGGGCCAGTCCGGAGGTGTTGCGCCCGGTGGCCCAGCTCAGCTATGACGAGTGGCGGGGCGAGATCGACCGGAACCTCACCACCGCCTTCCTGTGCAGCCGGGCGTTCATCGGCGGGATGGCCGAGCGGGGCTGGGGTCGGATCGTCAACCTCGCGGCCACCGCCGGGCCGGTGAACGCCCTGCCCACCGAGGCGGCGTACGCCGCGGCCAAGGCGGGTGTCGTCGGGCTGACCCGGGCGTTGGCGATGGAGATGATCGCCGACGGGGTGACCGTGAACGCGGTGGCGCCGGGCACCATCCACACCGCCGCATCCACGATGGCCGAGATCAAGCAGGGCCTGGGCACGCCGGTCGGCCGGCCCGGCACGCCCGACGAGGTGGCGGCGGCGATCACCTTCCTCTGTTCCCCGGCGGCGTCGTACATCACCGGGCAGATGCTGGTGGTGGACGGCGGTAACAGCGTCCGGGAGGCGCAGTTCCGGTGACGGGGCGACGTCGGGGTCAGTAGGTGGTGCCGCCGCCGTCGCCGGCGACCGCCACCACGACCAGCCAGCCGCAGCAGGCCAGCAGCCCGAGCCCGGTGAAGACGTAGCTGAGGATCAGCCCCCAGGTGGCGAGCTGGTCGCCCTCCTCGCCGGTGGTGCGGATCTGCCGTTTCGCCAGGTGGCCGAGCACGATGCCGGCCGGGGCGAAGACGAACGCCAGGACCAGCGAGAGGATGGCCAGCACGTTGGTGCCGCCCCGGCCGGGGCCGGCCGGCGGGCCGTACTGCCCGTAGGGCACCTGCGGGGCGTACGGCGGCTGCTGCCCCCAGTGCTGACCGTGCGGCGGCTGCTGCCCCTCATGCTGGCCGTGCGGCGACTCGCCCGGCGGCGGCCCGTACGACGGCGGCTGACCGTACTGCGGCGGCTGCCCGGGCCCCGGCGGCTCGGGACCGGCGGCGGGCTGCTCCCAGGGCGAGGGTGGCCGGTCCGGATCCGGCGGGCCCGGCGGCGGTGGCTGGCTCACGGTCTCCTCCTCCTGCCGGCGGATCACGTCCCTCTTGCCGGACGCTACCCGCAGCGGTGAACCTTTTCACAGCGGTTGTATGGACTGGTCACCTTGGCCGCGACCGCTGTGGGGCCGATACTGACCCAGCGTTCAGTTACCCATGAGTAATGCGCCGATCCCCCGGAGGCTGAGATGGCCCGACTCGCCCAGACGCCCGGCCTGACCGACGTGCAGCGGTCGATCCTGGAAACCGTGCGGGAGTTCGCGGACAAGGAGATCATCCCGCACGCCCAGCGGCTGGAACACGCCGACGAGTACCCGGCCGACATCCTCGACGGGATGCGCGAGATGGGCCTCTTCGGTCTCACCATCGCCGAGGAGTACGGCGGGCTCGGCGAGTCACTGCTGACCTACGCCCTGGTGGTCGAGGAGCTCTCCCGGGGCTGGATGTCCATCTCCGGCATCGTCAACACGCACTTCATCGTGGCGTACCTGATCTCCCAGCACGGCTCGGCCGAGCAGAAGTCCCGGCTGCTGCCGAAGATGGCCACCGGTGAGGTGCGCGGCGCGTTCTCGATGTCCGAGCCGGAGTGTGGCTCCGACGTCTCGGCGATCAAGTCGAAGGCGGTCCGAGACGGCGACAACTACGTGCTCAACGGCCAGAAGATGTGGCTGACCAACGGGGCGTACTCGTCGGTGGTGGCGACCCTGGTCAAGACCGACACCGGCGCCGACTCGGTCTACGGCAACATGAGCACCTTCCTGCTGGAGAAGGAGCCCGGCTTCGGCGAGACGGCACCCGGCCTCACCATCCCAGGCAAGATCGACAAGATGGGCTACAAGGGGGTCGAGACCACCGAGATGGTCCTCGACGGCGTCACCGTCCCCGAGACCGCCATCCTCGGCGGGGCCGACAAGCTCGGCCGCGGCTTCTACCAGATGATGGACGGTATCGAGGTCGGCCGGGTCAACGTGGCCGCCCGCGCCTGCGGCATCTCGATCCGGGCCTTCGAGTTGGCCGTCGCGTACGCCCAGCAGCGACGGACCTTCGGCCAGCCGCTCGCCAGGCACCAGGCCATCGCGTTCAAGCTCGCCGAGATGGGCACGAAGATCGAGGCAGCCCACGCCCTCATGGTCAACGCCGCCCGGCTCAAGGACGCCGGCCAGCGCAACGACGTCGAGGCCGGCATGGCCAAGCTGCTCGCCTCCGAGTACTGCGCCGAGGTGGTGCAGGAGGCGTTCCGCATCCACGGCGGCTACGGCTACTCCAAGGAGTACGAGATCGAGCGGCTGATGCGGGAGGCCCCGTTCCTGCTCATCGGCGAGGGCACCTCGGAGATCCAGAAGACCATCATCTCCCGCGGCCTGCTCAAGGAGTACAAGCTCTGACGGCACGGTCCGCAGCGCCGGGCGGTGGTGCCGGTCAGTGGCGCCGCCCGGCGTGCCCTGTCGCCAGCGCGGCGAGTGCCGGCTCCAGACCCGGTCGCGGCCAGGTCAGGGGAGCCGGGTGAGGCCGGCGGCGGCGCGCTCGACGATGAGGCAGCGATCCTCGACGTAGTCGATGCCCGCCTCGGTGGCGATCCGCCGCGCCTCGGGCGAGACGATGCCGAGTTGCAACCAGACGGCCGGGGCGCCGATCGCCACCGCCTCGCGGACCACCTCGGCCGCGTCCTCGGCGGGGCGGAACACGTCGACCAGGTCGACCGGGTGCGGGATCTCGGCCAGCGAGCGGTAGACCCGCTCACCGAAGAGCTCGTCGGCGGTCGGGTTGACCGGGATGATCCGCCAGCCGTACCGCTGTATCTGCAACGGCACGCCGTGCGCGGCCTTGCGTGGGTCGCGGGACGCGCCCACGACGGCGATCACGGCGGAGTCGGCGAGGATCTGCTGAGCGGAGCGCACCCGCCGACTGTAACCCCGCCCGGCCCGGAAACCCGCCAGGGAGCCGACGCCGGCGGACCGCACCCCCGGGCCGTCGGGCTCAGAGCAGGCTGAGCTGTTCAGTGGCCGGAGGCGGAGGCCCCGGCTCGGGTAGCCGGCGGTTGTCGCCGCGCTCGGCGCGGTGCAGCCCGTGCCGGCGGGCCGCGATCCGTACCCGGGCGGTGAGCTCCCGCTGGTAGGACTGCGGGGCGTACGCCCCGGAGCGGTAGAGCTCGCGATAGCGGGGGACCAGGTGCGGGAACTCCCGGCCGAGCCAGCGGGCGTACCACTCCCGGGCGCCGGGGCGCAGGTGCAGCGCCATCGGGGTCACGCTGACCGCCCCGGCGGCGGCGATCGCCGACACGGTGGCGTCGATCGACTCGTCGCTGTCGCTGAGCCCGGGCAGGATCGGTGCCATCAGCACGCCCACCGGGAACCCGGCGTCGGTCAGTGCCCGGACGGCGCCCAGCCGGCGCCGCGGGCTCGGCGTGCCCGGCTCCACCGCCCGCCACAGCCGCTCGTCGACGAATCCCACCGAGTACGAGACGCCGACCCGGGTCACCCCGGCGGCCTGGCGCAACAGCGGCAGGTCACGCAGGATCAGCGTGCCCTTGGTGAGGATCGAGAACGGGTTGGCGAAGTCGCGCAGCGCCGCGATGATCTGCGGCATGAGCTGGTAGCGCCCTTCGGCCCGCTGGTAGCAGTCGACGTTGGTGCCCATCGCGATGTGCGCGCCCCGCCAGCGCGGCGCGGCCAGCTCCCGCCGGACCAACTCGCCGGCGTTTACCTTGACGATTACCTGCCGGTCGAAGTCCGCCCCCGCGTCGAGGTCGAGGTAGGTGTGGGTGTTGCGGGCGAAGCAGTTGTGGCTCACCACGCCGTCGGCGATGAAGTCTCCGGTGCCGGTGGTGATGTCCCACATCGGCAGCTCCAGGCCGAGTGGCTCGACGGCGGTGACCCGCGGCGCGGCCGTACGCGGCACCGGGACACCCTCGATCAGCCGGCCACGCCGGCGCGTCGGCTCGGTCAGGTGCAGGAACCGCAGTCGCTCGCGCAGCCCGCCGGTGAGCCGGAGCTGCCGGGGGCGGCCGGGAAGATTGTGGTCTTCCCGGACGAAGGTGAAACCGAAGTGGTCGAGCGCCGTCGTGACCCGGCGGAGGCCGTCGTCGTCGACGGTGATCCGCAGGGCGTCGCTGCTGCAGGTGCCCGCCGCGTCGAAGACCCCGGCCAGGAGGCCGAGGAGCCAGTCATCGCTGGGAACAGCCGACGGCCCCGCCCGATCGTCGCTGGCGTCGGTAGCGACCGAAGGGTCGGCGCGCTCGCCCCCGGGCGCCATCGCGCGGAGATAGCCGCGGCGGTAGTCGGCGGACCCCTTGTGTCCCTCGTGGAACCGGCCGGTGCCGATGAGGCGTTCGCCGCACCGCAGAGGCCGGCGCCGGCCAGCGTCGGGTGAGACGTACCGCCAGCCCTGGTCGGAGAGGAAGCGGTGGTCGCCGCTGCCGACGAGCGTGGTGCCGTCCTCCAGGGTCACCCGGTACGCGGGCTTCACGGTGGACCACGTGGCCAGCACGGTGGTGACGACGTAGCGCCGGTGGCCACCCCGGCGCTGCGTGCCGTAGATCCGGTCGCCTGGCTCAAGCTCGCTGATCGGCCTCGTGCGCCCGTCCGCCATCAGGATGGGAGTGTCACCGGCGACGCAGTACACGCACGCATGGGAGCAGCCCCGGTAGGGGTTGATCGTCCACTCGAAGGGGACGCGGGCGGCGCCGGGCACCCGGTTGATGATCGACTTTGCCCGCACCTCGTGGAACGTCATCCCGGCGAAGCCGGGAGTGTCGAAGGTGCGGGTGACGGCACCGGGCAGCGCCAGCGGCAGGGGTGGCGTCGCTGGCGCTGCCCGGTCGGGGACCCCCTCATCCGGGGGAGCGGAGAGGTTGTCCCAGCGCATGGCCACTATTCGAACATGTGTGCGATAGATGTGCAAGCAACCCCCCGTGTTCCCGGTCACCTCGACGTCCGGCCGCCCAGCGACAGGTGGAGGATGGGGGCATGGAGAGGTCGACGTTCGTCTACGACGGGGACTGCGCGTTCTGCACCCGGTGCGCCGAGTTCATCGACCGGCGAATCCCCACCGATGCCCGGGTGGTGCCCTGGCAGTTCGCCGACCTGGCCGCGCTCGGCCTGACCGAGGGTGAGTGTGAGCAGGCGGTGCAATGGGTGGGCGCGGACGGCAGCCGTGCCGCCGGCCCGGACGCGATCGCCCGGCTGCTCGCTGACAGCGGGCCGCGGTGGCGGGTCGCCGCCGCCGGCCTCCGGTTCCCGCCGGTACGCGCCGCCGCCTGGCCGGCGTACCGCTGGGTGGCCCGCAACCGGCACCGGCTCCCTGGTGGCACGGCCGCGTGCGCGCTGCCGCAGGAGGCGCGGGAGCGCCTCTACGGCCCCGCGGGCCGCCCCACGCCGGGCACCTGAGCGCCACCCGGGATGTCGGCGGCCGGGCCCGACGCGCCGGCACCGCACCGTGCGGTCAGCCTCGGGCCGGGCCGACGGCGGGTGCCGGGCCGCCGAGTGGAGGCGCGTCGGCCGCGACGGCCCGGGCGCCGGCCGTCCCGCCACCGTCCCGGCCGCGCCGGTTGCCGACCAGCCGGCGGGCCCAGACGACCGGGCGGACCCGTTCCAGCGGCAGGAAGCTGGTCATCGCCACCAGGTGCGGGGCGAACGAGATGGTGATGGTTGCCATGGTGACCAGGTGGAACGAGTAGAAGAAGCCGATCGCCTGCAGCCGCCAGCGCTCCCGTAGCAGGAAGATCGCCGGGCTGAGCAGCTCGAACGCGACGATGCCGAACTGCGCCGCGATCAGCAGGTACGGCACGCCGGCGATCAGGTCGGCCAGCTCGGTGCCGCGCCGGATGACCGCCCGAGCCAGCACCGAGCCGGTCAGCCAGTCCAGCCCGCCGAAGCGCAACTTCGCCCAGGCGGCCAGGAAGTACGTGCAGATGACGGCGATCTGGGTGACCCGCAGTGCCCACCCGGCGGCTTCGCTGCGGGTCGGATCGCCGTGCCGGGCGCGACCGGCGGCGGGCAGCACGGCGAGTGCGACGAGCAGGCCGAAGCGGTCGTGGTCGACCTTGCCGTAGCTCATCGCGACGATCATCCACTCGAAGTACAGCGCGAAGACCGCCCAGCCGAGCAGTCGGGGCGCCCGTCCGGTCGCGGCGAGCAGCGCGAGCGGCAGCAGGGCCCAGAAGATCACCGCCACCAGGGCCGGTGTCGGGGTGGGCAGCGGCAGCACCCGGCCGACCAGCAGCGGCTGGTAGAGCTCGCCCGGCACGGAGACCCGGGTGCGTACCCACGGGGTGAAGAAGACCAGGTCGGCGGCGACGAAGAGATAGACCAGCGTGCGGAAGGCGGCGATCCGGCCGCGCGGTACCGCCTCGGTCAGCCAGCCGGTCACCGGCTCGCCTCCCAGCGCACCACGGTCTCGTCCGTCCACCGACCGGTGGGACGCCCGTCCCGGATGCCGTGCCAGCGGACCACGATGCGTACCTCGACCAGCGCCGGGGCGCCCGGGTGGCGTTCGGCGTACGCGTCGGCCACCTCCGCGAGCAGGGCGGGCTCGGCGGAGTACCGGTCCTGCTGGCCCTCGATCTCGGCCCGCCGGATGCCGGTGGCGTCCTGGCCGAGGTCGATCACCGCGCCGGTGCTGTCCACGCCCTCCACGCGGGTGTCCGGCGCGGGGGAGTTCGGCGGGTTCGAGGTCGAGTACATCCGGAACGGCCCGAACGGGAAGTGGTCGTCGGTGCCCCACACGGTGCCAGCCAGCAGCAGAGCCAGGCCGAGTGCGGTGGCGACGACGCGGGCCGCGCGCCCCCGGGTGGTCAAGGTCTCCATCGGCTCGTGACGATACGGGACGTACCGCCCCGCCGGATCGGTCCGATGGTCACTCCTGCCTGCCCGTGTCGCTGTCGGTGATCGTCACGGACACCACGACGGCCGGGCCCCCGAAGGGAGCCCGGCCGTCGTCGACGAGCCTGGTCGGCTCAGTGCTTGTGCTCGGCCAGCTTCTTGCGGACGTCGTCCATGTCGAGGGCCTGGACCTGCTCAATCAGGTTCTCCAGGGCCGACTCGGGCAGGGCGCCCGGCTGGGCGAAGACGATCACACCGTCGCGGATCGCCATGATGGTCGGGATCGAGCGGATGTCGAACTTGGCCCCCAGCGCCTGCTGCGCCTCGGTGTCGACCTTGCCGAAGACGATGTCGGGGTGCTTCTCCGAGGAGCGCTCGTAGACCGGGGCGAACCGCTTGCACGGGCCGCACCACTCGGCCCAGAAGTCGACCAGCACCACGCCGTCGCGGCTGGTCACCTCGTCGAAGTTTGCCGTGGTCAGCTCTACGGTTGCCATGGGAGTCTCTCCGATCACCGCTGAATAGCTACGTCTGGTTGAACCAGGCCGTACCCCGTCGAATTCCCGCCCCGGGCGGCACGAAACGTCGTCCGACGGCTACCTGATGTTTCCCGGCTCATCGACGGACATCTGTCACGCTCGGGAGTGCGGGACGCAAGTGCAAGTAGCATTTGCGTAACGAGCGGTAATGGGAGCGATTCCATAGAGATCGGCACGATCGAGGAATACGAATCGGTAACTTGGCGCTTGACAAGGAGCAATCCGGCGTCTAAAGATCGCTTCAACCTCCCGTCATGATTACTCTGGGTAATGTTACAAAAAGATAAATGTGACCTTCGTCTCTGTCCCACCGGACGGGCGTACGGCAGAATCTTGACCATCAGAGCGTGGGCGGCGGGTGCCGGGGAGGGCCCCGCCGCTCATTGCGTCTGCGGTCGGGTCGGGCCGGGTGTGAGATTTCCCCACCGCCCGCGCCCCGCCAGTCGCCTTAACCCTCGATAAGGCATGCTGTGCCGAACTCCATCGCCGCCCGTCGAAGGGGACAAGGATGCAGTTCGGCCGCTACTACGAGGAGTTCGAGGTCGGCGCGGTCTACCGGCACTGGCCGGGCAAGACCGTCACCGAGTACGACGACCACCTCTTCTGCCTGCTCACCATGAACCACCACCCGCTGCACATGGACGCGCACTACGCCGAGACGGCGAGCCAGTTCAAGCGCAACGTCGTGGTCGGCAACTACATCTACTCCCTGCTCCTCGGCATGTCGGTGCCGGACGTCAGCGGCAAGGCCATCGCCAACCTGGAGATCGAGTCGCTGCGGCACGTGGCACCGACCTTCCACGGCGACACCATCTACGGCGAGACCACGGTGCTGGACAAGCGGGAGTCGTCCTCCAAGCCGGACCGGGGGGTGGTCGCGGTGGAGACCCGGGGCTACAACCAGGACGGCACCCTGGTCTGCGTCTTCCGCCGCAAGGTGATGGTCCCCAAGCGGGAGTACGCGGCCACCGCAGTGCCCGAGGGAGTCGACCCGGAGCGGCCGAGCTTCCCCGAGCCGCGCTGACCCCGGGCGTACGCCCCGGCGGCAGGGCCCCTTCCCGGCGGATCCGGGTGGAAGGGGCCCTTTTCCCGATCCGGGGCATATGCTGGCGCCGGAGGTCCCCATGAGCCACTCCGTCGCCGGAGAGCCGCCCTCTACCGGCCGCCGCGCCGCACCGTCGACCACCGCCGTCTACTCCGCCGCCGAGTGGGATCTGCTGACCAGCCTGCCCGGCCAGGTCATCGTGGCCGCCGCAGCCCCCGGCCCCGGTCGGCCCCGCCGCGGGGTCGCCGCCGGCCTGGCCGGCCTGGACGCCGTGGCGGCGGGCCGGGCCTTCGACAGTGACCTGGTCCGTGCCGTGGTCGCCGCCATCTACGCCCGGCACGACGGCACGCCCCCGCCGGCCGATCGGCTGACCGACCTGGTGGACCTGCTCGCCGCCTGCCGGGCCGCGGTCCGGGTGCTGGGCCGGCGGGCCGACCCCGCCGACTCGGCGGCATACCGGCAGTGGGTGCAGTCGGTCGCCGCCCGGGTCTGCCGGGCCGCGCCGGCCGGGGGCGCGGAGCTGCCGCCGGCCCCCGTCGACCGCCGGTTTCTGGACCGGCTCGGCGGCGCGCTGGGGCTTGGTTGACCCGGTCCCCGGGGCCGCGTCACCGGTGC
This sequence comes from Micromonospora deserti, assembly GCF_003236335.1. Taxonomy (GTDB): domain Bacteria; phylum Actinomycetota; class Actinomycetes; order Mycobacteriales; family Micromonosporaceae; genus Micromonospora; species Micromonospora deserti. The sequence continues at coordinate 9,658 of NZ_POUB01000102.1, forward strand.
GCGACCGGCCCCTCGTATGCCTTGGCCGGGCGCGGGGGTGAGCGCGGGTACCCTGCGTCACCGTGACCGGTGAGCAGCTCGACGTCGGCGTGGGACCCTGGCCCGGGGACCCGCCGGACGACCCGCGGTACGACCCGGAACTGCTCGCCGAGGGCGACCGGCGCAACGTGGTCGACCGCTACCGTTACTGGCGGCGCGAGGCGGTGGTGGCCGACCTGGACCGCCGCCGGCACGACTTCCACGTGGCGATCGAGAACTGGCAGCACGACTTCAACATCGGCACGGTGGTCCGCAACGCCAATGCCTTCCTCGCCGCCGAGGTGCACATCGTCGGCCGCCGCCGGTGGAACCGCCGGGGTGCCATGGTGACCGACCGCTACCAGCACGTGCGGCACCACGAGACCATCGACGAGTTCGTCGCGTGGGCGGCCGACCGGCGGCTGCCCGTGGTCGGCATCGACAACCTGCCCGGCTCGCGACCGCTGGAGACGACCACGCTGCCGCGACGCTGCGTCCTGCTCTTCGGTCAGGAGGGGCCGGGGCTCTCCGACCCGGCCCGCGCCGCCTGCGACCAGCTCTTCTCCATCGCCCAGTACGGCTCCACCCGTTCGATCAACGCCGGGGTGGCCAGCGGGATCGCCATGCACGCCTGGATCCGGGCGCACGCCGGGCCGCCCCCCGACTGACCGGCGCGTACCCGGGCGCCCGCGATGATCCGCCGGATCACGTCCACCGGCTGGCGCACGGAAACCGGCGCTCCGCTTGACGGCGCGCCGGAGCGGGGTGACCGTGAGGTGGTGAGCGTCGCGGTGAGTTGTCCGAGGTGCGGTGGCCCGGTGCGGCCGCCGGACCTGATGCACTCCGAGTCGCGCTGCCTGGACTGCGGGCCGGTTCCCCCGCTGCACGTCCCGGAACACATCGGGGCGGAGATCGTGGCCAGTGTCGTCGACCGGGTCACCGCCGCCGCGGCCCCGCCGCGCCGGCCGGTGGTGCCGCTCTGGTGCCCCTGGCCGCTGCCGCCCGGCTGGACGATGACCGGCGTGGCGTACGCCGGGGACGACCGCACCGGGGTCCGCGCCACCGCGGTGGCCTGCGCGGGGCCGGCGCCGTTCGGTGGCGGCCCGGCCGACCTGGTCTTCGTGGCCGAGGAGCCGGGCGTCGGGCTGGGCACCCGGTTCGCCGGCATGACCGGCCCCGACCCCGGACCGCAGCTCGCCGAGGCGCTGACCGATCCCGGCCCGGGGCACCCCGGGCACGTCGGGCAGGCCCGGATCAAGGTCGCCGGCCACCCGACTCCACTGTGGCTCGTGAATTCGCCCATGGATAGAAGCGCGTACGCCGGCGAGGCTCGGGGAATGTGGCTGCATGCGATAGCCTGGCCGGCGAGTGCGGGTCACCTGCTCGCGGAGGATGTCGTGCTGCACGACCTGACCGAGTGGACTCCGCCCGAACTCGTGTACGGCGCACCATCTCCGTACCTGCACGGGAAGGCTTGACATGCCGCCCCGGAATGCCGGAGAACGGGCGCAGCAGATATTCACTGTACGACAGCACGCTGATACTCTGGGTACCGCTGCGGTAATGGGACCCGGCGCCGCGCGAGAGGATGGCCCGCCATGGTCAAGAAGGTCCTCACCTGGGCCGGAATCGCGTTCTTGATCTTCTTCGTCGCCTACCGGCCGAACTCCGCGGCGGATGTGTTCAAGTCGCTGGGTGGCGGCATCATGGACATCGCACAGGGCTTCGGCGACTTCTTCACCAGCCTCGTGGCGTAGCCGCCGATGGGAAACCCCTCCGGCCCGCCCTTCGATCCCGACGACCCAGACCGGGAGCGCCGGGAGCGCGACACCGAGCCGATCCCGCGGATCGGGCCCGACGACGGTCCCGGCTACGGCTCCGGTCCCGGCTTCTCCGACGGCCCCTCCCTTTCGGACGACGCCGGTCTGGGCGACGGCCCCGGTTACGCCGGCGAGGGCCGTTCCGGCCGCGCCTGGATCCGCGACCCCGAGGCCGGCTACCAGCCGCCGCAGATCTCCGAGGAGGAGCTGGCCGGCCTGCGGGCCGACGCGGCCGGCAACACGCCCCGGCGGGTACTGCCGCTGGAGGACGAGCCCAGCTCGCTGGTCGCCCGCTACCTCTTCCCCACCGAGCGCTACCGGGGCGAGTGGAAGCGGCACTGGATCCACCTCTCCACCCCGATCATCGTCGGCATCGCGGCGACGTTCGTGCTCGGCTACCTCTCCGGCTTTCTCGCCGGGCAGGACGTCGGGGCGCTCACCACGATCGCCGTCCTGCTCTGGTTCGCGGTGATGGGGTGGGTGGCCTGGCGGGTCGCCGACTGGTGGTACGACCGCTTCATCCTGACCAACAAGCGGGTGATGGTCGTCAACGGCATCATCACCCGGCAGGTCGCGATGATGCCCCTGGTCCGGGTCACCGACATGAAGTACGAGCAGACCCCGGCCGGCCGGGCGCTCAACTACGGCACCTTCGTGCTGGAGTCCGCCGGTCAGGAGCAGGCGCTCCGCGAGATCAAGAACCTGCCCAACCCCAACGAGCTCTACCTGCGCGTCGTCGAAGAGATGTACGAGCCGCAGGCGGTCGAGGCGCGGCTGGGCAAGGAGGCCGACGAGGCCAGGGCCGACGACGGGGCGTGAAACTTTTCGTCCGAACATCGGAGAAACTGCGCACCATTTGCCGTCGACCCGGCCCGCCTCACCGTGGCAGCCTGCCAGGCAGGACGGGGAGCGGAGGTGAGCGGTGGCGAGCACGGACCCGCTGGAGGACGAGTTCCGCGATTTCGTCGCGGCCCGCTCCAGTGCCCTGCTGCGCACCGCGTACCTGCTCACCGGGGACTGGGCCACCGCCGAGGACCTGCTGCAGACCGCGCTGACCAAGACGTACCTGGCCTGGAAGCGGCTTGGCGGGATCGAGGCGATCGAGCCGTACGCCCGCCGGGTCATGGTGAACACCTCCACCAGCTGGTGGCGCCGCCGCTGGCACGGTGAGCGCCCCACGGAGGTGCTGCCGGAGCGGGCCGGGATCGACGAGATCGAGCAGCAGCTCGACCGGGACCTGCTCTGGCGGCACCTCAGCGCACTGCCCAGCCGGCAACGCGCGGTGCTGGTGCTGCGCTTCTACGAGGACCTGTCGGAGGCGCAGACCGCGGCCCTGCTCGACATCTCGCCCGGCACCGTGAAGAGCCAGACCTCCCGTGCCCTGGCCACCCTGCGCCGCCGGATGGGCGCCGAGGCGGCCGCCGACCTGCCCGCCGAGCCGGCCGGGCCGGGCGCCACCCGTACCGCCAGGCCGGCCGCCCCCGCGCCCGGTGAGCCGCGAGTAGCCGGTACGGCGGCGCCGGCCGGCGTCGGACCGCCGGCGCAGACGCCGGTCCCCGTCGGACCATCGACCGGCGTGGTCGCCGCCCGCCCGGCCCGGTCCACCGCCGTGCCGGCCGGCACCGCCGCAGGGGAGTGCCGGTGAGCGGCTTCCCGACCCGTCCTGACAACCGGACCGGTGGCCCGGCGCGTCCATTGGGCGTGACGCCGGACGAGCTGGAGCAGGCGGTGCGGGAGAGCCTCGCCCGCCAGGTCGCCGTGCCGCGTCCGCTCGCCGCCGACCTGGCCGGGCTGGCCATCCGGCAGGCCGACCGGATCCGCCGTCGACGCACCCTGACCGGGGTGGCCCTGGCGGCGGTGGCCACGGTCGCCGTCAGCGCCGGGATGGTCCAGCTCGGGCAGGGGCACGGCGGGCCCCGGCAGCCCACCGTCGTGCTCGGCGACCCGTACGCCTCCGCACTGGCCAGCCCGCCCCCGGCGCCGTCGGCGGCCGTCCCGGTTGCCCCCGACCTCGGCGCGGGCCGGGCCGAGGTCGACCTGCTCCTGGGCGACGTGCTCGCCACCAGCGACGGCCGGCGGCTGACCCTCGCCGGCGTCGGCCCGGCGGAGCGCGCCCAGCGACTCCCCGAAGGCGGCGGCTGGTTGGTAAGCGGCGCGCCGACGGCCGCCGGCCGCTCGCTCTGGCTGGTGCTGCCCGACGGTTCGGTCAGCGTGCTGCTGGCCGGGGCGGAGGAGATCGCCCTCACCCCGGACGGGCGCCAGGTGGCCTGGCGGGAGGGGGCGGAGCTGGTGGCGGCGGGAATCGTCGGCACCCAGCTCGTGGCGACCGTCCGCACGCCGGCGCCGGCCGCCGCGGCTCCCGCCGGCTTCGTCGGCGACGCCGTGCTGGTGCGCCTCGACCCAGACCGGCCCGGGCACGCGCTGTGGCGGCCGGCGGCGGGGCCGCTGGAGACGGGCACCGACCAGGCGAGCCTGCACCTTTACGGCACCCGCCAGGACGGCCTGCTGGTCGGCCAGGTCTCCGCCGGCACGCCGCGCCGGGCCTGCCTGGCTCTGCTCGACCCGGCCCGGGGCCTCGCCCAGGTGCGGACGGGCTGCGGCCCGGCCCTGAGCGCCGACGGGTACGGCGCGGTGTCGCTCGATGGGCGCTGGCTGCTGGTCAACGGGCGGACGGACGGCAGGGACTCGGCGCTCCTGGTCGACCTGGACCGGCTCGGCTCCGCGGCGGCGGCCCGACCGGCCGGCCCGCCGGTGCGCGGGGTGGTGGCCTGGACACCGCATGGGTGCGCGATCCACGCCGACGCCGACGGCCGACTGGTGCGTGTCGAGGTCGACCGGGTACTCGGTGGCGAGTCGGCGGTGCCGACCCGGGTGAGCGGCCTGCGTCCCGGGGAGAGCCCACTGCCGGTCACCGGCGCCGACTTCTGATCACCCGCCGGCCGCCGCGGCTCACCCCGCAGGTGCCCCTGCGGCTTCCGCCCCGCCGGTGTCCCGCGGCTGCCGGTAGCGTCTGGGCGGTGAACGCCCGGCCGCGCATCGACCTGCACACCCACTCCACCGCCAGCGACGGCACGCTCAGCCCCGCCGGGTTGGTGCGCGCGGCCGCGGCGGCCGGGCTGGACGTGCTGGCGATCACCGACCACGACACCACCGCCGGCTGGGCGCCGGCGGTGCGGGCGCTGCCCACCGGGCTCCGCCTGGTCCGCGGCGCGGAACTCTCCTGCCGGTGGTTCGGCGCGCAGCCGCCGGTGCCGCTGCACCTGCTGGCGTACCTCTTCGATCCGGACCATCCGGAGCTCGTCGCCGAGCTGGCCCGGGTACGCGCCGCCCGGGAGGAGCGGGGCGAGCGGATCGTGGCGCTGCTGCGGGCCGACGGGATCGAGGTGAACTGGCCGGAGATCCTGGCCGGGGCGGGCGGCGGGACGGTGGGCCGGCCGCACATCGCGCAGGCGCTGATCCGGGCCGGGCTGGTGGCGACCACGACCGAGGCGTTCGGCCCGGACTGGCTCGGCGAGCGCTACCGGCTGCCCAAGGAGGACATCGACGTCTTCCACGCGGTCCGGCTGGTCCGCGCGGCCGGCGGCGTGCCCGTCTTCGCCCACCCGCGCGCCACCCGGCGCGGGCGGACCGTGCCGGACGAGCTGATCGCCGAGCTGGCGGCGGTGGGTCTCGCCGGGCTGGAGGCCGACCACGAGGACCACTCGCCGGCCGAGCGGGCGCACGTGCACGCCCTGGCCGCCGACCTCGGCCTGCTGGTGACCGGCTCGTCGGATTTCCACGGCACGCACAAGACCGTCCAGCTGGGCGCGTTCACCACCGCCCAGGAGTCGTACGAGCGGATCGTCGCCGAGGCGGCCGGGGTGATCGAGGTCGCTTCCGGCTGATCCACGTTGCCATCTCCCGGCATGCGGCTACCTTGATCACGTGGATGGCAAGCTCTTCGGCGAGGTCTTCGTGACCCTTCTGGTGATCGTCGACCCGCCCGGCATGATGCCCATCTTCCTCGCGCTGACCGGTCCGCTGTCGGCCAGGGACCGGAACCGGGCGGCCTGGCAGGCCGTCGCGCTGGCGCTCGGCGTGATCGTGATCTTCGCGGTGGCCGGGCAGACCCTGCTGGACTACCTGCACGTGGACCTGCCGGCGCTCCAGGCCGCCGGCGGGCTGCTGCTCGTACTGGTGGCGTTGGAGCTGCTCACCGGTAAGGCCGACGACCCGAGTCAGCAGACCACCTCGAACATCGCGCTGGTGCCACTGGGCACGCCGCTGCTCGCCGGCCCCGGCGCCATCGTGGCGACCATGCTCTTCGTCCAGCAGGCCGACGGCCTACCCGACTACACGGCGATCGCCGCCGCGATCGTGGCGGTGATGCTCGCGGTCTGGGTGGTGCTCCGGTTCTCCGGCGGGATCGTCAAGGTCCTGCGACCGGGCGGGATCGAGGTGCTGACCCGGATCGCCGGCCTGCTGCTGGCCGCGATCGCGGTGCAGCTCATCGCCGACGCGGTGGCCGCGTTCGTGACCCAGTACGTCAACATGGGCTGACCGCTCGCCGGGTTTGTCGGGGTCGGATGGCAGGATCGCAGGGGTGCGACGCCCCTCTTCAGCCGGACGACCCTCCGCCGCCGGCGGGCGGGCCCCCCGCCCTCGCGACGGGCAGCCCGAGCAGCTCGGCTTCGAGGGCATGCCGGAGCGGCTCTTCGTCTGCACCCCCAGCAAACTCGGCGCGTACGCGGACTGCCCGCGGCGCTACCGCTACTCCTACGTCGACCGCCCCGCCCCAGCGAAGGGCCCGCCTTGGGCGCACAACTCCCTCGGCGCCAGCGTGCACACGGCGTTGAAGAACTGGTACGCCCTGCCCCCCGACCGTCGCCGCCCGGAGGCGCTCGCCACGCTGCTCAAGGGCACCTGGGTCCGGGACGGCTACCGGGACGACGAGCAGGAGCGCTCCGCCTACCGCCGCGCGCTGGGCTGGCTCGAGTCCTACGTCGAGTCACTGGAGCCGGGGGTCGACCCGCTCGGTGTGGAGCGGGTGGTCGCGGTGAAGACCGGGGTGCTGGCGTTCAACGGCCGCGCCGACCGGATCGACTCGCGTCCCGGTCCGGCCGGCCCCGAGCTGGTGATCGTCGACTACAAGACCGGCCGCACCGGCCTGGACGCCGACGACGCGCGCGGCTCGCAGGCGCTGGCCCTCTACGCGTACGCCGCCGAGCGGGTGTTCCGCCGGCCGTGCCGCCGGGTCGAGCTGCACCACCTGCCCAGCGGCACGGTCGCCGCGCACGAGCACACCGCCGAGTCCCTGGCCCGGCAGGTCAGCCGGGCCGAGGACACCGCGCGGGACATCATGGCCGCCGAGCGGGCGGTCGCCGACGGCACCGACCCGGACGACGCCTTCCCGACCACGCCGGGCCCCCGCTGCGGCTGGTGCGACTACCGGCGCACCTGCCCGGCGGGGGCGCAGGCCCCGGGCAAGGAGCCCTGGGCGGCCGTCGACCGCCCCGCCGAGCCGCCCGCCGTCCAGGACTGAGCCCTCTGACCGGCGTCGGGGTCAACCGGGTTGCGGCAGCTCGGGGTCTTGCGGCCTCAGGGCGGGCCCGTGGGTGCTCGGCTGGCGATCCTGGGTGCCGGTGAGCCGGGCGGCGCGTTCCTTCGCGGCCTGCTGCAACGGCCCCTCCCGCCAGCGGCGGGGCAGCGCGGCGAGGGCCAGCCGGAGCGCCCGTACGGTCAGGTCGGCCGAGAGCGCCGTGGTCGGCAGGCCCAGGCCGCCGTACATCCGCCGGGCCCAGGCCGGCAGCAGCGCCAGCGCGGTGCCGGCGATGCCGAGGTACGCCCACCTGGGCGGCCCGAGGTTGAGCCCGATCCGGGCGGGCAGGCCGAGCTTCCACGGGAACGGCGGGGCGGTGAGGAAGAGCGCGGTCTCGGCCGCCTGACGGGTCATCCGCAGCTGGGGGCGGACCTGCCGGTAGTACTCCGCCACCTCGGCGGCGGTGCCCGGCACGTCGGCCGGATCCAGGCCGACCAGAGCGGCGGCGCGCCGCTGCTCGGTGTAGTAGCCGTCGACCTCGTCGGCGGTCAACGGCAGCCCGGCCCGGCGTGCCGTGTCGAGGAAGGACTCCACCTCGGTGACGTGCACCCAGAGCAGGAGGTCCGGCTCGTCGATGCGGAACCGCTCGCCGGTGGACGGGTCGACCGCCCGCATCCGGGCGTGCAGCCGGCGCAGCCGCTGCCCGGCCGCCTCCGCCTCGGCGGTGGTGCCGTAGACGGTGATCCCCACATAGGTGGCGGTGCGGACCAGGCGGCCCCAGGCGTCGGAGCGGTAGTTGCTGTTCTGCGCGACTCCGGCCATCGCCCGGGGGTGCAGCGCCTGCAGGTAGAGCGAACGCAGGCCGGCGACGATCAGGATCGGCTCCTCGTGCACCTTCCACGTGACCGAACCCGGTCCGAACAGGCCGAGGTCATCGGAGTCCACCCGACCAAGGGTGCCACGCCCGGGGACGGCGCGGGGGCCGTCAGTCGTCGGCGGTGCGGCGGGCCTGGCAGGTCGGGCAGAGGCCCCAGAAGGTCACTTCCGCCTCGTCGACCTCGAAGCCGTGGTCGATGTCCGGGTCCAGGCAGGGGGCGCTGCCAACCGCGCAGTCGATGTCGGCGATCTCGCCGCAGCCGCGGCAGACCACGTGGTGGTGGTTGTCGCCGGTCCGGGCCTCGTAGCGGGCGGGACTGCCGGCCGGCTCGATCCGGCGGGACAGGCCGGCCCGGGAGAGCGCGCCCAGCACGTCGTAGACGGCCTGGGTGGAGACGGAGTCGAGGCGTTCGCGTACCCGGCGGGTGATCTCGTCCACCTCGAGGTGACCGCCGGCGGCCAGCACGTCGAGCACGGCGAGGCGCGGTCGGGTGACCCGCAGGCCCTTCGACCGGAGCAGCTCCTCGCCACTGGACATCTGCCAATGACAGCACGCGGACCGGGGGCCGACAACCGAGCTGGGGCGCAGGGTGGTCACGACCACAGGCCGGATCTGCCGAAACGCGTGAACCGGACCGGGGCGGGGTGCGTGTGCCCCGATGAGAGCCTGGGCGGTCCGACCGGCGCATCGTACGCTGGCATCCCGCGACCGCGTTCTGCCGGAGGTGTCGATGTTCAAGGAGATCCTGGGTCTGCCGGCGCACGCGCTGGTGGTGCACGCGGTGGTGGTCTTCGTACCGCTGCTGGCGCTGCTGTCCGCCGCGTACGTGGCGCTGCCGCGGTTCCGGTCCCGGCTGGACTGGGCGGTGGCGATCCTGGCCGTGGTGGGCCCGGTGACAGCCTTCGTGGCGGTCCAGTCCGGCGAGGCGCTGACCGACGTGTTCGTCGCCCGGGGCCTGCAGGGTCCAATCGTCGAGCAGATCTTCGAGCACTCCCGGTACGGCGACCTGCTGTTTCGCTACACCCTGCCGCTCGGGATCGCGGCTCTGGTGCTGCTCGTGGTGACCAGCGGACACCCCCGGGTGCCGAAGCTGCCGTACTGGGTGACCCCGGCGCTGTCGGTCGCGGTGCTGGCGCTGGCGGTGGCCAGCCTCGTCTACGTCTACCTCACCGGGCACTCGGGCGCCGAGGCGGTCTGGGGCAACACGCTCTGACCGACGGCCGGCGGGCCACGCCGGCACCCGGCCCGGGCCGGAGGAGTTCCCGAGCACGGGGGCGGGTCAGAAGACCAGCCGCGAGCAGAGCAGGCAGACCAGGATCACCAGCACCACCCCGGCCACCGCGCCGATGCCGTAGGTCAGCCGCTGCGCCCGCTGCTCGGCCGCGTCCAACCGGACCATGTCCTGCGGCGGAAGCCGCCGGGGTGGCACCGGCTGCAGGTGCACCGGCGGTCGCCACCCGGCCGGGGGTGGGGTGG
>NZ_POUB01000103.1 GCF_003236335.1 Micromonospora deserti
GAGCGGAAAGGGCGGTGGGGGTGCCGGCTCGGCCGGTGGTCCGGGCGCCGCGCCGCGTCCGGGTCCGGGGTTGCGGGTCGCCCGGCTGGTCACCGAGCTGACCGCCCCCGCCGTCCTGGTCTCCCTGCTCACGATGGCCGTGGCCTGGCACAGCGCCCGGGGTGCGCACGGGCTGGCCTGGGGATTGCTCGCCACCCTGTTCGTCAGCGGGATCCCGTTCGCGTACATCGTCGGTGGGGTGCGCCGGGGACGGCTCACCGACCACCACGTCGGTCTCCGCGAGCAGCGCCGCGTACCGCTGCTCATCGGGCTCTGCTCGGTCGCCGCCGGGCTCGCCCTGCTCGCCGCGCTCGGTGCGCCCCGCCCGGTGCTGGCCCTGGCCGCCGCCGGGGTGGCCGGCCTGGCGGTCGCGGTGGCGGTGAGCCACCGGTGGAAGATGTCGATCCACTCGGCGGTGGCCGCCGGTACGGTGGTCGTCCTGGTGCTGACCTTCGGCGTCCGGCTGCTCGTCACCGCGCCGCTGCTGCTGGTGGTCGGCTGGTCCCGGGTGCGGCTGCGGGACCACACGCCCGCCCAGGTGCTCGCCGGCGGGCTGCTCGGCGGCCTGATCGCGACTGCCGTCTTCGCCACCCTCCGCTGACCTGGCGCCGCAGGTGGTGGGGTGGGCGCGGTCCGCCGCCGGTGGGTTGGCTTCGGGCCGGCCGGTGATCCTGCGCGTGCCCTGTCGAGCTGCCCGCATGGATGGGGCAGTGCCGCTGTCGGGCTGCTCGCGTGGATGGGCGGCCTTGCCGGCCTGCTCGCCTGGGGGTGCTGTTGTCGGGGCTGCTCGCGTGGGGGTGGCGGCCGGGTCGGGGCTCCCGTGGATGGGCGGCGCCGCTGACCAGGCGCTCGGGAGGATGCGCGCAGCTCGCCTGCCCGAATACACCCGCGATGCCTGCGGTCGCATGGACGGGGCAGCTCGACAGGAGCACCTCCTGCTCCGTCCGGTCGTGGCACCGGTGGCGCGGCGGCTGCCCGCGGGTCTCGTGAACGGTGCCTCCGGGGTGCAGACCCCGCAGACCCCGCAACCCCCGCAGGTGCCGGAGGCTCGCCGCGAGCGGGTCGGAGCGCGGTCAGGACGGGCGGAGCATCGGGGGGTGGAGCAGCGTGGCGGGGCCACGGCGGAACAGTTGAGCCGGGCGACCGCGCTCCCCCTCGGTGGAGCGGCCGATTGGCTCCACGAAGCCGGGAGTACCGGTCACCTTGCGGTGGAAGTTGCGGGGGTCGAGGCGGGTGCCCCAGACGGTCTCGTAGACCGCGCGTAGCTGCGCCACGGTGAACTCGGGTGGGCAGAACGCGGTGGCGAGCGGGGTGTACTCCACCTTGGCCCGGGCCCGTTCCACCCCGTCGGTCAGGATCCGCTCGTGGTCGAAGGCGAGCTGCCCGGGGGCGAGGCGGGTGACCGGCAGCCAGTCCGCCGAGGCGGCGTCGGTGCCGGCGACCGGGGAGCCCAGGTCCGGTAGCAGCGCCAGCCAGGCCACGGTGACCACCCGGCCACGCGGGTCGCGGCCCGGCCGTCCGTACGTGGCGAGCTGCTCCAGGTGCCCGGCCGGTTCGGCGAGGCCGGTCTCCTCGGTCAGCTCGCGGACGGCCGCGTCGGGCAGATCCTCGTCGATGCCGACGAAGCCGCCGGGCAGCGCCCACCGCCCCCGGTACGGTTCGACGCCGCGCCGGACCAGCAGCACGGCCAGCTCGTCGGACCGGACGGTGAGCACGACCAGGTCGACGGTCACCGCGAAGGGTGGGTACTCGGCCATCTCTTTATCACCACCTTGACGACAACCTATCAGAGCAATTATCGTCCTCATGACGAAAAGGGGAGGTCGAGGATCATGGCCGATGTGACCAGGCGGTTCTTCCTGCGCCACCTGCGCGGGACGCCGACCAGCTGGGTACGGCTGCACGTGAAGGGCCGGGTACGACGGGAGGGGACGGGACAATCCTTCTGGTACCGGCCGCTCCACGCGGTGCTGAGCGAGGTACCGGTGGACGACCGGGAGCTGCCCCTGCTCTTCCACGCCCGCACCGGCGACTTCGCCGACATCACCGTGCAGGCCACGGTGACCTACCGGGTGGCCGATCCGGCGCTCGCCGCCAACCGGCTCGACTTCTCGGTCGACCCGGGCACTGGCAAGGCCCGATCCCGCCCGCTGGACCAGGTGGCCACCCTCCTCGCCGAGCTGGCCCAGCAGCCCGCCCTCGACCTGCTCGCCCGGGTGCCACTGGCGCAGGCGCTGACCACCGTCGCACCGGTGCGGGAGGCGGTCTCCGCCGCGCTGGCGGCCGAGCCGAGGCTCGCCGACGTGGGTGTCGCGGTGATGAGCGCCCGGGTGGTCGCCATCCGTCCGGAGCCCGAACTGGAGCGCGCGTTGCAGACACCGACCCGGGAGGCGGTGCAGGTGGAGGCCGACCGGGCCACGTACGCCCGGCGGGCGCAGGCGGTCGAGCAGGAACGGTCGATCGCCGAGAACGAGCTGCAGAACAAGATCGAGCTGGCCCGGCGCGAGCAGCAGCTGGTCGAGCAGCACGGGGCGAACTCACGGCGCAAGGTCGAACTGGACGCCGCCGCCGAGCTCGCCGCCGCGCAGGGCAGGGCCGAACGGGAGAAGGTCGCCAACGCCGCCGCCGCCGAGCGGGCCCGGGTGCTGGCCGCCGCCGAGGCCGAGAAGGAGCGGATCCTGGCCGCCGCGAAGGCCGACCAGGTGCGCGCGGTCGGCCACGCCGAGGCGGAGGCCGAGGCGGCGAAGCTCGCCGCGTACGCCGACCTGCCGCCGGAGGTGCTGCGCGCCCTGACGGTCCGCGACCTCGCCGGCCAGCTGCCGCAGATCGGTCAGCTTACGGTCACCCCCGACCTGCTGTCGGACCTGCTGGCCCGACTGGCTCCGGCCCGATGAGGCGCCGCGGGGAAACGGGTGGCCGGCCGGGCGGCGTCGATCGGGCCCGGTCCGGCCCGGCGGTCGGGGTGATCGCGGCGACCGCCGGTCGGTCCGGCGTCGTGGCCAGCGGCACCCTGACTCCGCGCGTCGTGGTGGTGAGCCGGCGCAGCGAGCTGGATGAGCTGCTGGCGCGGCACGGCACCCGGGCGGCCGCCGCCTGGTACCTGCGCGAGCGGGGCCGCGACCTGGCCGAGGTGGTCGACCGGCACGAGGCTGGCCAGGCGGCGCTGACCGCGGTCGGCGCGGCGGTGCCGGGGGACTGGCGTCGGGGCAGCGTCGACCGCGCCGACCTGCCCCGGTTCCTCTTCGGACCCGAGGACATCGTGGTCGCGGTGGGCCCGGACGGCCTGGTCGCCAACGTCGCCAAGTACCTGGCCGGGCAGCCGGTGATCGGGGTGGACCCCGAGCCGGGACGCAACGCCGGGGTGCTGGTCCGGCACCGTGCCGGGTCGCTGGCCGAGCTGCTGCCGGCGGTCGCGGCGGGCGTGGCCCGGGCCGCCGCCCGGACCATGGTCCGCGCCGTCCTCGACGACGGTCAGGAGCTGGTCGGCCTCAACGAGGTGTACGTCGGGCACGCCTCCCACCAGTCCGCCCGCTACCTGCTCACCGTGGGCGACGGCGGGCGGGACCGGCGGGAACGGCACTCCTCCTCCGGGGTGGTGATCGGCAGCGGTACGGGGGCGACCGGCTGGTGTGCGTCCATCGCGCGCGACCGTCCGGGCGCGCCGCGACCGCCCGCCCCGGCGGAGGAGGCACTCTGCTGGTTCGTCCGGGAGGCGTGGCCGTCCCCGGTCACCGGGGTGTCCCTGACGTCCGGTCAGCTGACCGGCGGCGCGACATTGGAGCTGGTCGCCGAGTCCGACGGGCTGGTGGCCTTCGCCGACGGCCTGGAGTTGGACCGGCTGTCGCTCGGGTGGGGGCAGCGGGTGACGGTCGGCGTCGCCCCCCGCCGGCTCACCCTGATCGAACCCTGAGCACCAGCACAGAGCGTGATCACGAGGTTGGCGGCGGCCGAGACCGGCGCCGCCAACCTCGTGATCGATGAGGGTCGGGCGGAGCGGGCCGTCAGGCGCCGTCGTCGGCGAGGCGGTGGCGGTTCGCCTCGATCCAGGCGTCGAGGGCGGCTGGATCGTCGGGGTCGACGCCGTCGGCCATCAGCTGCGCCACCGCGGCGGTGGCCGGGCTGCGCCGCTCGCCGGTGCTGTAGAGGCGGGCGAACTCGGGCACCATCTCCTCGATCGCCGCGTCGGTCTCCGCCGCCGCCTGCTCGGGCAGGCCACGCTTGCGGGCGCCGTACGCGGCCCAGCCGCGCAGCACCCGGGGCAGCATCGCGGCGTCGTCCATGTCCAGCACGGCCCGCCGGTGCACCCAGTCGAGCAGGAACAGCCCGGCCACGGTCGGGCTCCACCGCGTCGCGTCGGCGTCCGGGAAGCTGGCCGCGTGGTCCAGCAGCAGGCTGAGGCAGAAGTGCAGGGAGGCCAACTCCCCGCCGTCGATGGTGTCCAGCCCGAACCGGGCCGCCTCCGGCGCGGCGAGGAACCGCCGGACCAGCTCGGTACGTTCGGCGGCGGTGAGCGGCTCGGCCACCCGGGCGGCGACCGCGCCGGTGGGCAGCAGCGCCAGCCGGGCCCCGACCAGGGCCCGGTCGGTGGCGAGCGAGCCCTCCCCGGGCAGCTCGCCGAGGTCGTCGGTGACCGCCAGGTGCCGGGTCACCTCGCCGTGCATCCGGGCCGGCTTCTCCTCCCGGAACCAGGTCAGCTCGTCGCCGGCGCACATCTGCCGAACCTGCGCGAGGATCCGGGCGGCCGGGCCGCCGACGAAGACGTCCTTGGTGATGCCGATGTTGTGGTCGACCAGGGCCACCAGCGCGTGCTCCGGCCCACCGGCCGGATCGTCGTACGCGAAGGTGGCGAGGTAGGAGGTCTGGTCCCCGTACACGTCGCCGTAGGACCAGCAGCCGGTGAGGTGGACCTTGCCGAGCTGGCCGGACCACGCCGGGGCGGCGGTGCCGGGGCGGACCCGGGCGGCGCCGTCGGCGTCGGGCACCAGCGCGGCGAAGACCGAGCGGATGGTGGTCGCCGCGGCCGCGCGGCGGCGGGAGGTGGCGGCGAGGAAGCCGGCCACGAACTCCCGGACGGCGGCCTCGCGGTCGGTCTCGGCGACCGCGTAGACGCTGCCGAGCAACGCCGCGCCGAGCATCTCGGCGTCGAGGGCGTTGTCGAGCTTGGTCACGTCGCGTGCGGCGTGCAGGACCGCGTCGTAGGGGGTCAGCGGTGTGGCCATGCGTCGACCCTACGCCGCCGCCGCGGCGGGAACAGCCGGGACGCAGGCGCGTCGGGCATCGGGACGGGTCAGCGGGCGGCGGCGGCGCGCAGCGCGGCCCGCGCGTCGGCGTAGGAGGCGAGCACGGTCTGCACCGGGCCGAGCACGTACTCCTCCCCGACCGCGGCGGCCGCGGCGGTGAGCCGCTGCTCGGCGCGCCGCCGGGCGCGTCGCGCCGCCCACCGGACGGCCGGCCTGGTGACCGCGGCGACCAGCAGGCCGGTGAGCAGCCCGCCGAGCAGCAGCAGGGCGGGCAGCGGCACCTCGCCGACGGTCGGGTTGTCCAGCGCCGGGAGGCCGAGGGCGCGCAGCGCGTAGCCGAGCGCCAGCCAGCCGAGCCCGGCCAGCGCGGCCAGCATCACCAGCCACTGGAGCCCACCGACGAGACGCCACCACAGCGGCCGGCGGGCCATCCCCAGGTCGGTGCCGGCGACCGCCCGGTCCAGAGCGTCCGGCAGGTCACCGAGGCGGGACCGCGCGGCAGCGGTCACCGCGGCCCCCCAGGCGGCGGGCAGTTCGCCGCCTGTCCGGTCGGCCACAGACCTGACCGCCAGCCCCAGCGCGGAGCGTTGCGCGGCGGTGGGGTCGGGCACCGAGGTTGCCGCCACCAGGCTCTCCGCCGGGTCGTCGCCCGCGCCCGCCGGGCCCGGCAGGTGCAGCCGGCGTAGCGGGTCGGGCCGCAACCGCCGCCAACCGCGGACCACCGGCCAGCCGGTCGCCGCCCCCGCCCGGTGCCGGTACGCCTGCTCGACCGCCTCGGCCACCGCCGGCACGCCGGCCGCGCCGGCCAGGGCCCGGTTCAGTTCGGTGACCGCCGTGCCGTCCGGCCCGATGGGCGGCTCCGCCGTGCCGGCCAGCTCGGCGAGCCCGGCGACCACGGTGTCGAGGTCGCCCTGCAGCCGGCGCAGCGCGGCCTGCCGCTCGACCACCGCCCGCTCCAGCGCCTCCCGCAGCCCCACCATGCCGGTCGGCTCGATCGCGGTGGTGGCCAGCAGCGGTACGCCGTCCAGCCCGTCGGCGTCGAGCAGCCGGCGCAGGTCGGCCAGCACCCGGGGCAGCTCGGCCGGCGGCAGCCGGTCGGCCTGGTTGAGCACGACCAGCGTGACGTCCCGGTGCCGGTGGAACTCGCGCAGGTAGCTGGTGTGGATCACCCGGTCGGCGTACTTCTGCGGGTCGACCACCCAGACCACCAAGTCGACCAGCCCGAGCAGGCGGTCCACCTCCAGCCGGTGGGTCCGCTGCACCGAGTCGAAGTCGGGCAGGTCGAGCAGGATCAGCCCGTGCAGCGCGGACTCGTCGCCGCCGTCCAGCGCGCTCTCCCGGACGAACCGGTGCCGGGGCAGCACGCCGATCCAGTCGAGCAGCCGGGTGCCGCCGTCGAGCGGGCCCCAGACGCAGGCGTGCGTGACCCCGGTGGTGGGGCGGCGCACCCCGACCGGCGAGAGTTCCAGCCGCGCGAGGGCGTTGAACAGGCTCGACTTGCCGCTGCCGGTGGCGCCGGCGAGGGCGACCACGGTGTGGTCGCGGGAGAGCGCCAGCCGGGTGCCGGCCCGTTCGACCAGCGTGTGAGCGGGCACGAGCTGGGCGTCTGGCAGGCGGCCGTCGGCCACGCGGAGGAACCGGCGGACCGCCTCCAGCCGGTTGACCAGGCCGTCGGCGTCCACCCGTTGCTCACCACGGAACGCCTCGCAGATCCGCCCGACGACGTTGCTCACCGCTGCCCGCCTCCGGCTCCGGGAAGGGCTGCGGCGTCCGTGTCGGTGAGTTCGCTGCGGTGCCGCGCGATCTCCACCCGGCCGGCGGCCCGGCGCAGGGCCTCGGCGGAAACGGCCGGGGGCCGGGCGGCCTCCGTGCGGGCCAGGTAGCGGGCGGCCTCCGCGTCCAGCAGGGCCCGCACCCGGTCCAGCAGGTCGGCTCGGGCCCTGGTGGCGAGCGTACGCACCGCCTGGTCGCCGAAGATCGCCTGGAGCACGGTCTGCGCGGCGACCGTGGTGCCGGCCCCGGTGGCCACCTCCAGCCCGGTGGGGATGAACGCGGTCGAGGCGAACACGGCGATCATCACGGCGAGCCCGGTGGCGTTGACGGCGTACGCGGCGGTGCGGGCCACGAAGCGCTTGTCGCCGCCCTCGGCGCGGACCAGTTCCAACACGCCGCGCTGCCAGTCGCGGACCAGCCGCTCGGCCCGCTCGGGCAGGTCGGCGGAGGGATGGGCGAGCGCCGGTTCGAGCAGTGCCGCCCCGGCGGGGTGCGCCTTCCACCCGGTGTACGCGTGCTCCGCCGCCTCCGCGGCGACTCCGCGCAGCAGGGTCACCAGCTGGGACTCGATCGCGCTGCGCAGCTCGGCTGCGGGGGCGGGGCGGCCGGTGACGGCGGCCACCATCCGGTCGCGCAGCCGCCCGATCCGGGCCTCCAGGGTGCGGAAGAACTCGCCGGTGCCGACGAACTCCTGCCACCGGGCGAGGACCTCGCCACGGAGCAGCCGGCCGTCGGCGAGCCCGTGTTCCACCGTCCGGTGCGCCCCCCGGTACGCGGCCCGGACCCGCTCGTCCAGCGCGTCGGCGGCGGCCACCTGCTCGTCGGCGGCGTCGGCCAGCCCGTCGACCGCGGGGTGCAGCGCGGCGAGCGCCCCGTCAAGGGTCTGCCGGACCACGGTGGCCCGGGCGTCGGCGTCGGCGGCCAGCCGGGCGAACCAGGTGGACAGCGGCGCGGTGACCCGGTCGGGGAGCAGCCCCTGCCCGTCGACCCAGGTCTCGGGCAGCACGAAGAGCGGGGCCGAGCCGAGTTCCTGCTCGGCGAGCATCTCGGAGAGGTGGGCGGCGATCTCGTCGGCGGCCTCCGGGGGTACCCGGTCCAGCACCATGGCGATCACCGCGCCCCGGGCCCGGGCGCTGCGCAGCAGCTCCCAGGGCACCGCGTCGGCGTACCGGGCGGCGGTGGTGACGAAGAGCCAGAGGTCGGCGGCGGCGAGGAGCTGGTTGGCGAGGGCCCGGTTGGCGTCGACCACCGAGTCGATGTCGGGAGCGTCGAGGAAGGCCAGCCCGGCCGGCAGCGCCGGGGCGGTGACCAGGTGCAGGGTGCGCGGGTCCTCGCTGGGCTCGTTGGTGCGGGTGAGGCCGGGCAGCAGCTCGCCCTGGCGGAACCAGGCGGCGTCGGCGGGGTTGCAGACCAGCACCGGGGAGCGGGTGGTCGGGCGGAGCACCCCGGCGGCGCTGACCCGCGCCTGCACCAGGCTGTTGACCAGGGTCGATTTGCCTGCGCCGGTCGACCCGCCGACCACCACCAGCAGCGGCGCGTCGAGCCGGCGCAGCCGGGGCAGCAGGTAGTCGTCGAGCTGGTCGGTGAGGCCGGCACCGACCCGCCGGGCCGGCTCGGCCGACGGCAGGACCAGCGGGAACCGGGCCGCCTCGATCGCGGCCCGCAGGCCGGTCAGCGCGGCGGGCAGGCCGTCGTCCCCGGTGGTGGCGGGCGGTTCCTCCCCGGCGTCGGTGGTGCCGGTGCGGGCTGCGACGGCGGGCGCGCCGGGCTGGGTGGCGGGATCGCCGTGCGTCGTCACCGCTAAAGCGTGCCCGACCGACGCAAGGGAAGACAACCGATCGGTAGCATCGGCGGGTTGCGTCGGGTTCGCTCAACCTCGACTTGACGATCGACGAGGGCGTGGCACTATTGAGCCAAGTCCACTCAACTTGTGGTGGGGTGCCTGCGGGCCACGCCCGCTGACCAGCTCAGCGGCCGCCCGTCACCTGCTCAACGTTACGAAGCGAGGAAGCGAAGATGGCACGTGCGGTCGGTATCGACCTCGGCACGACGAACTCCTGCGTCAGCGTCCTGGAGGGCGGTGAGCCCACCGTCATCGCCAACGCGGAGGGCTCGCGGACGACCCCGTCGATCGTCGCGTTCGCCCGCAACGGCGAGGTGCTCGTCGGTGAGGTCGCCAAGCGCCAGGCGGTGACCAACCCGGACCGGACGATCCGCTCGGTCAAGCGGGAGATCGGCACCAACTGGTCCGTCGACATCGACGGCAAGAAGTACACCCCGCAGGAGATCTCGGCCCGCACGCTGATGAAGCTCAAGCGCGACGCCGAGGCGTACCTGGGCGAGCAGATCACCGACGCGGTGATCACCGTCCCGGCCTACTTCAACGACGGTCAGCGCCAGGCCACCAAGGAGGCCGGTGAGATCGCCGGCTTCAACGTGCTGCGGATCGTCAACGAGCCGACCGCGGCCGCCCTGGCGTACGGGCTGGACAAGGGCTCCAAGGAGCAGACCGTCCTGGTCTTCGACCTCGGCGGCGGCACCTTCGACGTGTCGCTGCTGGAGCTGGCCGAGGGCGTCATCGAGGTCAAGTCGACCAGCGGTGACAACCACCTCGGTGGCGACGACTGGGACCAGCGCGTCATCGACCACCTGGTGAAGACCTTCCGTGGCGAGCACGGCATCGACCTGTCGCAGGACAAGATGGCCCTCCAGCGGCTCCGCGAGGCGGCCGAGAAGGCCAAGATCGAGCTGTCCGCCGCCACCACCACCAACATCAACCTGCCGTACATCACCGCCGGCGCCGCCGGCCCGCTGCACCTGGACGTGACCCTCAGCCGCGCCGAGTTTCAGCGGATGACGCAGGACCTGCTCGACCGCTGCAAGGGCCCGTTCGAGCAGGCCGTGAAGGACGCCGGGATCAAGGTCTCCGACGTCGACCACGTGATCCTGGTCGGTGGCTCGACCCGGATGCCGGCCGTGACCGAGCTGGTCAAGCAGCTCACCGGCAAGGAGCCCAACAAGGGCGTCAACCCGGACGAGGTCGTCGCCGTCGGCGCCGCCCTGCAGGCCGGCGTGCTCAAGGGCGAGGTCAAGGACGTCCTGCTGCTCGACGTGACCCCGCTGAGCCTGGGCATCGAGACCAAGGGCGGCATCTTCACCAAGCTGATCGAGCGCAACACCACCATCCCGACCAAGCGCTCCGAGGTCTTCACCACGGCGGACGACAACCAGCCGTCGGTGCTGATCCAGGTGTTCCAGGGCGAGCGCGAGATCGCGGCCTACAACAAGAAGCTCGGCACCTTCGAGCTGACCGGCCTCCCGCCGGCGCCCCGCGGCGTCCCGCAGATCGAGGTCACCTTCGACATCGACGCGAACGGCATCGTGAACGTCCACGCGAAGGACCTGGGCACCGGCAAGGAGCAGAAGATGACGATCACCGGCGGCTCCTCGCTGCCGAAGGATGACATCGAGCGGATGCGCCGGGACGCGGAGGAGCACGCCGAGGACGACAAGCGCCGCCGCGAGGAGGCCGAGACCCGCAACCTGGCCGAGGCGCTGCAGTGGCAGACCGAGAAGTTCCTGGCCGAGAGTGGCGACAAGCTCCCGTCGGAGTCCCGTGACCAGATCAACGAGGCGCTCGGCGAGCTGCGTGGCGCGCTCGGTGGTCAGGACATCGAGAAGATCAAGTCGGCGCACGAGCGGCTGGCGCAGGTCTCCCAGCAGGCCGGTTCGCTGCTCTACGCGCAGCAGTCCGAGCAGCAGCCGGGCGAGGCCGGTGCGGGTGCCGGTGCGACCGGTGGCGCGCAGGCCGGCGGCCCGCAGGCCGGTGGCGCCGACGACGTGGTCGACGCGGAGATCGTGGACGAGGACAAGAAGTGACCTTGTGCCCGGCGAGACGAGCTCCAGGCAGAGGGATGGGGTAACCGCATGACGGAGAAGCCACGAGCCGCCGACCCGGCCGCCACCGGGTCGGCGCCGGGTGGCTCCGCGCCCGCCGAGCAGGCCGGCGACGGGCCGCGGGTCGTCATCCGCAACAACCGCAAGATCAAGGAGAGCGGCGAGCCGGCCGCGACCGCCGCCGACGCCGGGTCGGACGTTCCGGCCGAAGGGCTGGTCGAGGAGGCCGAGGTCGTCGTCGACGAGATCGAGGTCGAGGCCGGCACGGCGGAGACTCCGGCGTCGGCCGGCCCGCCGGTGGTGGACGCGCCGGCGCAGCCGGCGGACGGCAGTGCCCCGCTCGGCGCGGAGCTGGAGGCGCTGCGCGCCGAGCTCGACGAGCGGACCCGGGACCTGCAGCGGGTGTCGGCGGAGTACGCCAACTACCGCAAGCGGGTGGACCGGGACCGGGGTCTGGTCACCGAGCAGGCGACCGGCGCGGTGCTCGCCGCGCTGCTGCCGATCCTCGACGACCTGGACCGGGCCCGCGAGCACGGCGACCTGGTGGGCCCGTTCGGCACGGTGGCCGAGCAGCTCACCACCGCGCTCGGCAAGTTCGGGCTGACCCCGTTCGGCGAGCAGGGTGACCCGTTCGACCCGACCCGGCACGAGGCGGTGGCGCACCAGACCTCGGCCGAGGTCACCGAGCCCACCTGCGTACAGGTGATGCGTCGGGGCTACCAGATCGGCGAGCGGCTGCTGCGGCCGGCGCTGGTCGCGGTCGCCGACCCCGAGTAAGTGGTGCGAACCAGTGACCGGAGCGTCCCGCCCGCCGAACACCGGCGGGCGGGACGGCCGGAGCAGGTGGGGAAGGGGGTGGACCGGTGAGTTCCAAGGACTGGATCGAGAAGGACTACTACGCCGTACTGGGCGTGCAGAAGGCCGCCTCCGCTGACGAGATCAAGAAGGCGTACCGGAAGCTGGCGCGGGATTCGCACCCGGACCACAACCCCGGCGACCCGAAGGCCGAGGAGCGCTTCAAGGCGGTCTCCGAGGCGTACGCGGTGCTCGGCGACGACGCCAAACGCCGCGAGTACGACGAGATGCGCTCCCTCTTCGGCTCGGGCGCGTTCCGGCGCAACGCCCGTGGCGCCGGCCAGCCCGGCGGCATGCCGTTCGACGTCTCCGACCTGTTCGGCGGCGCGGCTGCCGGCGGGGAGCGGCGCTTCGGCGGCGCCGGCTTCCAGGACCTGTTCAGTTCGATCTTCTCGGGTGGTGGCGGCGGTGCCGCCGCGCCCCGTGGCCCGGCGCGCGGCCGGGACGTCGAGGCGGAGGTGGCGCTCGACTTCGGCGACGCGGTCCGCGGCGTGACCCTGCCGCTGACGCTGCGCGCCCCCGGGGTCTGCGACACCTGCCACGGCAGCGGCGCCAAGCCCGGCACCGAGCCACGCACCTGCCCGGTGTGCCACGGGGCCGGGATGACCACCCGCAACCAGGGGTCGTTCAGCTTCTCCGAGCCGTGCCGCAACTGTCAGGGCGTAGGCACGATCGTCGAGGAGAAGTGCCCGGAGTGCCTGGGCACGGGCGGGGTCACCAAGACCCGCACGCTGAACGTCCGGTTTCCCGCCGGGGTGGCTGACGGCCAGCGGATCCGGCTGCCCGGGCGGGGCGAGCCCGGCGAGCGGGGCGGTCCGGCGGGCGACCTGTACGTGCACGTCAAGGTGCGGCCGGACGAGCTGTTCGGGCGCACCGGTGACGACCTGACCCTGACTGTGCCGATCACGTTCACGGAGGCGGTGCTTGGGACCGATCTGCGGGTACCCACGCTCGACGGCGCGGTGACCCTGCGGGTGCCGCCGGGTACGCCGAGTGGCCGGATCCTGCGGGCCCGGGGCAAGGGGGTGGTCCGCCGCGACGGGCGGGCGGGTGACCTGCTGGTGACCCTCGACGTGGTGGTGCCCGCTCGGGTGTCGGACGAGGCGCGCAAGGCGTTGGAGATCTTCGCCGAGCAGACTCCGCCGGCCGCCCGGGAACATCTCGACGCACGGGTGCGTCGGTTCAGTTAGCCGGTGGAGTGCACGCGGAGGTGAGTGGGATGTCGGACGAGTTCGTCGGCTCGGACCACCCTGCCTACGAGGCCAAGGTGCTGATGATCTCGGTGGCGGCGCGGATGGCGGGGATGCACCCGCAGACCCTGCGCCAGTACGACCGGTTGGGCCTGGTGCAGGCCGGCCGGGCGGCCGGTGGCGGCCGCCGGTACAGCGTCCGGGACGTGGTGCTGCTGCGCGAGGTGCAGCGGCTCAGCCAGGACGACGGGATCAACCTGGCCGGCGTCAAGCGGATCATCGGCCTGGAGCGGCTGCTGGAGCAGGCGCAGCAGCGGGTGGCCCGGCTGGAGGCGGAACTGGACGCCGCGTACCGCCGGATCGCGGAACTGGAGTCACTGGCCCCCTTCCCCGGCCGCGACCTGGTCCCCACCAACCGCACCTCCACCGCCCTGGTGGTCTGGCGGCCCCGCCGGAACACCGAGCGCTGACCCGTACGCCGGAGGCCGTCTCCCGGCCCGGTCCGCCCGCCGGTTCCCCGGCGCGGACCGGGCCGGCTCCGTTACTGTGGCAATTGACGCGATAGCCGCTCAATCCGGACCTATCGCGGGCGCTAGGGGGGGGCGATGGCCGAACCGGTGAAGAAGGCGGCCGAGCAGGCGGAGGAGCGGCTCGAGAAGGTGGCCGAGAACGTCCGGGAGGGGTTCGACAAGATCGCGAGCCGTTTCGCGGACAGGGTCAAGGAGGGGCGGTTCGCCGACCAGGTCGATCACGGCATCGACAAGGGGCGGGACGACGCGCGCCACTGGAAGCGGGGCTGACCGGTCGACCTGGCCGGTACGCCGACATGCGGGCCGGGACCCACGGGGGGTCCCGGCCCGCATGTCGTACCAGGTGGGCGGGCCGGAGGCGCGGCCGGGTCAGCCGATGCGGCGGTTTTCCCGGACCAGGCCGCCCTCGCACCACTCGCGGTAGACGAAGAGCTCGGGCCGGGCCAGCAGCACCCGGCTGTTGTGCGCCCACGTGCGCATCAGGTCGTCGCCGGTCTTCTCGGCCTGCTCAACCAGCTTCCGGAACCGCCGCTTCGGGTGGGCGCGGAAGTTCGTCCGGATGCCGTCGGCGGCGTAGATGTAGAGGCAGTGCAGCGCGAAGCGGCGGGCCGGGCAGGCCGGGTCCATCGCCAGGTCGAAGAGCGTCGTCACCAGCCGGTCGCCGGAGACCAGCAGATCCCAGTCCGGCGGCATGGAGGTCAACGGCACCGAGTCGGGCTGGTAGGCCCAGGCCCGCAACTCCGCCGGCGTCGGATCGACGGGATTGGCGAAGCCGTGGAACGTCGACTCCTGCACGCTCACCGGCCAACCTTCCGAATCCGCCGCGGAGGCGCCGGCCATCCGCGAGCCCTGCCTGCTGGGGCGACACGGTAACGCGGTATCGGTGACCAGCGGTAGACCCTGGCGGCAGCAATTCGGCAACCGTTGGCCCACGACCTGGCCGACCGTACGGTCGACCGGGCCCCGGACAGCGACGGCGGTCAGTCCGGCACGGGTGCCGGCTGCGCCCGCTGGATCGCCGCCCGGCGGCGCAGCCAGCCCTTGAACCAGTCGAAGTCCGGCATTCTCGCCAGCATCGGCCCGGTCACCACCGTGATCAGCACGTACGCCGTGGCGAGCGCCGCCAGCTCCGGCTCGACGCTGCCGGCGGCCACCGCGAGCCCCGCGATGACGATGGAGAACTCACCGCGCGGCACCAGCGCCAGACCGGCCCGCCAGCGACCGGGTTCGGCGATGCCGGCGCGGCGCGCGGCCAGGTAACCGGTGAGGGTCTTCGTCGCCATGGTGACCACGGCCAGCGCGAGCGCCGGCAGGAGCACCGGGGGAATGTCGCGCGGGTCGGTGACCAGGCCGAAGAAGACGAAGAACACGGCCGCGAAGAGGTCCCGCAGTGGGGTGAGCAGCTGGGTCGCGTGGTGCGCCACCGGGCCGGAGATCGCGATGCCGACCAGGAACGCGCCGACCGCCGCCGACACCTGGAGCTTGGCCGCGAGGCCGGCGATCAGCAGGGTCGCCCCGAGCACCCCGAGCAGCAGCGCCTCCGGGTCCTTCGCCGACATGGCGGTGGAGATGACGTTGCCGTACCGGATGGCCACCATCAGGACCAGCAGCACGGTGCCGACCGCGACGGCGAGCGCGATCCCGCCGCCGAGCAGGCCGGTGCCGGCCAGCACCGCCGTGACCAGCGGCAGGTAGAACGCCATGGCCAGGTCCTCGATCACCAGGACCGACAGGACGACCGGGGTCTCCCGGTTACCGAGCCGGCCCAGGTCGCCGAGCACCTTGGCGATCACGCCGGACGAGGAGACCCAGGTGATGCCGGCGAGCACCAGCGCGGCGACCCAGCCCCAGCCGAGCAGCATGGCGAAGGCCGCCCCAGGCAGCGCGTTGAGCAGCCCGTCGATCAGCCCGGCGGGCGCCGCGGCGCGCAGGTTGCCGACGAGTTCGCCGGCCGAGTATTCCAGGCCGAGCATCACCAGCAGCAGGATCACGCCGATCTCGGCACCGACGGCGAAGAACTCCTCGCTGGCGTTGAGCGGCAGCAGGCCGCCGTGCCCGAACGCCAGGCCGGCGAGCAGGTAGAGCGGGATGGGTGAGAGGCCGATCCGGCGGCTGAGCCGGCCGAGGAGGCCGAGCAGGAACAGCAGCGCGCCGACTTCGATGAGCAGAGTTGTCGTCTCGTGCATCCGGGTCTCAGCCGTCCGGGTCACTGTCGGCGAGGATGGCGGTCACTCCGTCGAGACCCTGACGGGTCCCGACCACGACCACCACGTCACCGGCGGCGAAGCGGAAGGAGGGATCCGGCGAGACGATCACCTCGCCGTGACGCAGCACCGCCACGATCGAGGCGCCCGTGCGGGTACGTGCCTTCGTGTCGCCGAGCTTCCGGCCGACGTACTTCGAGCCGGCAGTGATGGCGATCTGCTCGGTCAGCAGCCCGGCGGCCTGCTCGCGCAGCCCGGAGAGCTGGCCAAGCATCAGCGACGCGCCGAGGATGTCGGCCAGCGCCTCCGCCTCGTCGTCGGTCAGCGGAATGTCAGCCTGGCAGGAGTCGGGATCGTCCGGATCGTAGAGGACGAGATCACGCCGACCGTTGCGGTGGGAGACCACGCCCAGCCGGCGCCCAGACTCCGTCATCAGGTCGTGACGGACGCCGATGCCCGGCAGAGCGGTCTGTTCGACACGTACGCGCACCCTGCCAAGGCTACCGCTCACCGCCGACGTGCAGATCTTGGTATCAATCGACCCTCCAGGGGCCCACCATCGTCTACGGCTTCTCCGCCACGAACACGCCGACGCCTTCGAGTGTCTCGGTCAGACCGGTCGCCCGGAGAATCATCATCGCCTTGCCGACGATGGTGTCCGACACGCCGTATTCCCTGCACAGCTGCGACCTACTGGGCAGCTTCGTGCCGGGCGGCCACTCGCCGGACTCAATCTTGTTCCGCAGTTCGTCTGCGAGCACCTGGTACTGCTGCGACCGCAAGCTCGACGGCGGCCGGCGGTGCGTGCTGCGGGCCGACCACGAGACGCCCTGCACCCCGCGACTGCCGCGCGGAGCGGGACACCGGATGCCGTGAGTTCGGTCGAGGTCGATGCAGACCCCGCCGAGTGACTCAGTTCACACCTGTAGGGTTGAGCGGAATAGACTCAACTCTGGTTGTGTCGCTAGCAGTGGACACGCCGATCCAGGGGAGCCCATGAACACGGAACGTCTCACCACCAAGAGCCGCGAAACCATCACCGGTGCCGTCGCGCTGGCGAACCAGCGTGGCCACGCCACCGTGGAGCCCTGGCACCTGCTGCTGTCGCTGCTGGACACCGAGGGCTCGACCGCCGCCGGCCTGCTGCGTGCCGTCGGGGCCGACCCCGCCGAACTGCGCCGGGTCGCCCAGCGCTCGGTCGACGCCCTGCCCGCCGCGCGCGGCTCCAGCATCGCCGAACCCACCCTCGCCCGCGAGTTCGTCAACGCGATCGGTGCCGCCGAGCAGATCGCCCGCCCGCTGGGCGACGAGTACACCTCCACCGAGCACCTGCTCGCCGGCCTGGCCCGGGTGGGCGGCACGGTGTCGAGCGCGCTGAAGTCCGCCGGCGCCACCGAGGAGAACCTGGTGGCCGCCTTCCCGTCGGTACGCGGCGGGGACCGGCGGGTCACCACCGCCGACCCGGAGCAGACCTACCAGGCCCTGGCCAAGTACGGCGTCGACCTGACCGACAGCGCCCGGGAGGGCAGGATCGACCCGGTGATCGGCCGGGACTCGGAGATCCGCCGGGTGATCCAGGTGCTGTCCCGGCGGACGAAGAACAACCCGGTGCTCATCGGCGAGCCGGGCGTCGGCAAGACCGCGATCGTCGAGGGACTGGCCCAGCGGATCGTCGCCGGTGACGTGCCCGAGTCGCTGCGGGACAAGAAGCTGGTCTCGCTCGACCTCGGCGCGATGGTCGCCGGCGCGTCGTACCGGGGGCAGTTCGAGGAGCGGCTGAAGTCCGTCCTGGAGGAGATCAAGAACTCCAACGGCCAGGTCATCACCTTCCTCGACGAGCTGCACACCGTGGTCGGCGCCGGCAAGGGCGAGGGCTCGATGGACGCCGGCAACATGCTCAAGCCGATGCTCGCCCGCGGTGAGCTGCGGATGGTCGGCGCGACCACCCTGGACGAGTACCGCGAACACATCGAGAAGGACCCGGCGCTGGAGCGGCGCTTCCAGCCGGTGCTGGTCGGCGAGCCGACCATCGAGGACACCATCGGCATCCTGCGCGGGCTCAAGGAGCGCTACGAGGTGCACCACGGCGTACGGATCACCGACGCCGCACTGGTCGCCGCCGCCGCCCTCTCCGACCGCTACATCACCGACCGGTTCCTGCCCGACAAGGCGATCGACCTGGTCGACGAGTCCGCCTCCCGGCTCCGGATGGAGATCGACTCCCGCCCGGTCGAGGTGGACGAGATCGAGCGGGCGGTCCGCCGGCTGGAGATCGAGGAGATGGCGCTGGCCAAGGAGCCGGACGCCGCCTCCGCCGAGCGGCTGGAGCGGCTGCGCAGGGAGCTGGCCGACAAGCGCGAGCAGCTCACCGCGCTGTCGGAGCGTTGGAAGCTGGAAAAGGACCACATCACCAAGCTCTCCACGGCCAAGGAGGAGCTGGAGCGTCTCAGCGGCGAAGCCGAGCGCGCCGAGCGGGACGGCGAGCTGGAACGCGCCGCGGAGCTGCGGTACGGCCGGATCCCCGCCCTGAAGGCCGAGCTGGCCAGGGCCGAGGAGGAGCTGGCCCGCCTGCAGGCCGACGGCGCCATGCTCAAGGAGGAGGTCGGCGCGGACGACATCGCCGCCGTGGTCGCCTCCTGGACCGGCATCCCCGCCGGCCGGCTGCTCGAAGGCGAGACCGCCAAGCTGCTCCGGATGGAGGAGACGCTGGCCTCCCGGGTGGTCGGCCAGACCGAGGCGGTCACCTCCGTCTCCGACGCGGTCCGCCGGGCCCGGGCCGGCGTCGCCGACCCGGACCGCCCCACCGGCAGCTTCCTCTTCCTCGGCCCGACCGGTGTCGGCAAGACCGAGCTGGCCAAGGCGCTCGCCGAGTTCCTCTTCGACGACGAGCGGGCCATGGTGCGCATCGACATGAGTGAGTACGGCGAGAAGCACTCCGTCGCCCGCCTGGTCGGTGCCCCGCCCGGCTACGTCGGCTACGAGGAGGGCGGCCAGCTCACCGAGGCGGTGCGCCGCCGGCCGTACTCGGTGATCCTGCTGGACGAGGTGGAGAAGGCCCACCCGGACGTCTTCGACCTCCTGCTCCAGGTGCTCGACGACGGCCGGCTCACCGACGGCCAGGGCCGCACGGTGGACTTCCGCAACGCGATCCTGATCCTCACCTCCAACCTCGGGTCGTCGGTGATCGGCGACCTGACGCTGGCCGAGGAGCAGCGCCGCGAGGGCGTCCTGGCGGTGGTCCGGTCGCACTTCAAGCCGGAGTTCCTCAACCGCCTCGACGACATCGTGGTCTTCGCCGCCCTACAGGGTGAGGACCTGCGGGCCATCGTGGACATCCAGCTGAACCGGATGCGCAGGCGACTCGCCGACCGCCGGCTCGGCCTGGAGATCACCGATGCCGCCCGTGGCTGGCTCGCCGAGCACGGGTACGACCCGATCTACGGTGCCCGCCCGCTGCGCCGCCTGGTCCAGTCCGCGATCGGCGACCAACTCGCCAAAGCCCTGCTCAGCGGCACCATCCGCGACGGCGACACCGTCCACGTAGACCTGGCGGACACCAAGGAGACCCTCACCCTGACCACCCCCTAACCCACACC
>NZ_POUB01000104.1 GCF_003236335.1 Micromonospora deserti
GGGTGGGGTCGCTCCAACCGGTTCGACATGCCACGATCTGTGCATGGGTCAGGTTCTGCTCCTGCTGGTCGTGGCATTGACCGTCGCTGCGGTGGTGTTCGGGGTGACGGTGCTGGTCACCGGCCGGGATCCCGGCCTGGCGCCGGCCGAGCCGGACGGGCGGGCGGTACCGCTGCCGGGCGCCCGCCCGCTGCGTGAGTCCGACGTGGGCGAGGTCCGGTTCGACACCGCGCTGCGCGGGTACCGGATGGCGCAGGTCGACCAGGCCATGCGGCGGGCGGCGTACGACATCGGCTACAAGTCCGAGCTGATCGGCGTACTGGAGGCGGAGGTCGCCGCGTTGCGTGAGGGGCGGACCGTGGACGCCGACGTGCTGCGCCGCGCCCGGGAGCGGGCGGCCGGGACGCAGGCCGAGCCGGCGGGGACGGCCGGCGACGCGGAGCCGTCCGTTATCGAACTCGGCCAGGTCGGGCGGCCAGCGGCCGGGCCGGCCCAGACGGCCGGCTCCACCGCCGACGACACCGGCGCGGAGCCCGTGGCCGGCGAGGACGACGCCGACACGCGGCCCACCGTCGACGAGGACGCCGGTGCGCCGCCGCGGACCGCCGGGAACGGCTCCACCGCCGACTCGACCACCCCGACCGGCGACGCCGGGCGGCACGGGCCGGTGGTCCGGTCGGAGTCCGCGTGACCGGGCCGGATGGCGCGGACGACCTGCGCGAGGCGGCGCAGCCCGGTGCCGGCGAGGTCACCGCCACGGTGATCGTGAACGCGCCCGCGGAGCGGGTCTTCGCCGCGCTGACCGCGTGGGAGCGACAGTCGGAGTGGATCCCGTTCACCACCGTCCGGGTGGTAGAGGGGGACGGCGGCGAGGGGAGCCTGGTCGAGGCGGTCACCACGCTCGGGCCGGCCGTGCTGCGCGACGAGATGCGGGTGGTCCGGGTGGACCCACCGTACGAGGTCGGTGTGGTGCACTGCGGCAGGTTGCTGCGCGGCCCGGGCGTGCTGCGCTGCACCCAGATGGAGCGGGACCGGACCCAGGTCGTCTGGCACGAGTGGTTCCACCTGCCGGGCGGCACGGCCGGCAGGGTGGCCTGGCCGGTCCTCTGGCCCGGCTCGAAGGTCGGCCTCACCCAGGCGCTGCGGAAGTTCGGCCGCCTGGTCGAGCAGGGCCGCCTGCCCTGACGCGTGCGGCGCGGTCTCGCGGGGGCGGGAAACGCCCGTGCGCCGCGGCTGGAGCTGGCCGGGCCGCTACCGGCTCAGGGAGTGGTGACTGGGGTCGGCTGCGCCGCGGGTGCGGTGACCGGCGCGGGCGGCGCGTCGGGCTGCCAGCCGGGCGAGCGGAACAGGTGCCCGGCCCGCTCCCGCCAGGTCGCCGCGGCCCGGACGTCTCGGGCGATCGAGACGTACTCGTGGAAGGCCACCCGCAGCGGGTTGTAGGTGTTGATGTTCTTGGTCAGGCCGTAGACGCAGCGTTCCCGCTCGGCGGCGAACGAGCCGAACACGCGGTCCCAGACGATCAGGATGCCGCCGAAGTTGCGGTCCAGGTAGCCGCCCTGCGAGGCGTGGTGCACCCGGTGGTGTGACGGGGTGTTGAAGACGAACTCGTACCAGCGGGGCAGCGTGTCGATCCGCTCGGTGTGGATCCAGAACTGGTAGAGCAGGTTGATCGAGCCGGCGAACGCGACCACGGCCGGGTGCACCCCGGCGAGGATCATCGGGATGTAGAAGATCCAGCTGGTCAGGCTGGTCCACGGCTGGCGCAGCGCGGTGGAGAGGTTGAACCGCTGCGACGAGTGGTGCACCACGTGCGCGGCCCAGAGGATGCGGACCACGTGGTGGCCACGGTGCGACCAGTAGTAGCAGAAGTCCTGGGCCAGCAGGATCAGCGGCCAGCTCCACCACACCTCAGCGACCCGCAGCGGGGTGAGCGTGTAGAGCAGCGCGTACGCGGCCGCGATCGGGACCTTCCACAGCAGGTCGGTGACGACGCTGCCCAATCCCATGGCCAGGCTGGTGGCGGTGTCCGCAGAGGCGTAGCCGACCTCGTCGTCGTCGCGGTGCAGCAGGTACGAGACCCGTTCCAGCACGATGAGCAGCAGGAAGGCCGGGATGGACCAGGCGATGACGTCCGGGAACTCCTTCATCTGGCCGCCTCCCGCGCTCGCCGGTGCGCTCACCGCCGGGAGCGGCACCTACCGATGGGTAACCAGCACCATAGGCAGCCGGACCCGCCCGAGGCAATGGGTGTGTCGGGGGAGTGGCCTAGCGTGTACGCGTGACCGACCTGGAGATCGGCGCCGACGGGCTGCCGCGCTGCGCCTGGGGGCAGAGCACCCCCGACTACGTCGCCTACCACGACACCGAGTGGGGCCGCCCGCTGCGCGGCGACGACGCGTTCTACGAGCGGATGACGCTGGAGGCGTTCCAGTCCGGTCTGTCCTGGCTGACCATCCTGCGCAAGCGCCCGGCGTTCCGGCTGGCGTTCGGCGGGTTCCGGATCGAGACCGTGGCCGGCTACGGCGAGGCGGACGTGGCCCGGCTGCTCGCCGATGCCGGCATCGTCCGTAACCGGGCCAAGATCGAGGCGGCGATCGCCAACGCCCGCGCCGCGCTCGAGCTGCCCGAGGGGCTCTCCGAGCTGCTCTGGTCCTTCGCGCCGCCACCCCGTACCGCCCGGCCGACCTCGTTCGCGCAGGTGCCCGCACTGACCCCGGAATCCACCGCGATGGCCAAGGCGCTCAAGAAGCGGGGCTTCCGGTTCGTCGGCCCGACCACGGCGTACGCGCTGATGCAGGCCACCGGAATGGTTGACGATCATCTCGCGGGCTGTCACGTCGTCACGCCGCGGGCGGCGTGATGGGATGGACCGCATGACGACCGACACCGCACACCGGGTGAACGGGGCGACCCGCGCCGACGGCACGGGCGCCTGGGCCGTGCTGCTGCCGGCCGGGCGGTTCGATGCCGAGCGGCTCGTCCACCACGACACGCTCGAACTGACCGGCCTGACCGACGCCCGGCCCCGGCCCGGCGACCAGGTGGCGGTGCTGGCCGACGACCCGCCCCGGCTGGTCGCGCTGGGCCGGGTCGCCGCGGCCACCGGCCAGCGCCGGGAAGACCCGGACGACCCGCAGTCCGAGCGGGCCGAGACGCCGCTCGTGGTGACGTACACCCGACGGGCCTTCGACGAGCCGGTGCCGGCCGACGCGCTGACGCTCGACGGGCCGGTCACCGCGCTCGACCCGGATGCCTTCCAGGAGCTGGCCGACCGGCTCGGGCCGCCGCCGCAGCGGCGCTCCTGGCTGGTCAGCCTCGACCTGCCGATCGAGGCCGACTCGCCGGCCGAGGCGGTCCGGCTGTTCTGGGCGTACGTGCAGGAGCTCGGCCCCCGCGAGCTGCCCGCCTTCGTCTCGCCCTCCGGTGACGAGCTGGCGATGCAGGCGTTCGTGCTCGGCACCGAGGCCAACCAGGATCCGGAGGAGGACGACTGACCGGGCTCAGTGCCCCTCGAAGACCGGCTTGCGCTTGTTGACGAAGGCGAAGGTGGCCGCGCGGTGGTCGGTGGTGACCCCGCAGATCGACTGGGCCTGCGCCTCGGCGGCCAGCGCGTCGGCGAGAGTCCCCGCGTCGGCGATGGAGAGCTGCCGCTTGATCGCCCCGTACGCGACGGTCGGGCCGGCGGCGAGCCGCGCGGCCAGCTCCTGGGCGGCCGGCAGCACCTGCTCGTCGTCGGTGACGAGGCGGTTGAGCAGCCCGAGCTGGCAGGCTTCCTCGGCGCGGACCGGCTCGGCCAGCATCAGCAGCTCGACCGCCTTGGCGTGGCCGACCAGCCGGGGCAGCGTCCAGGAGGCGCCGGTGTCGGCGGCGAGCCCCACCTTCGCGAACGCCATCAGGAAGCTGGTCGACGGCCCGCCGACGCGGATGTCGGCCAGGAAGGCCAGCGAGGCGCCGGCCCCCGCGGCCATGCCACGGACCGCGGCCACCACCGGCTTGGGGAGGTTGGCCAGCCCGGCGGCGATCGGGTTGTAGTGCGCCCGGACGGTGTCCAGCGGGTTGCCGGCGCTCGACTCCAGTGCCCGCACGTGCTCCCGCAGGTCCTGCCCGGCGCTGAACGACCCGCCCGCACCGGCCAGCACCACCGCCCGGCAGGACCGGTCGGTCTCCAGCTCGGCCAGGGTGTCCCGGAGCGCCTCCTTGAGCGCCACGTCGAGCGCGTTCATCGCCGTCGGGCGGTTCAGCGTCAGGGTGACGACGGCATCGGTGCGGTCGACGAGCAGCGGCTCGGTCACGGTGTCAACGGCCCTTCTGTCGGGTGCTGCGGTTGCCAGCGTCGAGGCACTGCTCGACGTACCGGTCGGCGGCCGGCCGCAGCCGGGCCGCGTGCCGGTCGAAGAAGCTGGCGGCGGCGGTGCCGGGCCAGCGCTCGGGAAGCAGCGCCGGCGGCAGCTGCGGGTCCCGGAACAGGAACGTACGCCACGCGTGCACCAGCCGGAACCGGGCGGCGTACGCCACCTCGTCGGGGCTGCGTACGGTCACCCCGGCGAGCAGGGGGCGCTGCTCGGCGACGAACCTCTCGTACGCCTGGCCGATCTCGGTCAGGTCCCAGGCCCGGCGCACCACGCCCATCGCGCCCGGGGTGCCGGCCGCGTGCGCGGCGGTGAACCGCTCGTAGCGCACACCCGCCTCGTCGAGGAGCACGTCCACGTCCTCCGCCGCGCGGGTGGCCACCCAGGTCTGCTCGTCGAGCGTGCCGTAGCCGAGGAAGCTCAGGTTGGCGGCGAGCCGCTGTCGCTCGCGCCGCGAGGTCGGGGCCTCCAGGACGAGCAGATCGAACCGTCCGTCCCAGGTGACCCGCCCGGTCCGGTAGATGCGGGCGGCCGCTTCGTCTAGTCGCCGGGCGGCTTTTGGTGTGATCGAATATCCCGGCCCGGACGCCAGCCGGAGCGGGTCGAGCCAGCCCTGGCGCACCATCCGGGAGACCGCCGTACGCACGGCGGGCGGGGCGATCCCGAGCGGCGCCAGCAGCTTGACCAGGGCGGCGACCGGCGCCCGGCCACCCCTCGGTCGGAGGTAGTCGCCGTACAGGTCGAAGAGTGCCGACCGTGCCTGCATGACCGCACATTGTGACAGGCATTTTCAAGATAAGCTAGATGCTGTTACATCAATGCTGCCTCGGTTTGGGTCCGGCGGTGTTCATCAGGGAAAATCGTTGGTCGACACCCCCGCATAGGTTGCGGGTGGTCGTGACGAAGTGGCTGTGGGGCAACCCACCGACCCTGGTTCAGGTCTGAGGGGAGACAACATGGCGGCGATGAAGCCGCGGACGGGCGACGGTCCGCTGGAAGTCACCAAGGAGGGCCGGGGCATCGTCATGCGGGTCCCGCTGGAGGGCGGTGGCCGGCTCGTCGTCGAGATGACTCCCGACGAGGCCAACGCGCTCGGTGACGCGCTGAAGGCGGCCGCCGGCTGACCGAGGAGAGGCCCGCGCGGCATCCGCCGCGAGGACGACCCGTCCACCCCTGAGCCACCGGCCCCGCCGGTGGCTCAGGGTCTTCATCTCCCGCGGAGCGTGCTCCGCGATCTTTCCTGGAGGTACGGCTCCGCGTGCTCGCGATCCGTCTGCTCGCCGAGCCGGACCGGCTCGACACCGTCGCCCAGCCCGTCCGGCCGGCCGAGGCCGACGACGCTCCGGCCGCGCCGGTGCCGACCGCCGTGGCGCTGCCCGACGGGGTGGCCGAGGAGGCCGCCGCGCTGGCCCCGGCCGCGCGGCTGACCGGTCGGGCCGGTGAGACGCGGATGCAGCTGCGCCCCGGGCGTACCCCCGGCCGGTTGCTGCTGCTCGGCGTCGGCGCGGGCGACGAGGCGGGCTGGCGGGTCGCCGGCGCGGCCCTGGCCCGGGCGGCGAAGGATGAGACGCATGTCACGGTGGCCCTGCCCGCCGAGGCGTCCCCGGCGGCGGCCCGCGGCCTCGTCGAGGGGCTGCTGCTCGCCAGCTACCGGTTCCGGCTGACCGACGCCGGCGACGCGCCCGCGCTG
This sequence comes from Micromonospora deserti, assembly GCF_003236335.1. Lineage (GTDB taxonomy): Bacteria > Actinomycetota > Actinomycetes > Mycobacteriales > Micromonosporaceae > Micromonospora > Micromonospora deserti. The sequence continues at coordinate 6,040 of NZ_POUB01000104.1, forward strand.
ACCGGGGTGGACGTGCTGGTCGCCGACCCGGCCGGGTACACGTCGGCCGTCGAGGTGGCCCGGACGACCGCCCGGATGACCCGGCTCGCCCGCGACCTCACCAACACCCCGTCCTCGGTGAAGAACCCGGAATGGTTCGCCGGCCAGGTGGCCGCCGCCGTCGGGGACCGGCCGGACCTGCACCTGCGGGTACGCGGCCCGCAGGAGTTGGCGGCGGAGGGCTTCGGGGGCGTCCTCGCCGTCGGTAACGGCTCCGCCAACGGCCCCCGCCTGGTCGAGCTGGACTGGCGGCCGGCCGGCGCGCGGACCCACGTGGTGCTGGTGGGCAAGGGCATCACCTTCGACACCGGCGGCATCTCGGTGAAGCCGGTGCCGGCGATGAAGCTGATGCGCAAGGACATGGCCGGGGCGGCCGCCGTGGTGGCGGCCACCCTCGGCGCGGCGGCGCTGCGGCTGCCGGTGCGGGTCACCACGCTCGCGCCGCTGGCCGAGAACATGCTCAGCGGCTCGGCGTTCCGGCCCGGCGACGTCGTCCGCCACCACGGCGGGGTGACCAGCGAGACGACCAACTCCGACGCCGAGGGGCGGCTGGTCCTCGCCGACGCGATCTCCTACGCCGTCCAGCAGCTCGCGCCGGACCTGCTGGTCGACCTGGCCACGCTGACCGGCGCGAACGCGGTGGCGCTCGGCAAGCGCACGGCCGCGCTCTACAGCGAGAACGACCGGCTCGCCGCCGAGGTGCTGGCCGCCGTCGACGCGGCCGGCGAGGCCGCCTGGCGGATGCCGCTTCCCGCCGACTACGTCGAGCACCTCGGCAGCGAACTGGCCGACCTGCACAGCTCGCCGGACCGGGGCGCCGGCTCCGTCATGGCCGCCCTCTTCCTGCGCGAGTTCACCGGCGACCTGCGGGACCGCTGGCTGCACATCGACATGTCCGCGCCGTCCTGGGCCGAAGGTGACGACGCCGAGCTGACCAGGGGCGCCACCGGCTGGGGCGTACGGTCGATGCTGCGCTGGCTGGCCACGCTGGCCTGAGCGCCGGGCGGCGTCCGCCCGGTGGGCCGCGCGGTCACACCGGCGGGCTTGCGACGCCGGATTTCCGCGGGTCGCGTGGTCACCCGTGGCCCGGCCGGGCGGGCGGTGACCGGCGGCAGGTCAGCACTTCACCGCCGCGAGCAGCCCGTGACCGACCGGGAGCAGCGCGGGGACCCAGTGCTCGGACTCCCGGATCGCCTTGAGCGTCTCACGGATCGTCACTGTCTCCGCGTCCCGCGCGGCCGGGTCGCCGATCCGCCCGCCCGCGAGGGTGCCGTTGAGCGCGAGCACGCCCCCGGGGCGCAGCAGCCGCAGCGCGGCGTCCACGCAGGCCGCGAAGCCGGTCGCCTCCGCGTCGACGAAGACCAGGTCGTACGCGCCGTCCGCGAGCCGGGGGAGCACGTCCAGCGCCCGGCCGGTGATGATCCGGGTGCGGCCGGCGGCGAAGCCCGCCTCGGCGAAGATCCGCCGGGCGATCCGCTGGTGCTCCACCTCCACGTCGATGGTGGTGAGTACCCCGTCCGCGCGCATGCCGCGCAGCAGCCACACCCCGCTGACCCCGGTGCCGGTGCCGATCTCCACCACCGCCCGGGCGTTGCCGGCGGCGGCGAGCAGGCGCAGCGCCGCGCCCGCCCCCGGGGTCACCGCGTCGAGGCCGACCTCGCGGGCGAGGCTGCGGGCGGTCCGCAGCACGAGATCCTCGGTCACGTACGACTCGGCGAACTGTAGCGCCTGGGTCGTGGACGTGCCGGAACCGGCGACCGTGGCGATGGGACACCTCCGGGCGGCGAGAAGGGTGCGGGTCGGGTTTGCACTGTGAGCCTAGAGGCGGCGTCGAGCGGGCGCAGCCGCGCGTCCGCCCCGACGATCACGGGCGGCAACCGCTGACTCCACGTGCGGCATCCGTGTAATCCTGGAAGCGGTATCCCGTCGATCGCGGCCGGGCGGGCCCGTCCCTCCGGTCGTGGGGAGCGGGGTCCGGGGACGGAGTGGGAGGCACGACGTGACCGACGGCTGGGACTGGCGCCAGCCCGGGGGTAGTCCGGCACCGGCGCGACCGCCGGGGCCCGGGTACCCGCCGGTAGGGTCGCCGACGGCGCAGCCGGGCGCCGTGGGCGGCACGACATCACCCTGGTGGTCCGACGCGCTCGCCGACCCGTGGCGCGACCCGGCGGCCCCGTCCGCCGTGGTGGTGCCGGCCCCGCCGGGTCCCCGCACCGAGCCGGAACCGGTCAGCGACCCGGACGCGCCGGGCCGCTCGACGCTGCGGCAGCTGCTGCTCATCCCGCTGATCACCGCGCTGCTCGCCGGTTCGCTCGGCGGTGCGCTGGGGTACGCCTTCGCGGTGCGCGGCGGCGCCGGGGCCGGCACGGTGCTCGGCGCCGACCCGCAGGCGCCCGGCCTGGCCCAGCGCCGGCCGGAGTCGCTGGCCGGGGTCGCCAAGCGGGTGCTGCCCAGCGTGGTGACCGTCCGGGTGGCCAGCCTCGGCGGGACGAGCGAGGGGTCCGGCTTCATCGCCAGCGCCGACGGTCACGTGATCACCAATGACCACGTGGTGGCCGGGGCGACCGGCAAGGCGTCGGTGATCTTCAACGACGGCAGCTCGGCGCCGGCCACCATCATCGGACAGGACCCGGAGTCCGACATCGCGGTCATCAAGGTGTCCCGCACCGGCCTGCGCCCGGTGGAGTTCGGCGACTCCGACGCGTTGGCGGTGGGCGACCCGGTACTCGCCATCGGCTCGCCGCTCTCGCTGGCCAACACGGTCACCGCCGGCATCGTCAGTGCCCTCGACCGCACCATGCAGGCCGGCGAGCCGGGCGGCCCGGTGCGGTACTACGCGGCGATCCAGACCGACGCGGCGGTCAACCACGGCAACTCGGGCGGTCCGCTGGTGGACGGCGCGGGCCGGGTGATCGGGGTCAACTCGACCATCAAGTCGCTGGTCGCCGACGGGCAGGAGGCCGGCAACATCGGTCTCGCCTTCGCCATCCCGATCAACCAGGCCAAGCGGGTGACCCAGGACATCATCGGCACCGGCAAGGCCCGGCGTACCGTGATCGGCGCCCAGGTGGGCGGTCCGGGCGCGGGCAGCGGCGGCGGGGTACGCCTGGCGGCGGTGGAGCCGTCCGGGCCGGCGGCCGGCGCCGGGCTGAAGGCCGGCGACGTCATCCTGAAGCTGAACGGGCGGCCGATGACCGAGCCGATCGACCTGATCGCCCTGGTCCGCAAGTTCGCGCCCGGTTCGGTGGTGACCGTCGAGTACCGCCGCGGCACCACCCGGCAGAACGCCTCCGTGACGCTGGCCGCCGATGCCAAGTGACGACCGGGTCACCCCCTCCCCGGTCCGCCTCCGACGTGCGTAGTCTTGCTGCTGACGCCGAGAGGAGGCCCGCGCAGTGTTCGAGAACCTGAACTGGTGGGAGATCGGTGGGCTGCTGCTCCTGGCGCTGCTGATCTTCGGTGACCGGCTGCCCGCGGTGATCAGCGACGGCCTGCGCATGGTCCGCAACCTGCGCAACATGGCCCGCAACGCCACCAGCGACCTGAGCCGGGAGCTGGGCACCGACATCCAGCTTGAGGATCTGCACCCGAAGGCGTTCATCCGTAAGCACCTGCTCAGCGAGGAGGACGAGCAGGCGATCCGGAAGCCGTTGCAGGGCGTCTACGACAACCTGCGCGCGGACGTCACCGGCGTGCACAACGAGCTGAAGGACGTGGCCGGCGCGGCCGACCTGCGCACGAGCACCGCCCGTCCGGGCACCGCCACCGGCGGTGCCCCGGCCCCCGCCCCCCGCGCCAGCTACGACGACGCCACCTGACCGCCGCCCGCGTGTGGCTGGCTGGCTGGCCGCCGGGGTCGCGATCGGTGGTGCGGCCAGCGGCCGGGCGTGCCGGCCTACCGTCAGCGGCCGGCGGGCTTGAGGCCGAGCGGCTTGCCGAGCAGCGACTCCCGCCGCAGCGCGAGCCGGTCGGCGACCTGACCGAGCGCCGTGGCGGCCGGCGACTCCGGCTCGGCGAGCACGATCGGGCGGCCCTCGTCACCGGCCTCGCGGACCCGGGTGTCGAGCGGGATCTGGCCGAGCAGCGGCACCTGGGCGCCGATGGTCCGGGTCAGCGACTCGGCGACGGCCGCGCCGCCGCCGGAGCCGAAGATCTCCATCCGGGAGCCGTCCGGCAGCTCCAGCCAGGACATGTTCTCGATGACGCCGACCACTCGCTGGTGGGTCTGCAGGGCGATCGCCCCGGCCCGCTCCGCCACCTCGGCGGCGGCGGCCTGCGGGGTGGTGACCACCAGGATCTCCGAGTTGGGCAGCAGCTGGGCCAGCGAGATGGCCACGTCGCCGGTGCCCGGGGGCAGGTCGAGCAGGAGCACGTCCAGGTCGCCCCAGTAGACGTCGGCGAGGAACTGCTGCAGCGCCCGGTGCAGCATCGGGCCGCGCCACACCACGGCGGCGTTGCCGGCGGTGAACATGCCGATGGAGATCACCTTCACGCCGTGCGACTGCGGCGGCATGATCATGTCTTCGACCCGGGTCGGGCGGCCGTCGGCGCCGAGCATCCGGGGCACCGAGTGGCCGTAGATGTCCGCGTCGACCACGCCGACGGAGAGGCCGCGGGCGGCCAGCGCCGCGGCCAGGTTCACCGTCACGCTGGACTTGCCGACGCCGCCCTTGCCGCTGGCGACCGCGTACACGCGGGTACGGGAGCCGGGCTGGGCGAACGGGATGACCGGCTCCTCGGTGGCGCCGCCGCCGCGCAGCTTCGCCTGCAGCTCCTGGCGCTGCTCGGGGCTCATCACGCCGAACTCGATCTCGACACCGGTGACCCCGGGCACCGCGCCGACGGCGGCGGTGATGTCGGCGCGCAGCTTGTCCTTCAGCGGGCAGCCGGCCACGGTGAGCAGCAGCTCGACCCGGACCACGCCGTCGTCGCCGACCTCGGCGGAGCGGACCATGCCCAGCTCGGTGATGGGCCGGCGGATCTCCGGGTCGTTGACGGTGGCCAGGGCGGCCTGGATCGCGTCGGAGACGGTGCTGACGGGTGCTGACATGCCCGCAATGCTACGTCGGCCGTGGTCCCTCATCGTGGGCAGCGGGGTTGGTGTGAGCGAATCGATGGCGACGGTGAGGGCTGGACGGCGTACCACGCGAAGTGGGACGATCGAGGCGAACGCCGCTCGCCCGGCCCCTTGGGGCAAGCGGCGTTCACGGCTGCTCAGGCGTCCGGGCGGCCGTGGTGGGATCAGTCCCCGTCCAGCTCGTCCCGGGGCTCGTCGAGCCCCTCGCCGCCCCCGGTGCGCTGCGTGACTCGCTCCTGCTGCCGGCGCTCCAGACGCTGCCGGCGCTGCCCCGCCTCGTCCAACTCCTCGGCCAGCCGGGCCAGCTCCGAACGGAGGAAGTCCCGGGTCGCCACCTCACCGATCGCGTTGCGCAGCGCGGCGATCTCCCGGGCCAGGTACTCGGTGTCGGCCTTCTGCATCCCCGCCCGGCGGCGGTCCTCCTCCATCGTCAACCGGTCCCGGTCGGCCTGCCGGTTCTGCGCCAGCAGGATCAGCGGGGCGGCGTAGCTGGCCTGCAACGACAGCACCAGGGTCAGGAACGTGAAGGTGTACGGGTCGAAGCGCAGGTGCGCCGGGGCTAGCGTGTTCCAGGCGAACCAGCTCGTGATCACCACCGTCATGTAGACGATGAAGTGGGCGGTGCCCATCCCCCGGGCGATCGCCTCGGACCACCGGCCGAAAGCCTCCGGGTCGAACCGGGGCAGCCTGACACCCCGGGACTCGCGCGGCTGGTCCAGCCGCTCCGCCCGCCGTCGCTCAACCATCGGCGCCGCCCAGCGCCGGCTCGACGGGGGCGGGGCCCAGCGTGGTGTCCCGGTCCCGCCAGTCCCGCGGCAGCAGGTGGTCCAGCACGTCGTCCACGGTGACGGCGCCCACCAGGCGGTTGTTGCGGTCGATCACCGGCATGGCGACCAGGTCGTACGTGGCCATCCGCCGGGTGATCTCGGGCAGCGGGGTGGTCGGCCGCAGCGGGTCGATGTCGTTCACCACCACCCCGCCGAGCAACTCGGCCGGGGGCTCGCGGAGCAGCCGCTGGAAGTGCACCATGCCGAGGTAGCGGCCGGTCGGCGTGGTCATCGGCGCCCGGGTCACGAAGACCTGGGTGGCGATCGCCGGGGACAGCTGGGGCTCCCGGATCCGGGCGAGGGCCTCGGCGACGGTCGCGTCCGGCGGCAGGATCACCGGCTCCGAGGTCATCACGCCGCCCGCCGTGCCCGGCGTGTACTTGAGCAGTTGGCGCACCGGGTCGGCCTCGTCCGGGTTCATCAGGTCGAGCAGCACGTCCTGCTCCGGCGGGGGCAGCTCGCCCAGCAGGTCGGCGGCGTCGTCCGGGTCCATCGCCTCCAACACGTCGGCGGCCCGCTCCCGGTCCAGCGCGGCCAGGATCTCCACTTGGTCGTGCTCCGGCAGCTCGCTCAGCACGTCCGCGAGGCGCTCGTCGTCCAACGCCGCGGCGACCTCGTTACGCCGGGCGTCGGGGAGGTCCTGCAGGGCGTTGGCCAGGTCGGCCGGGCGCATGTCCTCCAGGACGGCGAGCAGGTTGGCCGTGCCCCGGTTGTCGGCGATGCCACTGAGCCCGCGGACCCGGTCCCACTCCACCTGGTGCAGGTGACCGCGCCGGGCCAGCCGTCCGGTCTGCTCGCGTACCGCCACCCGGGTCAGCCCCCACTCGCCGCCCCGGCTGCACTCCATCGCCACGTCGACCACCGTGCCCGGCTGGCCGCCGGGGTCGATCTGCACCCGCCGGTCCAGCAGCTCCTGGAGCACCAGCAGCTCGTTCGGTCGTTTCTCGAAACGCCGCAGGTTGAGCGTGCCGGTGCCGAGCACCACCGCGTCGGCGTCGATGGAGGTGATCCGGTTGATGGACAGGAAGATTCGCCGCCGCATGGGCATCTCGGCGACCAGGCCGACCACTTCCGGCGGGCGCTGGGTCGGCCGCAGCCGGGCCACCGCGTCGCGAACCCGGCCCACCTGGTCACCGTTGGGGTCGAAGACGGTGACTCCGGCGAGACGGGCGATGTAGACCCGGGTCGGCGTGCTCACGGGCACCAGCCTAAGCGCCTAGTGTTTATCAACATGTCGACCTTGGCCTACGAGATCGTGGACGTCTTCACCGACCGCCCGTTCGCCGGCAACCCGCTGGCGGTGGTGTTCGGCGCCGAAGGGCTGGCCACCGAGCAGATGCAGGCGCTCGCGCTGGAGTTCAACCTGTCCGAGACGGTGTTCGTGCTTCCGCCCACCCAGGTCGGCGCCACCTACCGGGCCCGGATCTTCACCCCGGCCGAGGAACTGCCGTTCGCCGGGCACCCGAGCGTCGGCGCGGCGGTCACCGCCAGCCGCCGGGGCATGTTCGGGCCGGGGCAGGTCACCCAGGAGTGCGGTGCGGGAGTGCTCCCGGTCGAGGTGACCGCGACCGGGGCGACGCTGACCGGTGGTATGCCCACTCTCGGACCCGAGTTGGACCCGGAGCCGCTGCTGGAGATGGCCGGGCTCACCGCCGAGGACCATGTCGGCCCCGCACCCCGGGTGGCCGGCTGTGGGCTGGAGTTCCCGTACCTGCCGGTGCGTCCGGACGCGGTGGCCCGCGCCCAGGTGAACGCGGCGGCGGCACGGCGGTACGGGGTGGAGCACGTCAGCGTCTTCTCCTGGGACGCCGCCGCGCAAACCGCGCACGCCCGGGTCTTCGTGCCGGGGCTCGGCGTACCGGAGGACCCGGCCACCGGCTCGGCCGCGCTGGGGCTAGGGGTGTGGCTGGTGGCCAGCGGCCTGCTGCCCGGCGACGGGCGGTCGGAGTACGCGGTCCGCCAGGGTCTGGAGATTAACCGTCCGTCCTGGCTGGCCTGCACGGTGACGGCGGCCGGCGGCCAGGTCGTGGGCGCCACCGTGTCCGGCCAGGTCATGCCGGTGGCCCGAGGCGAGATCATGGTCCCGCCGTTCGTCGGCTGACGGGCGGCGGCGCTGACGGGAGCGGGACGGGTAGGGGAGGATGCCGGGGTGACCGATGCGGACGGGGTCAGCACACCGCTGGCCGACGAGGCGATGAAGAAGGCCGCCGTGGCCTGGGTGAGCGTGTCCGGCGGCCCGGCGCTGGCGCTCTGGTGCATGCCGCTGGAGGGCGGCCTCTTCGTGGTCAGCGGCCCGGGCGAGCAGTCCGCGCCGGGGCTGGCCGAGGCGGCCGAGGCGCAGGTCACCCTCCGTGGTGACCACGGCGGCCGGATCGTCACCTGGCCGGCCCGGGTCACCCGGGTGACGCCGGGCACCGAACACTGGGACAGGGTGGCGCCGCTGGTCGCGGCCAAGCGGCTGAACGCGCCCGGTCCCACGGCCGAACTGGTGCGACGCTGGGCGGCCGACGGCTGCGCGTTGACCCGGCTCGCCCCGGCGGGGGAGCCGCTCTCCGGTGCCGGGCTGCCCACCGGCTCGCTGGCCGAGACGCCCCGGCAGGCGCCGGTGGTCCGCGTCACCCGCAAACCGTTCCGGCTGCACCGGGTCCGGCGGCGTTGAGACGGGAACCCGGACCGCCGGTCGGGGCGGGCGGTGCGCCGGCGGTCAGGGTGTGCCGGCCGCCAGGGCAGTGACCGCCGTCAGGCCCGCGCCCACCGGCACCGCCGCCCCCACCGGCACCGCCCGGCCGGCCGGGGCCCGGACATCCGTCGGCGCCGCCCGGCCGATCGGCGCCCGTGCTTCCGGCGACCGGTCGACCAGGTCGATCACCTCGGTCAGCACGCTCAGGACCGGGCCGCGCCAGGCGTCGTCGACGTTGAACACCATGTGCTCGGCGAGATCCGGGGCGGCCAGCCGCACCGCGGTCATTCCGGCCCGCTCCGCCCCGGTCAGTTCCTGGCTGCCACCGTCGCCGACGTAGAGGCAGTCCTGGGGTGCCAGCCCCAGCCGGCGGCACGCCGTCAGGTAGAGCGCCCGGTCTGGCTTGCAGCGCCCGACCTGCACCGAGAAGACCCGGACGTCGAGCAGCGGGGCGATCGCCAGCTGCGGCAGGAACGCCGGCAGCTCGTGCGTGCAGTCGCTGATCACGCCCGTACGCAGGCCGCGTCGGCGCAGCGTGGCCAGCGTCGCCACCGCGTCGTCCCGTAGCCAGGTGTCCGCGCGTACCGCCCGGTGGCGGGAGGCGACCGCCGAGCGGACCGCGTCGTCGGAGGGGTAGACGCCGGCCTGCTCGCAGACCCAGCGCAGGGTCGCCTCCGCGGTGCCGAGGCGCCCGCTGGCGCGCTGGTAGAAGGTGCGGTCCAGCACCTCGATCAGCCGGTCGGGCGGGCAGCCGAGCAGCTCGGCGGTCGACCGGTGGGCCGCGCCGCGTTGCACGCAGCGAGTCAGCGTGCCGAAGAAGTCGAACAGCACCGCCTGGTACGTGGGCATGGGAGTGCGCCTCCGGGCGGTCGAGGGGGGTCACCGGCGAACCCGCGTGATCGTAACCGAGTGCTGACGGTCCGTGGTGACCGGTGTCGTGTGAAGATTGCTCTCCGTGCCCTCTGCTCCGCACCGGCCGCCGCTCGACCCGCTGACCACCGGGGCGCGCCTGAGGAGCAGGAGGCGGACCGGTTCCGGGAGCAGTGGCGGGCCTGGGGCGACCACCTGCGGCTGGAGACGATCGTCTCGCCATATCGGGCGGTGATCGGGCCGCTGGCGCACTACCTGGAGGCGCTGCACGCCTCCCGGGCCGACCTGATGCTGACCGTGATCGTGCCCGAGGTGGTGGTCCGCCGACGGTGGCACCGGCCGCTGCACAGCCGGACCGAGCAGCGGCTGCGCGCCGCGCTGCGCCCGCTGCCGGGGGTGGTGGTCACCAGCGTCTCGGTGCACCTGAGCGAATGACCGGCGGCCCGGCGACCGGGGTCACACCTCGTGCACCTCCAGCACCCGCCCAGTCGGGGCGGCGTCGCCGAGGGCGTCGCGCAGCGCGGCGCGCTCCGGATCGGCCAGGAACGCCTCCCAGCCGTCCCGGGAGGCGAACCGGAGCAGGTGTACCTCGGTGCGCCCGTCGCCGGTGCGCAGCCGTCGTTCCAGCCGGCCCCCGTGCCGGCCGAGCAGGCTCAGCACGGCGTCCTCGTACCGCTGGCCGGCCTCCACCGCGCCGGCGGCCAACTCGACCAGCGCGACCACCCGCAGCGTGGCCGCCGGGTCGGTGACCAGCGACTTCCAGAAGTGGTGGTCGACGTGGCCGCCCGGGATGCCGTCCCGCAGCCCGGTGTCGAGATAGCCGTGCCGGCGGTAGAACTCCGGCGCCTGGAACGAGAACGACGAGACGGACATCTCGGTGCAGCCGCGCCGGCGGGCCTCCTCCTCGGCGGCCCGCAGCAGCCGGCCGCCCCAGCCCTCGGCCCGGCGGTCCGCGCGCACCCAGACCATGTTGATGCCGGCCCGGCCGCCCCAGCTCCACCCGCTCAGCCCGGCGACCAGCTCACCGTCGGCGCCGGTGACGCGGACGGAGAGGTCCGCCTCGTCGTCGGCACCGGTCGCCCGGTTGTTGAACGCGGTCAGCTCGGCGCCGAGCCGGGCCTCCAGGTCGCTGTCCGTCCCGAGCACCCGCAGCGTGTCGCCCGCCGCCTCCCCGGGCCGGTCGCGACCGGAGGTCGCGTCGTCGCCGGCGCGCCGGGCGGTCGGCCCGTGGTCGGCCTCCGGACCGGTCCGCGCGGTGTCGTTGCCAGTGGTCATGGGGCCGAGTATGGCAGTGCCCCGTTCCCCGACGACCCCGCTATTCCTCGAGCCCGACCGCGTGGGCGCTGGCCGTCCAGAGCCGGGCCGCCAGCAGGGGGTCGGCCGCCTTGCGCAGCGGCCGGCGCAGCCGCCGGTCGTGGTAGTAGCCGCCGGTCACCAGCCGGGCCTGGTCCTGGTTGGCCAGCCAGACCAGGGTCTCCGCGCCCTTCTCCGGGCTGCGGAACGGCAGGAGCCGCATGCCCAGGGCGACCAGGCGGCTGTCTGTGCCGAACCTGGTGCGCACCACTCCCGGGTGGAAGCAGTACGCGGGGATCTCCGGCCAGCGCCGGACCGCCTCGGCGGTGAAGAGGATGTTCGCCTGCTTGCTGGTGCCGTACGCGTTGATCGGCCGGTAGCGGCGCAGCGGAGCGTTCAGGTCGTCGGGGTCGAGCGTGCCGCTGCGGTGCGCGCCGGAGGCGGTGACCACCATCCGGCCGATCCGGTCCCGCAGCAGGTTGCTCAGCAGGAACGGCGCCAGGTGGTTCGCCTGGATGGACAGCTCGAAGCCGTCGACCGTGGTCAGCGGCTGGAGCACGATCGCGCCGGCGTTGTTGGCCAGCACGTCGATCCGGTCGTACGCGGCCCGAAGCTTCCCGGCCAGCCGGCGTACGTCGTCGAGCACCGCGAAGTCGGCCCGGAACACCTCGGGTCGCTCGCCGGCCGCCTCCCGCACCTGTTCGGCCGCGGCCTGTAGCCGGGCCGGGTCCCGGCCGACGAGGACCACCTGGTCGCCGCGGCACGCCAGGTCGACCGCGGCGGCGAGGCCGATGCCGGAGCTGGCCCCGGTCACCACCACGAGCCGGCGCCCAGTGAGATCTTCCACAGGTCCATTCACCCCGGTCACGGCACGAGGTTACCGTGGCGTCACAACGCCCTTTGGGATCGTTAAGTTCTCGATTCTTCGTCAGCTGGCGTCGGCGTGCCGCCGGACGCTGGAAGGAGCGCATCCATGGCCGCAGTCGGTCGCCCCCGCCGGTCCTGCCTCGCGGTACCCGGTTCCAGTGTCAAGATGCTCGGCAAGGCCCAGGGCCTCCCCGCTGACCAGGTCTTCCTCGACCTGGAGGACGCGGTCGCCCCGCTGGCCAAGCCGGATGCCCGGAAGAACATCGTGGCGGCGCTCAACGAGGGCGACTGGGCCGGCAAGACCCGGGTGGTCCGGGTCAACGACCTGACCACCCCGTGGACCTACCGCGACGTCATCGACGTGGTGGAGGGGGCAGGCGCCAACCTCGACTGCATCATGCTGCCCAAGGTGCAGAACGCCGCCCAGGTGCAGTGGCTGGACATGACGCTGGCCCAGTTGGAGAAGACGCTCGGCCTGGAGGTCGGCCGGATCGGCATCGAGGCGCAGATCGAGAACGCGGCGGGCCTGGTCAACGTCGACGCGATCGCCGCCGCCTCGCCGCGGGTCGAGACGATCATCTTCGGCCCGGCCGACTTCATGGCCTCGATCAACATGAAGTCCTTGGTCGTCGGCGCGCTGATCCCCGACTACCCGGGCGACCCGTACCACTACATCCTGATGCGCATCCTGATGGCTGCCCGGATGCACGACAAGCAGGCCATCGACGGCCCGTTCCTGCAGGTCCGGGACGTGGACGCGTTCCGCGAGGTGGCCAAGCGATCGGCGGCGCTTGGCTTCGATGGCAAGTGGGTGCTGCACCCGGGCCAGATCGACGCCGCCAACGAGGTCTACTCGCCGGCCCAGGCCGACTACGACCACGCCGAGCTGATCCTCGACGCGTACGAGCACTACACCTCGGAGGCCGGCGGCAAGCTCGGCGCGGTGATGCTCGGCGACGAGATGATCGACGAGGCGTCCCGCAAGATGGCGCTGGTGATCGCGGCCAAGGGCCGGGCGGCGGGGATGACCCGCACCTCCAGCTTCACCCCGCCGTCGGAGTGACCCGCGGTACCCGTGTCACCGTGCCGCCCCGGCCCCGCCGGGGCGGCACGGTGCGCTCTCAGTAGCTGCTGCTGGTGCTGCTGCTCTCGGCCGCTGCGATGGCGAAGATGAACAGGCCGACGTAGAACAGGATCAGCAGGACGAGCAGGCCGGTGAGGATCCAGCCGATGATGATGGCGGCCTTCGCCATGCCCTCACCGCTCTCGCCGGTCTGCCGGATCTGCTTGGTCGCCACGTGCCCGAGGATCGCCCCGACCGGCGCGGTGATGCAGGAGGCGAAGCCCACCAGGGACAGCACCAGGGCCACGATCGCCATGGTGTTGGTCTGGCGCGCCGGCGGGTAGCCGTAGCCGGGGTAGGCGGGCGGCGGGTAGCCGGGCACCGCGTACGGGTCGGCGGACGGCGGGCCGGCCGGCTGCGTGATCCCGGCGTACGGGTCCGCGGGCGGGTACGGGTCGGCGCCGGTGGGTTGGGTGGGGAT
>NZ_POUB01000105.1 GCF_003236335.1 Micromonospora deserti
AGATGGGTATAAGAGACAGATGCCGGCCCGTCCTCGGGCCGGCCGGCCAGCACCCGGTGCAGGTCGGCGGCGTGTTCGCGCATGCGGTGGTCGTGCTCGGCGGAAGCCGGGCGCTGCCCGTACCAGAGCTCGGAGAAGATCGCGCCGGCCGCGCCCAGGGGCGGGCCGACCTGCGGGCGGTTGCTGGTGGCGGCCGTGACCAGCTCGACGACCGTCATGCCGGGGCGCGGCTGCACCACCCGGCGCGCGACCAGCTCACGGATCATGGCGCGCAGGCGTTCCCGGACCGACTCGGCGTAGCGGCCCTCGGCCGCCAGCCGGTCGGCGAGGGAGGCGTGGGCGGCGGGCGCCAGCTCGGGGTCCGGCTCCCGGGGGGCCGGTACGGCGGTGGTCGCGGGCCGGGGCGCGCGGCGGCGTCGGCGCCACCGGAGTCGGCGCCACCGGAGTCGGGGCCACCGGAGTCGGCGCCACCGGAGTTGGGGCCACCGGAGCGAGGGCCCCGCGAGTCGGGGCCACCGGAGTCGGGGCCACCGGAGCCAGGGCCCCGCGAATCGGGGCAGCCGCCGGGGCGCCCAGGCCGGGAAGGTGTACCAGGCGGCGGCGACCAGCGCCGCGGCGAGCACCAGCAGCAGCGCGACCAGCGGCAGCGGCAGGTGGTCGCCGAGCGCCGCGGTGGTCTCGGTCCACCACCGGCTGAGGCTCACCGGTCGACCGCCGGGAGGACGGTCTCCGGCGTGCCCGCCGGGACTCGGGACAGCAGGATGTCCAGCCCTTCGGTACGCATCCGGGTCTCCAGGTGCAGGACTGCGTCCAGGCAGGCCAGCGCCGGGTAGGCGACGCTGTTCACGAGCGCCCAGATGGCCAGCGAGAGCGGCACGTCCCAGGCGTCGTCGAGCAGGTCGAGCGTGCCGAGGCCGACGAACAGGCCGGTGCCGAGGCCGACCCGCAGGATCCACCAGACCAGGTAGCCGAGCACCCGGACGGCGCCGGCCCGGCCACCGCCGCGTACCGACAGCGCGGCGGCTCGCAGCGGGGCCCGCCGAGGCCGGACCCGGTCGACGACCAGGGCCGGGGCCAGGGCGCCGAGCAGGCCGAAGCCGAGGAACCAGACCGGCCCGAGCAGCGCGGCGACGAACATCACCACGCCGGCCAGGAGCGTGAGCGGCAGCGTCGCGCCCCATCGCGCCCCGGTGAGGCGGAGCAGGTCGCGTACCCCGAGCGGCCGGTCGACCAGCGCGGCGGCGGCAGCCCGGGCGGCCGGGTTGCCGAGCAGCATGATGATCATCGCCTCGGTCGCCGCGCCGACGGCCAACAACAGCCAGTACGGAGCGAACCGGCCGAATTCCACCCACCACACCGGCGGCGCGGTGCCTGCGGCGGCCCGCAGCGGGTACAGCAGGAGCTGCTCGCCCACGGCCAGGACGAGGGCCACCGGGATCAACACCCGGGCCTGGCCGCGCAGCAGGAGGACCGCGGAGTCGAGGAGTTCGCCCACGGTGAGCGGGCGGCGCGGAAGCACGGCGGTGGGGCCGGCGTCGGGCACGCGTACTCCTGGGGGCGGGCGGTGGTGGCGCGTGGCGGCGCACGCAGGGATCATGGTGACACGCGCGGTCCGATCGGGTGGACCCGCACGCCGGGGCGGCCGTTCCGCGCGCCGGTTGCTGGGCGTCGGCCTCCGTCGGCAGTACCGTGCCGGATGACGCCGATCCCACCGAACTGAACGGGGATGGAAAATTAATCCCATGAGAGCCCGGGTACTGGTGGTCGACGACGACCCCGCGCTCGCCGAGATGCTCGGCATCGTCCTGCGCAGCGAGGGCTTCCTGCCCTCGTTCGTCGCCGACGGGGAACGGGCCCTGGCCGCGTTCCGCGACAACCGGCCCGACATCGTCCTGCTCGACCTCATGCTGCCCGGCATGAGCGGTATCGACGTGGCCCGGGCGATCCGGGCGGAGTCGGGTGTGCCGATCGTGATGCTGACTGCCAAGAGCGACACCGTCGACGTGGTGCTCGGCCTGGAGTCCGGGGCCGACGACTACGTGGTCAAGCCGTTCAAGCCCAAGGAGCTGGTGGCCCGGATGCGGGCCCGGCTGCGCCGCGGCGAGGACGTCGCCCCGGAGATGCTGACCATCGGGCCGCCCGGCAACCAGATCACCATCGACGTGCCGGCGCACACGGTCAGCCGCAACGGCGAGGAGGTGAAGCTGACGCCGCTGGAGTTCGACCTGCTGGTCGCGCTCGCCCGCAAGCCGCGCCAGGTCTTCACCCGGGAGGTGCTCCTGGAGCAGGTCTGGGGCTACCGGCACGCCGCTGACACCCGACTGGTCAACGTGCACGTGCAGCGCCTGCGGGCCAAGATCGAACCGGATCCGGAGCGGCCGGAAATCATCCTCACCGTGCGGGGCGTGGGCTACAAGGCGGGTACCGGATAGCCTGGTCACACTGTGGTCACCTCCCCGACACCCCACGCTGACCCCGCGGTCTCCCGCCGGCGCCACGCCGGGCGGGAGCTGTGCCGCGCGGTCGTCGGCCGGTCCGCCCGGCTGGTCGCCGGCCTGCACCAGACCTGGCGCCGCTCGTTGCAGGTCCGGGTGGTGACCATCACGCTGGTGGCCTCCAGCCTGCTGGTCGGCGGCTTCGCGTACGTGATCGCCAACAAGATCACCGACATCCTGCTCACCAACGCCGTGACCGACACGCGGCTGCGGATCACCAGCGGCGCCGACTACGCGGCCAAGCAGGTCTACCTGTTCAGCCAGCCGCAGGAGGCCCAGCTTCAGGACACCATCGAGGGCACGGTCAACTACCTGGCCGGCGGCGACCCGCAGCAGACCAGCGGGGTGGTGGTGGCGATCACCGCCGACAACTACACCGACATCATCGAGACCCGCAGCTCGCCGGTCCTCGACGTGCGGCCGCTGATCAGCCGGGAGCTGCGCGCCAGCGTGGCCGACGGCAACGTCGCGTGGCAGATCCGCACCGGCCGGCTCACCGGCGAACGCGCCAAGTACCTGGTCTACGGCTCGCCCGTGCCGACCCGGTTCGGTCAGGTCGAGCTCTACTACTTCGTTCCGCTGAGCCGGCAGGACGCCACCGCGGCGGACGCCCGGGCCACCGTGGTGGCCACCGGTGTCGCCCTGGTGCTCCTGCTCGGCCTGCTGGCCGCGCTGGTCACCCGGCTGGTGGTGACCCCGGTGCGGGTGGCCGCCCGGACCGCGCAGCGGCTCTCCGCGGGTCTGCTCGACCAGCGGATGGTGGTCAACGGCGAGGACGACCTGGCCCTGCTCGCCGCGTCGTTCAACCAGATGGCGACCAACCTGCAACGGCAGATTCTGCGGCTGGAGGAGATGTCCCGGTTGCAGCGCCGGTTCACCTCCGACGTCTCGCACGAGCTGCGTACCCCGCTGACCACCGTCCGGATGGCCGCCGACCTGATCTTCGCCGAGCGCGACGACTTCGATCCCGCGGTCGCCCGCAGCGCCGAGCTGCTCCAGGCCGAGCTGGACCGGTTCGAGGAGCTGCTCACCGACCTGCTGGAGATCAGCCGTTTCGACGCCGGCTTCGCCATGCTCGACGCCGAGCCGACCGATCTGGTGCCGGTGGTGCACCGGGTGGCCGACCGGCTGGCCGGGCTGGCCGAGCGGGTCGGGGTGGCCATCGAGCTGGACGTCCCGGCCACCTCGGTGATCGCCGAGGTGGACCCGCGACGGGTGGAGCGGGTGCTGCGCAACCTGGTCGGCAACGCGGTCGAGCACGGTGAGGGCAAGCCGGTGCGGATCACGCTGGGGGTGGACGACACGGCGGTCGCCGTCACGGTGCGCGACCACGGGGTGGGGCTCAAGCCGGGCGAGGAGAAGCTGGTGTTCAACCGGTTCTGGCGGGCCGACCCGTCCCGCGCCCGGCAGACCGGCGGCACCGGGTTGGGGCTGTCGATCAGCCTGGAGGATGCCCGGCTACACGGCGGCTGGCTGGAGGCATGGGGAGCGCCGGGGCAGGGCGCCCAGTTCCGGCTCACCCTGCCCGCCCGGGCGGGCGACCGGCTGACCACCTCACCGCTGCGCCTGGTGCCGGCCGACGCGGCCCTGCCGTTCGGCGGTCCCCGCGCCGGCGGGCTGCTGGCCATCGGCCCGGGCCCCGGCGGTGCGCTGGCGGTCGGGCCGGCCGGCGCCGGCGAGAAGGCGGAGGCCCGGTCGTGACGCGCGCGTTGCTGGCCGGAGTGGTCGGGGTGGTGCTGCTGGTCACCGGGTTGGCGGGGTGCGGTATCCCGGGCAGTACCGGAGTCGAGGTGGAACGGCGGGTGTCCAGCGCGGAGGCCGGCACCTCCAGCGGTCGCAGCCAGGAGCCGCCGACCCGGGCGGCGAGCGGCAGCGACGCGGAGGAATTCGTCCGCAACTTCCTGGCCGCCGCCGCCGGCGAGCCGGACCGGGCCTACTACCGGGTCAAGCAGTTCATCGCCCCGGAGGACCGGTCCGAGCTCCAGGAGAAGCAGGGCAGTGAGGTCGCCCTCACCGTGGTCCGGCTGACCGAGGCCCCGGTGATCACCCCCGACGTGGAGAGCACCAAGGTCACCATCGCGGTGCAGCAGATCGGCGTGCTGCGCACCAACGGCACCCTGGCGCCGCCGGTGGCCACCGAGACGAAGTACCAGTTCGGCCTGCGCAGCGCCGCCACCGGCGGTCAGGGCAACGTCGAGGACGCCGGCCTGTTCGTCACCGCCCCGCCGAACGTGCTGCTGCTCAGCCATGTGGCGTTGCAGGAGTACTACGAGCCGGCCTCGGTCTACTTCTGGAGTTCCGACCGCAACCGGCTGGTGCCCGACCAGCGGTACCTGCCGCTGACCGTGCCGGACGAGCGGCAGGTGACCGAGGTGGTCCGCTGGCTCATCAACGGCCCGTCGGACTGGCTGCGCCCGGCCGTCTCCGGCCTGCCCGACCGCACCGAGATGATCAACAATGCCACCGGCGGGGACGGCCGGTGGGAGGTCAACCTGACCATGCCCGGCGACGACGAGCGGCGGCTGGACCAGTTCGCCACCCAGCTTGCCTGGTCGCTGCCGGAACTGGACGGCGAGCTGGAGCTGAAGGTCCAGAACCAGTCCCGCACGGTGGTGAACCTGCGCGAGCAGCGGCTCAAGCACCCGCTCTACCCGCTCATCGGCAACCCGCAGCGCTACTGCGTCTACGACGGCGCGGTCCACCCGCTGGCCTTCGCCGGTGAGCCCGGCGGCACCGTGCCGGTGGCACCCGAGGCCAACCGCAACGTCGTCTCGGCCGGGTTCAGCCGCGCCGCGGGCGGCGTCCTGGCGGCGCTCGTGGTGGCCGGTGCCGACGGCCGGCAGCGGTTGACCGTGGGCACCGGCACCGATCCGGTGACCGCCTTCCGGTCGAGTTCGTGGTACGCCGCGATCGGCCGTCCGGTCTGGCTGCGCTCCGCCGACACGGGGCGGCCGTACGGGCTGGTGGTGGCCGACCGCCGGCTCCACCGGTTCGGTGACGACGCGACGCTGACGCCGGTGACGCTGAACGTGACCGGGCAGGTGACCGCGGTGGCCGCCGCGCTGGACGGGACCAGGATCGCGATGATCGTCGGCGGGGCGCTCTACGTGGCCGCGGTCACCGTCGACGGCGGCGGGGTGACCCTCGGCCCGGCCCGCCGGCTCGCCACGTCCCTGACCGGCCTCTCCGCCGTGGACTGGGCCGGGGAGGACAGCCTGGTGCTGGCCGGTTCGGCGGACCGGCCCGGCATCCACCAGGTCAGCGTCGACGGCGCGCGGGAGTTCGAGGTCCGCGGTGACGTGGGCGCCAAGGTGACCCACCTGTCAGCCTTCCCGGTCAACCCGGTCGTCCAGCAGCCCTCCGGCGCGGTCATGTACGAGGCCAACGGGGTGGCGTACCGCAGCCCGGCGGAGCGGATCAAGCGGGAGCAGGTGCTGGAGGTGACCCCGCCGCCGGCCGGGGTCCGCCCGGGCAACCCGACCGCCCCCTTCTTCCTCTACTGATCCCCGTGCCGGACGTGGGCGGGCTCTGGGCGGACCTCACCGACCTGGTGCTGCCGGCGGTCTGCGCGGGGTGCCGGGACCGCCGGCCGGCGCTGCGGCACGGGGTCTGCCCGGGGTGCGTGGCGGAACTCGACGCGCTGCGGCCGCGCGAGGTGCGGCCCGACCCGGCCCCGCCCGGGCTGCCGCCCTGCCTCGCCCTCGGCCCGTACGTCGGCCCGCTGCGGGAGACCCTGCTGGCGTACAAGGACCACGGGCGGCACGGGCTGGCCCGACCGTTGGGCGCCCTGCTCGCCGAGGTCGTCGCCGCGGCGGTGGCGCCCGGGCGGCCGGTGGTGCTGGTGCCGGTGCCGGACACCGCGGCGGCGGCCCGCGCCCGCTACGGCGACCACCTCGACCGGCTGGCGCGGCACTGCGCGGCCCGGCTCCGCCGGGCGGGTCGGCCGGCGCGGGTACGGCGACCGCTGCGCGCCCTGCCCCGACCCGACTCGGTGACCCTGGACAGCGCCGGGCGGGCGGCGGCGGCCGAGTCGGGGAACGTGTCCCGGGCTGACCTGGTGCACCGGCTGGTGCAGGAGATCGCCAACCTCGCGGCCGACGCCGAGGGGCAGCCGCGCCGCACGGTGCCCCGGCTCGACAACGACCTCGCCCTGCCCGACCAGCTCCGGGTGGTCGCCGCCGACCTGGTGGCCGCCGCCCCGCCGGCCGAGGTGCTGGCGCGGGCCGCCGCCGAGGTGACGGCGACCCGCGGCGCGCTCTAGGCGCGCCCAGCCGAGGCGCTACCGGGCGCGGGGTGAACGGAGGCGCTACCGGGCGCGCGGCTCAGCTCAGGCGTTCGATGACCATGGCCATGCCCTGGCCGCCGCCGACGCACATCGTCTCCAGGCCGATGGTCTTGTCGTGCCACTCCAGCGCGTTCAGCAGGGTGCCGGTGATCCGCGCGCCGGTCATGCCGAACGGGTGCCCGACGGCGATCGCGCCGCCCATCACGTTCAGCTTCTCCAACGGGATGCCCAACTGGCGGTAGGAGGGGATCACCTGGGCGGCGAACGCCTCGTTGATCTCGACCAGGTCGACGTCGTCGATGGTCATGCCGGCCCGCCCGAGCGCCTGCTTCGATGCCTCGACCGGGCCGAGGCCCATGATCTCCGGCGAGAGCGCGGTCACGCCCGTGGAGACGATGCGGGCCAGCGGGGTGAGGCCGAGGTCGGCGGCCTTCCGGGCGCTCATGATCACCACGGCGGCGGCCCCGTCGTTGAGCGGGCAGCAGTTGCCGGCGTTGATCCGGCCGTCCGGCCGGAAGACCGGCTTCAGGCCGGCGACCGCCTCCAGGGTGACCCCGGCGCGGGGACCGTCGTCGGTGCTGACCACCGTGCCGTCCGGCGTCGTGACCGGGGTGATCTCCCGGGACCAGAAGCCGTCGGCGATGGCCTTCTCGGCGAGGTTCTGGCTGCGTACGCCGAATTCGTCCATGTCGGCGCGGGTCACGTCGTACACCTGGGCCAGGTTCTCGGCGGTCTGCCCCATGGACAGGTAGATGTCCGGCAGATCGCCCGTCTCGCGCGGGTCCGTCCAGACGGGCGCGCCGCCCTGGGCGCGGGCCGTGGACCGCTCGCGCGCGGCGGCGAAACGGGGGTTCTCCCAGCCGCCGCCGACCAGCGCCTGCGCCTCTGGCGGCAGACCGTCGGAGTTGCCCCGGGCGTAGCGGGAGACCGTCTCGACGCCGGCGGAGATGAAGACGTCACCCTCGCCGGCCCGGATCGCGTGCATCGCCATCCGCGTGGTCTGGAGCGAGGAGGCGCAGTACCGGGTCAGCGTGGCGCCGGGGAGCCCGTCCAGCCCCATCAGGGTGGCGACCACCCGGGCCATGTTGAAGCCCTGCTCGCCGCCGGGCAGACCGCACCCCAGGTAGAGGTCGTCGATCTCGGCCGGGTCGAGCTGGGGGACCTTGTCCAGGGCGGCCTGCACGATGGTCGCGGCGAGGTCGTCCGGGCGGACGTCGCGCAGGGACCCTTTGTGCGCCCGGCCGATGGGAGAGCGGGCGGTGGCGACGATCACGGCGTCGCGGGACGACTCAATCGGCATGAATCAACGTTAACCCGCGGGTAACTTGCCGCGGAAGCCGCGTGGCCGGCGGGAAATGTCACCCTCGGGCCGGCTACCCCTGGCCGGGATCGGTGCGGTTGCGGGCCACTTGCCGGGCCCCGGGCCGGGTCGGTGGCGGGCCCAGGGTCGGCTCAGTGGCGGGTGGCGACGGCGGCCGCCGCGGCGACGGCCGGCAGCAGGGCGTGCGCCCAGACCCGGTAGCCGTCGGCGGAGGGGTGGTAGCCGTCGTGGCAGAGGGTGCCGGCGTCAGCCCGGAACACCGGCCCGGTCTCGGTGGCCAGGTCGACGACGGTGCCGCCCGCATCGAGCACGGCGGCCGTCTGGGCCCGGGCGATCCGGCGCCCGGCCCAGCCGACCAGCTGGCGCAGCGGCGGCGCGATCGCCCGGACCGCACCGAGGTCGGGACAGGTGCCGACCACCACCTCCACCCGGGCCTCCCGCAGCCGGTGCACGGCCGCCCCCAGGTACGCCGCGGCGTCGGCCGGCCGGCGCAGGCTGGTGGCGTCGTTGGCGCCGATCAGGATCACCGCCACGTCGGGACGTTCGCCGAGCAGTGCCCGGGCCACCTGGGTGGCCAGGTCCGTCGAGCGGGAGCCGGAGACGCCGACGCTGGACAGGTGCACCAGCCGGCCGGAGGGCGCCTCGGCGAGCAGGTTGGCCAGCTGCCCGCCGACGGTGTCGTCGAGGCGTCCGACCCCGACGCCGAGGGCGGACGAGTCGCCGAGCAGCACCAGCCGCACCGGCGGTGCGCCGGCGCGGCCGACTGTGGCTCGCAGGGCCAGGCCGAGCTCCGGCTGGGCGTACTGGCGGTGCCGGGCGGCGAAGACCTGGCCGGCAAGGACGGCAGCGCCGCCGACCGCGCCGGCGACCAGGGAGTACGCCGCCGCGCGACCCAGCCGGCCGGCGAGCCCCGAGGGGTGCAGTTGCTCGCTCATGCCAGTCCTTCCACTGTGGGTGATTCGGCGGGGCCGGATTGCGAAACCGCGCCGACACCGAAGAAGGCCCGCCGGCGCAGCTGCGCCCACCGGCCGGCCGGGCCGCGGTCGCTGCCCTGGACCTGGGTGCCGCTGACCTCGGTGCCCGCATGCCGGGCCGCCTCCTGGGCGGCCTTCGGCAGTGACCGTACGCCCTCGCCCCGGACCAGCGGAGCGCGCCGTTCCTGAGCGGCGCCGAGCGCAGAGAGCGCGGTCGGCAGCATCGCCGCGGCGGCCACCGCGTAGCCCTCCGCCGAGGGGTGGAACCGGTCCCAGGCGAACATCCGGGTCGGCTCGGCCGCGAACCGGGGGCCGAGCAGGTCACCGAGGGAGACCGTCCACCCGCCGGCCTCGACGACCGCCACCGTCTGGGCGGCGGCGAGCTGCCGGCTCCAGCGCCGCGCCAGCCAGCGCAGCGGCGGCTGGATCGGCCGGATCGCACCCAGGTCGGGGCAGGTGCCGACGACCACCTCACAGCCGACGGCGCGCAGCGCGCGGACCGCCTCGACCAGGTAGCGCACGGCCAGCCCCAGCGGGGTGCGGTTGGTCACGTCGTTGCCGCCGATCAGGATCACCGCGATGTCGGGGTCGCACTCCAGCGCCGCCTCCACCTGATGCTTCAGCCCGGCGGAGATGGCGCCGACCACGGCGAACCGGTGCAGCCGGACCGGCCGGTGCAGCCGGCGGGACAGGCCGGTGGCGAGCAGCGCGCCGGGCGTCTCCCGGCGCCGGTGCACGCCGTAGCCGGCGGCTGAGGAGTCGCCGAGCACGACCATGGTCACCGGTGGGCCGGGCAGCTTGGCGCCGTACACCCCGTCACAGCGCGGTGGCGGCGCCTCGGCCAGCGGAATCGTGCGCCGGGCCTGGCGGGCCTGCCCGATCAGCACGCCCCCGGTCGCCACGGCGGCGGCCGCGGTGGCGCCCGTGCCGATCGCCGCCAGGCGGGCGATCTGCCGGGCGCGCTGCCAGCGCGAACCAACCGGGACGACGGAACCAGCGACCCCCATGAAACGACATTATCGCGCCGGCACGACCGGCCGCTGTCGCGGCGACGGCTGGTGGGTGCCGGCGCACCGGGTAGCTGGTCCGGGTGCCGGCCGGGGCGCACCCGGCGGTCCGGCGGCCCCGCGAGGGCCAGCCGGCCGGCTTGCGCCGGCACGGCACCCTGGCACGCGGAGAGGGGCGACGACATGGGGAAGACATTGAAGCGGAGCGCGGCGTTCACCGCGCTGGCCCGGGCGCTTTTCGCCGGGGCGCGGGGCGGCCCGTCGCTCGGGGCACGGCTGGCGGCGCTACCCCGGATGATCCGGGCCACCGTGAGGGGAGAGTACGACGGCGGGCTCCGGCTGGCCTTGATGACGGCGGCCACGGCGTACGTCGTCTCGCCGGTGGACCTGCTCCCGGAGCTTCCGCTGGCGCTCCTCGGCCTGGCCGACGACGCGGTCGTGATCACCTGGCTGGCCGGCAGCGTGCTCGCCGAGGCCGAGCGCTTCCTGGAGTGGGAGGCGCGGCGCGGGTCGGTGATCCCCGGGCAGGTGACCCCCTGACGGGACGTACGCTGGGCGTCGAGAAGACGTCTGCCCGGCCGCCGCCGGCGGCGCCGAGGGAGAAGGGCACAACGAGGTGCAGTACTACGACAACGTCGTCGAGTTGATCGGCAACACCCCGCTGGTACGGCTGCGTCACGTCACCGAGGGCATCCAGGCGACCGTGCTGGCGAAGGTGGAGTACCTCAACCCCGGCGGGTCGGTGAAGGATCGGATCGCGCTGCGCATGGTGGAGGACGCCGAGAAGGCGGGCATCCTCCGGCCGGGCGGCACCATCGTCGAGCCGACCAGCGGCAACACCGGCGTGGGGCTGGCCCTGGTGGCCCAGCTCAAGGGCTACCGGTGCGTCTTCGTCTGCCCGGACAAGGTCAGCCAGGACAAGCAGGACGTGCTGCGCGCGTACGGCGCCGAGGTGGTGGTCTGCCCGACCGCCGTCGCGCCGGAGGACCCGCGCTCCTATTACAACGTCTCCGACCGGCTGGCCCGGGAGATCCCCGGCGCGTGGAAGCCCAACCAGTACAGCAACCTGGCCAATCCGCGCTCCCACTACGAGACCACCGGCCCGGAGCTGTGGCAGCAGACCGAGGGGCAGATCACCCACTTCGTCGCCGGCGTCGGCACCGGGGGCACGATCTCCGGCATCGGCCGCTACCTCAAGGAGGCGTCGGAGGGGCGGGTCAAGGTCATCGGCGCGGACCCGGAGGGCTCGGTCTACTCCGGCGGCACCGGCCGGCCGTACCTCGTCGAGGGGGTCGGCGAGGACTTCTGGCCGGAGACGTACGACCGGGGCATCGCCGACGAGATCGTCGAGGTCTCGGACAAGGCGTCGTTCGAGATGACCCGGCGGTTGGCCCGCGAGGAGGGCCTCCTGGTCGGCGGCTCCTGCGGGATGGCCGTGGTGGCCGCGCTGAAGGTGGCCCGCGCGGCCGGCCCGGACGACGTGGTCGTGGTGCTCCTGCCGGACGGCGGCAGGGGCTACCTGTCCAAGATCTTCAACGACGCCTGGATGGCCCGGTACGGGTTCCTGGATAACTCCGGCACCGAGCCAACCGTTGCCGACGCCCTGGCCAGCAAGCCGGGCCGCCTGCCGGAGCTGGTGCACGTCCACCCGACCGAGACGGTCCGCGACGCGATCGACTACATGCGCGAGTACGGCGTCTCGCAGCTGCCGGTGCTCAAGGCCGAGCCGCCGGTGGTCACCGGTGAGGTGGCCGGCTCGATCGCCGAGCGGGACCTGCTCGACGCGCTCTTCACCGGCCAGGCGCACCTGCACGACACCATCGAGCGGCACATGGCCGCGCCGCTGCCGATGATCGGCGGTGGCCAGCCGGTGAGCGAGGCGGTCAACCTGCTGGAGAAGTCCGACGCCGCGCTGGTGCTGGTCGACGGCAAGCCCAGGGGTGTGCTCACCCGGCAGGATCTGCTCGCCCACCTCGGCGCCCGCTGACGGCGTCGCGGCGGCCGGCCGGGCGGCCCGCTCAGCGGGCCAGCTCGGTCGGCACCGCGACCACGTCGACGAAGGCCCCCCGGCGCAGCACCGTCACCGGCAGCCGGGTGCCGATTGCCGAGGCGAGCATCAGCCGTTGCAGGCCCTGCCCGTCGCTGACCGGGCGGCCGCCGGCGGTGACGATGATGTCGCCCAGGTAGATCCCGGCCACCCCGGCCGGGCTGCCCGGGACCACCTCCACCACCCGCAGGCCGCGCCGCTGGCCGGTGCGCGCGGTGACCTCCGGCGGCAGCGGCACCGGTGCCCCGGCGACGCCGAGCCAGGCCCGGCGGACCCGCCCGTCGGCGGTCAGGTCGGTGATGATCTGCCGGGTGGTGACGTTGATCGGCACGGCCAGTCCGAGCCCGTACCCGGCGACCGCGGTGTTCACCCCGACCACCCGGCCGGCGGAGTCCACCAGGGCGCCGCCCGAATTGCCCGGGTTCAACGCCGCGTCGGTCTGGATGACGTCCTCGATCAGCCGGGTGACCCGGCCGTCCCGGGCCGGCAGCGAACGCCCCAGCCCGGAGACCACCCCGGCGGTGACCGAGCCGGCCAGCCCCATCGGGTTGCCGACCGCCACCACCAGCTGGCCGATCCGCAGGGAGTCCGCGTCGCCGAGCCGTACCGGCGCCACCGGGCTGCCGTCCACCCGCAGTACCGCGAGGTCGGAGAGCGGGTCCGCGCCGACCACCCGGAACCGGGCCTCGGTGCCGTCGCCGAAGGCGGCCGACCCGTCCCGGGCGCCCTGCACCACGTGCGCGCTGGTCAGCAGCAGGCCCTCGGCGTCGATGGTGATCGCGCTGCCGGCGCCGGAGCCGCGCGGGGTCCGTACCGACAGGGCGGCCACGCTCGGCAGCACCCGGGCCGCCACCGTCGTGACCACCTGGGAGTACGCGTCCAGCGCGGCCTCCTCGGCCGGTTGGGGGGCGGTGTGATCGGTGTCCATGACTGCGGCAACGCCCACCGGATCGATGGCCATCCCGCATCCGCTCAGAGCGAACAACCGGTCACAGCGGGCGGGCGTAGCGCAGTTGGGCGGCCCGGACCCGGCCGACCCACTCGTCCCGCTCGATCCCGGTGGGCGTCCAGCCGCCGCTCTCGTAGAAGCGCCGGGCGGGCGCGTTCTCCCGCAGCACCCAGAGCGCCGCGCGTCGCCAGCCCCGCTCGCGCATGGTGGCCAGCGCGTCGACCATCAGCTCCCGGCCCACCCCGCGTCCCCGCTCGGCCGGTTCCAGGTGGATCGCGCAGAGCAGCCCGGTCGCCGGATCGCGGGCGTCGTCCGGGCCGACGTAACTGAAGCCGGCCAGCCCACCGCCGCGTTCGGCGACGGTCATCAGGTGGGTGTCCCGCTCCCAGCCCCACCGCTCGGTCCAGTACCGCCCCATCGCGTCCGGCGTCGGGTCGGCGAGGGCCTCCGGTGGCAGGAACGACGAGTACGCGGCGGCCCGGGACCGCTGGTGCAGTGCTCCCACCGCCATCAGGTCGGCGGCGGTGGCGCGGCGGAGGGTGGCGATCACCCGGCCGAGGCTACCCGGCGTGGCGGGAGCGGCACGGTCATCAGGTCCTCGGCGATCACCAGGTCGCCGTCGAAGTGCGTGCGGGCCTCGTCGGCGAAGCGGTCCGGGTCGGCGTAGCGCTGGGAGAAGTGGGTGAGCACCAGCCGGCGTACCCCCGACTCGGCCGCCACCCGCGCGGCCTGGCCCGCGGTCAGGTGGCCGACCTCGGCGGCGAGCGCGGCCTCGGAGTCGAGGAAGGTCGACTCGATGACCAGGAGATCGGCGTGCTCGGCGAGGGCGTACACCTCGTCGCAGAGGCCGGTGTCCATCACGAAGGCGAACCGCTGCCCCGGCCGGGGCACGCTCACCTCCTCCCGGGTGACGCGGCGGCCGTCGACGTCCAGGTGGCCCACGCGGATCAGCTCCCCGACCGCCGGCCCGGCGACGCCGTACGCGGCCAGCCGGTCGGGCAGCATCCGGCATCCGTCCGGCTCGACCAGCCGGTAGCCGTACGTCTCGATCGGGTGTCGCAGCCGGCGGGCCTCCAGCGTGCCGCAGCCCAGCTCGACCCGCTGCCCGTCGGCCTCGATCGGCTCGACCCGCAGCTCGGCGGTCTCGTGGAAGCTGGACGCGTGCCGTAGCCGGGCGAAGTACTCGGCGCCGCCGGCCGGGAAGTGCACCGCCACCGGGTGCGGGACCCGGTCCAGGGAGAGCCGCTGGATGGTGCCGGGCAGGCCGAGGCAGTGGTCGCCGTGGAAGTGGGTGACGCAGATCCGGGTCAGGTCGGTGGCGGTGACCGTGCTGTGCAGCAGTTGCCGCTGGCTGCCCTCGCCCGGGTCGAAGAGGATCACCTCGTCGTCCCAGCGCAGCACGTACCCGTTGTGGTTGCGCTGCCGGGTCGGGGCCTGGCTGGCCGTCCCGAGCACCACCAGCTCGCGCGTCGACACGTGGTCCCCCCGCACATGAAGCGACCCCCGGGGCTTCCGCGCTCGCGCGCGGGCCGGCTGGACTGGGCCGGCACCCCGGGGGTCGGGTGGCTGTCATGGATTCGCCGCACCGCTGCCACACGGTCTCGACGATGGTGCCTGTGCCCGCCTCGCGGCGGACGTGATCACTGTCGAGGACAGCGGCTAGCGGACAGCCACCTCACGAGTCCGATTGCTATACAAGTCTGGACCACCTCCTTTCCCGTGTACCGCCACGCTAACCAGTGGCGGTGGCCGCCGGCAACGGATTTCGATCACACGCCCGCCGGATTGCCGCCCGGCCCGCGGGGCACGGCCACCGGAGCCGCGCAGATGCCGCCGCGGCTCCGGTGACTCGTGCACCCCCACCTTCGCAGCCCACGGAGGCGGAAGGTTAGCCAGCCGAGGGTGTCCGCGGACGAATGCCCGGCGTGCCGGTGGGCCCGGCGTGCCGCGTTCAGGAGGGGGCGATGCCGATCGGGCCCTCGCGCGGGCCCTCCTCGCTGGCCGGCTGGACCGCGAGGGAGGGGAAGTCGGCCAGGTCACCCTCCGGCTCGGCGTCCCACTCCGGGAAGACCAGCTCGCTTTGCAGGTAGAGGCAGAGCAGCTGGGTCAGCTGGGCCAGCCCGTCCAGGTGGGTGCGCTCGTGCCCGTGAGTGGCGTCGACCCCGAAGCCGAGTAGCGCCACCCGGGCGTGCGCCCCGGCCTCCACCGCCGCCGCGACGTCCGAGCGGTAGTAGTCGAAGACGTCCCGGACCAGGCGTACCCCGTGCTCGGCGGCGATCGAGGCCAGGTTGCGGGTCAGGTGGTAGTCGAACGGGCCCACCCCGTCGCCCATGGCCAGGGTGGCGGTGTCCTCCCGGGACTGCTGGCCCGGGGCGACCACCGCCGCGTCCACCGAGACGATCTCGGCGACGTCCGGGTCCAGCCCGTGGCTGGCACCGTGCCCGATCTCCTCGGTCACGGTGATCAGCAGGTGCGCGGTGACCGCCGGGCGGACGCCCGCGTCGACCAGCGCCTTGAACGCGGTCAGTACGGCCGCGACCCCGGCCTTGTCGTCCAGGTGCCGGGACTTCACGTACCCGCCAGGTGTGATCTGCGGGTTGGGCAGGAACGCCACGAAGTCGCCCGCGTCGATGCCGAGGGCGCGCAGCCCGGCGACGCCGTCGACCGGCTCGTCGACCCGCACCTCGACCTGCTCCCAGCCGATGCCCTGCAGGTCGACGCCCTCGTTGTAGCGGTGCCCGCTGGCCTTGAGCGGGAGCACCTGGCCGGTGATCACCCGTTCCAGGTCGTCGGTGAAGATCCGCACGTGGGCGCCCTCGGCGAACCGGGCGCTGTGCGTGCCGATCGGCTTCAGCTCCAGCCGGCCGTTCTCCTTGAGCCGCTTGACCATGCCGCCGATGGTGTCGGTGTGCACCACGATCGCCCGGTCCGCGCCGGTCGCCCTGGGCCCGGGCAGGCAGGCGCTGAGCGCGCCGCGCCGGGTCAGTGTGAAGGCGATGCCGAGCGCGGAGAGCCGCTCGCCGACGTATTGCTGTACGTGGTCGGTACGACCCGACGGGCTGGGGATCTCCAGCAGCTCCAGCAGCACCCGGCGCAGGTAGTCCAGGTCGATCTCCAGCGGCTTCGGGCTCACGCGGCGTCTCCCGGACCGGCCGGCGGCGCGGCGTCTTCCGGACCGGCCGGCGGCGCGGCGTCTCCCGGCCCGGCCGGCGATGCGGCGCCTCCCGGCCCGGCCGGCGACCAGAGCCGCTGCGGCGCCCGGGTGCCGGGGAAGAGCAGGTCGACGAAGCGTTCGGCGGTCGGCTGCGGCTCGTGGTTGGCCAGGCCCGGCCGCTCGTTCGCCTCGATGAACACGTGTTCCGGCCGGTCCGGGGCGGGCACCAGCAGGTCCAGCCCGGTGACCGGGATGTCCAGCGCCCGGCTCGCGGCCACGCACGCCGCGGCGGTGGCGGGATGCAGGTCTTCGGTCACGTCGTGGATGGTGCCGCCGGTGTGCAGGTTCGCGGTCCGGCGTACCACCAGCACCTCGCCCTCCGCGAGCACGTCGTGCATCCGGTGCCCGGCCTCCGCCACCACCTCGCGGGTCATGTCGTCGATGGGGATGCGCGACTCGCCTCCGGTGGCGGCCGCCCGCCGGCGGCTCTGCCGCTCGATCAGCTCGGTGACGTCGTGCACGCCGTCCCCGGTGATCTGCGCCGGCCGCCGCACCGCGGCGGCGACCACCTCGTGGTCTATGACGATCACCCGCAGGTCGTCGCCGGTCCGCATCTCCTCGATCAACACGTCCGGGCAGAACCGCCGGGCCAGCTCGACCGCGGCGGCCAGCGCCTCCGGGGTGCGGACCCCGACGGTGATGCCGTTGCCCTGCTCGCCGCGGGCCGGCTTGACCACGACCGGGCCCACGTCGGCCAGGAAGGCGACGTCGTCGGGCTCCCCGGTGGCGGTCCGGCCGCGCGGCACCGACAGGCCCACTTCGGCGAGGATCCGCCGGGTGACCCGCTTGTCGTCGCAGCGGCTCATCGCCACGGCCGAGGTCAGCTCCGACAGCGACTCCCGGGTGTGGATCGTCCGGCCGCCGTTGGTCAGCTTCAGCTCGCCCCAGGCCGGGTCGGTCACCTCCACCCGGATGCCGCGGCGCATCGCCTCGTCGGCGACGATCTTCGCGTACGGGTTGAGTTCGTCGTACCCGTCGGGGGTGGCGGGCAGGAAGAGGCGCTCGTTGATCGGGTTCTTCCGCTTTACGCAGAGGGTCGCCGTCCGGTGGAAGCCGAGCCGCTCGTAGAGCCGGATCGCCCCGGCGTTCTCGGCCAGCACCGACAGGTCGACGAAGGCACGGCCCCGCTCGTCCAGCCGGTCGGCCAGCTCGGTCAGCAGGGCCTGCCCGGTGCCGGGCGGCGCCTGGTTGAAGTCGACGGTCAGGCACCAGAGACTGGCCCCGTTCTCCGGGTCGTCGAAGACCGCCACGTGGTCCACGCCGGTGATGGTGCCGACGATCTCACCGGTGGCGTTCTCGGCCACCAGGTGCAGGAAGCGGTCGGTGCCGGCGTTGGCCACCAGCACGTCCACCGGGGCGGTGACCATGCCGTTGCGCGCGTAGATCCGATTGACCGCGTCCGCGTCGTCGTCGTCGCGCAGTGGACGGATCAGCAGACCCGGGATGTCGACCGGAGCCTCGATGGCGGCCGGACGGCCGGCGCCCAGCGGCAGCCGGTAGGTCAGCGACGGGTCGATGAACAGCTCGTCCGGCAGCCGGGACACCAGCACGTGCGGATCCCGCAGGTAGATGCAGATGTCCCGGGAGCCGGCGGCCTCGGAGCGCAGCACGGCGGCGACCGCGGCCTTGTCGGCGAAGGTCTGCCCGAAGACCAGCCGGCCCCAACCGCAGTCGAGCACCACGTCGGGTGCCCCGGTCCGGCTGGGGATCTCCGTCGTGCCGGGCGCCACCGGGTCGCCGCCCGGGCCGACCCGCTCCCGACGCCGTCCCGTGCCGCGCAGCCGATCCGCCCGGGCGGTCCCGGACGCCATCGTGTCGCCCACGGTCAGTCGATTCCGTGGCTCTGGAGCCACATTTCCAGGAGTCCGAGTTGCCACAGCTTGTTTCCGTTCAACGGGGTCAGTTCGGCGTTCGGGTCGGCGAGCAGCGCGTCGACGTAATCGGCGCGGAACAGGTCACGGCGGCGGGCCTCGGGCGCGGTGAGCGCGTCGCGCACCCGGTCGAGGAGCTTGCCCTCCAGGTGGGTGAGGCCGGGCACCGGGAAGTAGCCCTTGGGCCGGTCGATGACCTCGTGCGGCAGCACCCGGCGGCCGATCTCCTTGAGCACGCCTTTGCCGCTCTGGGCCAGCTTCAGCTCGGCCGGGCAGGTCGCGGCGAGCTCGACGAACTCGTGGTCGAGGAACGGCACCCGGGCCTCCAGCCCGTGCGCCATGGTCATGTTGTCCACCCGCTTGACCGGGTCGTCGACCAGCATCACCCGGGTGTCGAGGCGCAGGCCCGCGTCGACTGCGGTCTCCGCACCGGCCCGCGCCAGGTGCGCGGCCACGAACTCCCGCGCCGGGTCGCCGCCGGCCAGCCAGCCCGGGTTGAGCACCCGGGCCAGCCCGGCCGCGTCCCGGTCGAAGAACGCCCGGGCGTACGTGTCGAGTGCGGCGTCCCGGTCGACCCGGGCCAGCGGTGGGTACCAGTGGTAGCCGCCGAGGATCTCGTCCGCGCCCTGGCCGGACTGCACCACCTTCACGTGCTGCGACACCACCTCGCTGAGCAGGTAGAACGCGACGCAGTCGTGGCTGACCATCGGCTCGGACATGGCCCCGACGGCGGCCTCCAGCGGTGGCACCAGGTCGGCGGCGGCCACCCTGATCTGGTGGTGGTCGGTGTCGAACGTCCGGGCGACCAGGTCTGAGTCTGTCTCTTATACAAATCTGACGCTGCCGACGAAGCTAGAAGTGT
>NZ_POUB01000106.1 GCF_003236335.1 Micromonospora deserti
CGGCACGCCGCTGGACGGGGCGGCCACCGACCAGACCAGCAGGCGACGCCCCGCGAGTTCGAGCGCCGCCGGCCGCCACGCGCCGGTCGCGTCCCGGCCCGCGCCGGCGGTGGCGATGCCCGCGCCGTCGTGCGGTCGCCAGGCGGTGGACAGGGCCGCCAGCGACACCGTGGGCTCGGACAGGGCCGCGTGTCCCGGCCGGCTGGCCGGCGTGGGCTGGTGGCCGGCGGCGACGGGGGCGGGAGCGGCATCGCCGAGGTACTGCCGGGCTGTGCGTACCGCGGGGTGGTCGGCGCCGAGCACGGCGGGCCCGGCGGTGGCGACGCGGGTGTAGTTGCGACGGGCCTCGTGCCGGTTGCCCAGCTCGTCGGCGACCGCGGCGAGCTCGAAGGCGAGCGCCAGCATCAACGGGTCGGCGTGCGGCCAGCGGCGCTCGCCCGCGGCGAACGCCTCCTCCAGCACTCGGCGGGCGGCGCCCGGGTCCTCCGCCTCCCGGTGCAGCCGCGCCAGCAGGTGCGCGGTGCTCAGCACGTCCGGGTGATCCTTGCCGTACGGCGCCGCCGCGGACCCCACGGCGTCGGCGAGCAGCCGGCGGGCGGCGGTCAACTCGCCCGCGGCGCGCAGGGCGAGGGCCCGCTGTTGGACGGCGGCCAGGGGAGAGGGATGGGACACGTGGCCATGCTGCCGGGTGACGTGTCCGGACGCTACCCGAACCCGCCGGCAGTCCCGTCCGCGGAGCCCGCCGGGCCGCCCGAGCTGGGCGGTTCCACGAGCCGGACGGTGATGTGCATGATCCACCCGGGGCGTGTACAGTAACTCCCCGTGCGGCCCGCCGGGCGGCCCGACCGGTGACGTGATCATCCGGGTCGGCGCGGTAGGCTGGACGAGTAGGTCCGGGTGGCGGAATGGCAGACGCGCTAGCTTGAGGTGCTAGTGCCCGTATAGGGCGTGGGGGTTCAAGTCCCCCCTCGGACACGTACAGTTACCCCACAGTAATCAGCGTCAGGCTTAGCCTCGACGCTGATTTTGTTTTGGCCGGGGTTGTAGGTGAGGGCGAGTCGTAGCGCGCGGTAGACGTTGCTCTTGGCCTGGTGGTGGGCGTTCCGCAGGGTGTTGCGGATGTCGTCGAGGCTGCCGACAAGGTGGCGGATGTCGTCCTCGGTGAGGCGGCGGGGTGCTTGTGCTGCTGCTTGGTCGCGTTGAGTGACGGCGGCGGCGCGTTGGGCGTTGACCTCGGCCATCCATGCGGCGACGGTGGCGGGGTCGCCTCCGGCGTCTGCGATGGCGCGGTACTGGAGGAGTTTGGCGTCGCATGCCGCGATGATCTTGTTGGCGGCGGTGATTTCCGGGGCAACGACGCCGGGTCCGGTGTCGGGTTGGGCGGCGTGGAGTCGGCGAATCGTGTCCGTCAGTCGGTGTGGGGCGAACGCGGTGAGGAGCCAGTTGTCGAGGGCGGGGATGATGTCTCGTTCCGCGACGTAGACGTTGCGGGGGTGCTGGACGTGGTTGGCGAGGGCGTACTCGTTGGGGTAGCGGCACCGGTAGTAGGCGGTCTCGTGGGCCTGGTGGCTTTGCATCTTGCGTCCACACAGCCCGCAGAGCAAGAGTCCGCGAAGGAGGTAGTGGCGGCGTACCTTCCGCTGTCGGTTGCCGGTGCGGCCCCGCCCGCTGGCCGCCATGATCGTCTGGGCTAGCTCGAAGTCGTTGACGGTGACGAGCGGCGGGTGGGCGATCGTGTCGGACCACACCCATGAGGTCTTGTCGTTCCAGCGCATGCGGGTTTCGTAGCCGAGGGCGACGTCGTTGACGTCGAGGAGCACCTCGTCCTTGCGCTGTTTGTTCCATACTTGCCGGCCGGTGTAGCGGGGGTTGGACAGGATGTTCTTGACGGCGCTCTTGGCCCAGCCCTCGCCGGTGCGGTGCGGGTTGCGGGCGGGGTCGGCGGCTGACGGGGAAGGTATGCCGTCGCGGGTGAGTGCCTCGGCGATGGCGAAGTAGCCGTTGTTGGCGAGGTACATGGCGAAGATTCGCCGAACAACAGGCGCGGTGGCCGGGTCGGGTTCCAGCTTGTGTAGGCGACGGCCGTCGGCGGCCTTGCCCGGGTTGGGGTGCGGTCCGGCGTCGGCGAGGCGGTACCCGTAGGGTGGGCGCCCGCCGAGGAACCGGCCTTCGATCTTCGCCTGGGAGGTCATCGCGGTGCGGACGCGGACCTTCACGCGGGTGCGTTCGCCCTTGGACATGCCGCCGAACACGCTCATGATCAGGTCGTGGGCTTCGGACTCGGGGTCGATCGCGCCGCCGACCTCCGGCACCCATAGGTCGACGCCATAGTGCGAGAAGACGGGCATGGTCAGGCTGTACTGGTTGCCGTAGAACGCGCGTTGGGGCTCGCCGATCACGACTGCGTCGAACCCACGGTTCGGGTCAGCGAGGGCGTCGAGCAGCCGGGCGGCATGGGGCCGCCGCTTCCATGGCAGGGAGCGGGACAGGCCGATGTCGAAGAACTCGGCAACGATGATGCCGCCGGTTGGCTCGATGAGGCCAGTTGCGCGGGTGAGCTGCCAGTTCCTCGACGCCACGGGGTCTTGCTGGTCCTCGGTGGAGACCCGGCCGTAGAACGCGAATCGTCGGTGCGCCTCCGCCGGCGTGCCGGTCAACCTTGAGGTGGTCAACCGGTACGAGAGCAACGTGGTCAACACCGCGCGCGACATGCTCGCTCTGATCGACGAGACCGGGGCGGCCATCGGCGTACACCTCGACACGTACCACATGAACATCGAGGAGAACGGGATGGTCGAGCCGGTGGAGCTGGTCGGCGACCGGCTCGGCCGCGGCGAGCGGTGACGTGAACCCCGAGGCAAGCGCGCAGCTCAACCTTGGCACCGGGGCGCAACTGCTGCGCCGGGTCGCCGCGCCGCAGCCTGTCCGCTCGCCCGTCACCCACCTCTACGTCGCCGCCGACCATGGGTGGTACGCCATGGCGGCGGTGCAGAACGCCGGGCTCGCGCTGGACTGGGCCGGCTTCGTGCTCGGGCTGAGCTGGCCGGAGCTGGTCGCCGCCGCGCAGGAAAGCCCGGCCGGTGCGGGCGGAGTCTCGTTCCTGCCCTTCCTCACCGGCGAGCGGGGCGGACTCGCCGGGCCGGCGAGCCGCGGCGCCTGGCTCGGCCTGCAGGCCTCCACCACCCGGGCGGAGCTGGCCCGGGCCGCGCTCGAGGCGATGGTCTTCGCGGTCCGCCGGTCAGCGGAACTACTCGGTCCGATCGGTCCCGCGGTGCGGCTCACCGGCGGCGGCGGGCGGGAAACGCTGGTCCGTCAACTGCTCGCCGACTGTCTCGGCGTCGAGGTCCGCCGCACCGAGATCCGTAGCGCGTCGGCCACCGGCGCGGCGATCCTCGCCGCTCGGGGGGCGGGCGTCCGGCTGGCCGTACCGGGGCGGGAGAGCCCGCCCGTGGCGCCGCGCGACGATCCGGCGCTCGAGGAGGCGTACCGGCGGTGGTGCGAGCGGCTTCCCGCGGCCGATGCCTGAGCTTGATTTTCAGCCGGATCTTTACGGATCGCTCGCCGAGGTCAGCCCCACGGCTCCGGGTTGGGCGTGTTCAGGTGGGTGGTCGAGAGAACGATCGCCTGGTACCACGGCATGAAACGCCTACGCCTCCGATGGGAACGCCGCGACGACATCCACGAAGCCTTCCTCACCCTCGCCACCTGCATCATCACGTACCGGCACCTCGTACGACTCAGTTAGGACCTCTCAAGGGATGGCGGCGCTCACGTCCGCCGTCCGGTCATCACGTTCGATTCCCCCGGGGCGGAACTACTTCGGGTGGGGTGGCTCAGCGCCAGGGCGAGGGCGAACATCGCCACCACGTATGCGACCGTGGCAGGCCAGCCGGTGCGCTCGAACACCAGGCCACCGATCCAGCCGCCGAGACTGCTGCCGGCGTAGTACGCGAACAGGTACATGCCTGCAGCTTGGGCGCGCGCCGTGTCCGCCACCCGTGCGACCCAGCCGCTGGCTGCCACGTGTGCGGCGAAGAATCCCACGGTGACCAGCACCAGCCCGGTGAGCACCGCCGGCAGTTCGTTCGGCAGCGTGGTCACCGCGGCGACCATGGCGAGCAGCACGGCACCGCGCAGTACGACCGGCGCGCCGTGGCGATCGGCGAGCCGTCCGGCGACAGCTGCGGCGGCCGTTCCGGCCACATACGCGAGGAAGACGAGACCGGCGGCTGCGGGGGCGAGGGCGAACGGCGGGCGCACCAGCCGGTAGGTCAGGTAGTTGTAGATGGTGGAGAAGCCGCCCATCAATACGAACCCGGTGAGGTAGAGCCGGAGCAGCCTCGGGTCGGCGAGGTGGCGGCGCAGTGCACCGCGGGCGATGGGCGTAGCCGGACGATTGGGCAACCGGGCCACCAGCAGCGCGAACACGATCGCGCCAGCGACCGACAGCGCGCCGACCGCAGCGAGCCCGAACCGCCAGCCGCTGAGACTCGCACCCGCACTGGCCAGCATCCGCCCGGCGACGCCGCCGACACCATTGCCGGCGACGAACGTGCCAACCGCGCCGACAAGCGCCGACGGGTGGATCTCATCGGCAAGGTACGCCATCGCCACGGCGGGCATGCCCGCCACAGCGAACCCCTGCAGCGTACGGATCCCGAGCAACACGCCGTACGTCGGGCTGAGCGGTAGCAGGACGCCGAGCAACGCGGCGAGCGACACGGATGCGACCAGCACTCGCGCCCGGCCCCAACGCTGAGACAGCACGCTGGCCGGGATGACCGCGACGGCGAGCGCGGCCGCCGTCACCGACATGGCCAGGCCGGCGCCGGCGGGCGTGACATGGAACGTGGAAGACAGTTGCGGCAGCACCGCCTGGGGGCCGTAGAGCAGCGCGAAGATCGCCGCGCCGCCGGCAAACATGGCGACCATGACGCGGGTGAGCCCGGCGTCGCCGCGCCGCAGGCGTTGGTCCGTGTCGTGCGCGAGGATGGCCGTCACCGACGTGACGCTAGACAGGACCTCCTCATGCGTCCAATGTATGAATAATGCAGGAACCGATCGCTTCTATACATGAGGAGCTGTTGAGCGTTGTCGCGCCACGGCTCCGGCAGTTCGCGGTGGTCGCGCGAGAGCAGCATGTGACACGCGCCGCAGAACGGCTCGGCCTGGCCCAGTCAACCCTCAGCCGAAACATCGCCCGTCTCGAAGCCGACCTCGGCACGACGCTGTTGCTGCGCACCGGCCGGACCGTGCGCCTCACCCGGCACGGCCAACAGTTGCTGCCGCACGTGGAGCGCGCTCTCGTTGCGCTCACTGACGGCCTCGACGAACTCACCGAGGAGCTCAGCCCGGACCGCGGCCGGGTCGCGTTCGCGTTCCTGCACTCGCTCGGAGTGCGCGCGGTGCCGGTGCTCCTGCGCGACTTTCGCACCAGCCACCCGAGGGTGCGCTTCACGCTCGTCCAGGACAGCAACGATGCCATGCTGGAGAAGTTGCGCTCCGGTGCAGTGGATCTGTGCCTCACGTCGCCCGTTCCCGAGGATCCGGTGTTTCGGGCACGCAAGGTCGACCAGCAGCGGCTCGGGCTCGTGGTGCCACACGGGCACCGGCTCGCCGGTCGCAAGCGGGTGGGCCTCGCCGAGGCCGCCGAAGAGGAATTTGTCGGCCTGAAACGCGGCTACGGTCTGCGCCGCATAACCGACGATTGGTGCCGGCAGGCCGGCTTTACGCCCCGCTTGGCGTTCGAAGGCGAAGAGATCGACACGGTGCTCGGGCTGGTCGCCGCTGGGCTCGGCGTAGCACTGCTCCCGTTGGGTCCGGCCGCCCACCACGACGTCGTCAGAGTCACCGTCACGCACCCACAGACCACCCGCACCGTCGCCCTCGTCTGGTTGGCTGATCGGGCGTACGCCCCGCCGGTGGAGGCGTTTCGCGCCTCAGTGCTCAGCTATCGCGGGCGCCTCCTCGCGGCACAGTAGCCCGACGGACGGGTCGTACGGGCCTGTCGGTCGTGGTCGCCTGAGTGCTCTGTCAGTCGTCGCCGCCGAAGATCG
This sequence comes from Micromonospora deserti, assembly GCF_003236335.1. Lineage (GTDB taxonomy): Bacteria > Actinomycetota > Actinomycetes > Mycobacteriales > Micromonosporaceae > Micromonospora > Micromonospora deserti. The sequence goes on from NZ_POUB01000106.1 coordinate 6,057, forward strand.
CGCCGGTCACGGCATCGACGTTGACCTCGTTCTCGCCACCACCCAGCTGGAACTTGACCTCCCAGATGGGCCCGCCGCCGACCTCGTCGAGTTCGGCCTCGGTGACGTGGGCGCCGGGGAAACGGATGGTGACGAGTTCGGCGGCCCGTACGGCGTTGACCGGACGGGGACGAAGCGGGCGTCGAGTTCGGGATCGATCTCGATCTCGAACGATCTCGTAGATGTGGCCACCGAACTGCGGCGATCATCGTCGCCCGCAGCGGCGATCGCGGTGCCGGTGATCAGCGGCACGCCGACGCCCGCCGCGGTGATCGCTACCAGTACTGCTCGTCGCATCCTGACCTCCAGGTCGTAGATCTGAGTCTCGGCAGGGGACTACGACCCGCAGTACGGGTGCGGCAGTACGTCGGGTTGGGTTTTCAGACGAACCCTGGCGCAATCCTGGGCTTCTCCTGGCGAAGTCATGGGTTACGGCTCAGGTGGGCCTGGTAGCGGCGCGGAAGCGAACGACGGCGTCGATGCCGGTGCCGGCTGCCGGGCGAAGGGCAACCTGGCCCGCGCAGGCCTCAGTGAGTTGCCGCACGAGCGCGAGTCCGAGGCCGGTGCCGCCCTTCGGTGATCCGGGCGCCCGCCAGAACGGTTCGAATGCTAGGCGCCTCTGCTCCTCGGTCAGGCCCTCGCCCTGGTCGATCACGTGCAGCTCGACCGCCGGCTCACCGCGTGGGCCCGAGCCGGGCTGGGCAGGGCACCGGTGCACCGTGATCGTGCTCCGGTCTGGCGCTGCGCGTAGGGCGTTGGCCAGCAGATTCTCCACGATCTGATCAAGGGCGCCGGGGACCGCGTCGACCTCGCCGACCGGGCTGCCGGTGAGCGCCAGTCGCACGTTGCGGCGGCGGGCCAGAGGCTCCAACGCAACGATCCGCTGCGTGATCACAACGTCGAGATCGGCGACGATGAGGCGCTCGGGTGCGTGCTCGGCGCGCGTGATCTGCAGCAGGGTGTCGATCATGTCGGTGAGCCGATCGGCTTCGGTGAGCGCTGCGGCAAGATTGCGGCGCGCATCATCGGTGATGGCCGGTTCGAGGTTCTCCAGCCGTATCCGCAGTGCGGCGAGCGGGGTCTTGAGCTGGTGCGAGGCGTGCGCGGTGAAGGAACGCTGGGCGTGGATCAATGCCTGCAGCCGGGCCGCGGTCCGGTTGAACGTCGCCGCCAGGCGGCGCAGCTCCGGTGGTCCGGTCGTGGTCGGGGCGGACGTGGTGAGGACGCCGTCGGCCAGCATGCGGGTCGCGCCTTCGAGGGCGTGCACAGGTCGGCTGATCCACCGGGCGAGAGCGAACGCCGCGACCGTCACGACCAGGAGCACTGCCGCACCTGCGGCGGCCAGCAGCGCCCAGACCCGGTGAACGCTGGCCCGCCGGCGAGCTTCCGGGATCGTGACCCGTACGGCGCCGCGAACCGCCGCGGGCTGGGTCGGTACCGCGATCGACAGGCTCGGCACTCCGCCGAGTACGGCGGTGCGCAGGCCAACGTGCGAGTGCCCACGCAAGGCGGTGCGGACCTCGGACAGTGCTGCCGGATTGGTTTCCTCCTGGTTCCGCCTCGACTCCTAGTTCGTCGGCGGCGTAGGAGCGTTCCAGAGATGGGCGTCGAACGGCGGAGGTAAGACGGCGTCCTGGCCCGTGACGTCGTGGACCTACACGAACACGTGTACACAGTCCCCGGACTGGTGGGCTTGCAACGGCCGTGACATGGCCCTTTCCCGGCGGCGCGGCCGACGCCGAGCCCGGCAGGCGTCACCTCGGTGTGCGTGGCCCGGCCCGTAGGGTTGGGATGGCGGGCGATGGGCACGGTGGCGGCCGGCGCCGTGGATGATCGCGGCGGCGGCAGCGGGGCGTGACTGGGGTCAGGCGTCGATCAATTCTCGGCAGACTTGCGCGGCGCGGCGGCACGCCTGGACGCACTGCAACATGATCTCGTCGTCGTAGCGTTCACACTCGGTGGCGCATGCCTCGCACAGCTCGGCGCAGGCCCGGCACAGTTGTTCGTAGTTGGCGGCGCGGGCTAGTGAGGGTAGGCAGGCCAGGCAAGCATCGGCACAGGACAGGCACAGCCGGATGCAGGCCAGCATCTGGGGGTCGGCCTGTTGTGCGCAGTGGTCGGCGCAGACGTGGCAGGCTACCGCGCAGGCGGCGCAGACCTCGATGCACTCTTGGGTGAGTTCCGAAGCGAGTTTGGCGGCCACGTGATCATCTCCCTCTGGTTGGTCGGTCCGGTATACCCGTGTCCGTGACAGTTATGTGGCGGGCGTGGTGGCTTCCGAGTGGGGGTTCGTGGAGCCTGGCCGGCAGGTGCGCGGGGGCATGATGCGACGGTGATGGTGTCCGGTGAGGCAAGTCGGTGGCTCGTCTGGGCTGCGGGCGGTGTTCGCCATCCGTGGGTATCGACGGTTGTGGGCGGCCAGAACGGTGTCGCAGTGGGGCGATGTCGCGGCCGCGGTGGCGCTGAGCCTGCTGGTGCTGGAGCTGACCGGATCCGCGTTGGGGGTCGCCGGGGTGGTGGCGGCAGAGATCGTGCCGGTGCTGCTGCTGACCCCGCTGGCCGGCGTGGTGGTCGACCGGCTGCCCCGGCGCACCGTGATGATCTCCGCTGACCTGGTCCGGGCAGTGCTCGCCGGGGTGTTGCCGCTGGTGACGGATCATGTCGGCGTGGTCTATGCCATTGCTGCGGGCATGTCAGCGGCGGCGGTGTTCTTCAACCCGGCGGCCGGGGCGGTGCTGCCCAATCTCGTGGCCCGTGACCGGCTGGTCGCGGCGAACAGCGGCATCTGGACCGCGGCGGTGCTGTCACAGATCGCCTTAGCCCCGGTCAGCGGCCTGGTCATCACAGTGGCGGGCTTCAAGATCGCGTTCTGGATCAACGCCGTCAGCTACCTGGTCTCGGCGGCCCTGCTCGTCCGGTTGCCGGAGCCTGCCCGTCCGACAGCGGCCGACAGCCGTCCCAGCGCGGCCGGGCGGTGGCGCGGCTGGTGGACCAGCGCCGTTGCCGGTATCCGGCACATCACCGCCGACCGGCGGCTGAGCGCCCTGGCGGTCGGCCAGATCCTTGCCGCGCTGTCCGCAGGGGCCACCAGCGCCCTGCTGGTCGTCTACATCCGCGACCACCTACACGCCCCGCCCGCCGGCTACGGCATCGCCATCGGCGCGATTGGAGTCGGCGCTGTACTCGGACCGCTCGTACTGGTCCGTCTCATCCGTGACCCAGCCCGGCCAGGCTGGATATTCGGCCCCTACGCCCTGCGCGGCGGCGTAGACCTCACGCTCGCCGCCGTGTCGAGCCTGCCCCCGGCCACCGTCGCCCTGGCCGTCTACGGGCTGGGCACCTCCACTGGGGCCGTCACCTTCAACTCCATGCTGCAAGCGACCGTGCCCGACACTGTCCGTGGCCGGGTCATGGCCACCTTCGACGTCACCTGGCAGTTCGGTCGCCTGGCCTCCCTGGGGATCGGCGCGGCGCTGGCCGACCAGATCGGCATCCGGGCCGTCTACGTCCTCGGTGGCATCCTGTTGCTGCTCGCCGCCGCCCTAGCCCCATTGACTGGAACACACACCAGGCGGCCATGATGGTGGGATGGACGTGTGGAGCCGCACCACGCCGGATCGGCGAGGGAAGTGTCCTTTCCCGCCGGGTAGATCCAACGGGGTGACCGACCCGTCGCTGTACTCGACTCCCGCGACATAGTCCTGTACGAGCACACGGGGGTTCACCCCGTCCCGGCCCGCCGACCCGCCCACCCCGGCACGCCCGCAGGCCGCGACGTGCCGGGGTGGCCACGGCGGCGTTAGCGACCGTGGCCCCCGCGCCGTGGTGTGGCTCGCCGCGCACGAACGGATGACTAGCTCCAGTCCCACCCATCAGGCCGGCATCTCCACCCTGCTGATCGTCGCCTACCTCGCGGTGGAGCAGGCCGCGTTCCTGCACAGTCACCGGATCGGATGGCTGCCAAGCATCCACCCGGCGGGTTTCCTCGCGAATACCCGCCACAGACCCTGACTGTGTGCAGGACGGGTGAGGGGCGGGCCGGTCAGGGCGAGCACCTACCGCAGCTCGCCCTGCGGCGGCCCGTGATCTGAACGGTCACCGACCGAGCGGACAACGGTCGACCGGCACACCGGGTGAAGCGGCCGGCGATCCGGGTCGACCGGCCGCTTCACCCGGTCCAACACAGGTCATCTGGAGTCACTGGAGACTCCTACTCGGTCGCGGCGAAGCGTTCGACGTTGTCGATGGCGCCGACGACGAGGATGAGGTCGCCGTAGGTCAGGACGGTGTCGGGGGTGGCGTGGGTGAAGCCGGGTTGCTGCCCGCCGATGGCGGCCTGCGGCTTGACCGCGACGACGGTGACCCCCCATCGGCTGCGCAGCCGTGACTCGCGCAGCGGTACGCCGACGACGTCCCGTGGTGGCTTGGTCTTGATCACCGCGAAGTCGGCGTCGACCTCGACGTAGTCGAGGATCCGGCCGGTGAGCAGGTGGGCGACCCGTTCGCCCATGTCGTGCTCGGGCGCGACCACGTGGTGCGCGCCGACCCGGGTGAGGATGTTGCTGTGCTGGGCGCTGATGGCCTTGGCCCAGATGTCGGGGATACCGAGATCCGACAAGAGTGACGTGGTGAGGATGCTGGCCTGGATGTCGGTGCCGATCGCCACCACGGCGCGGTGGAAGTCGGCCACGCCGAGCTGTCGGAGTGCTTCGATGTCGGTGGAGTCGGCGGTGGTCACGTGGGGGATCTGTCCCACCAGCGACTGGACGAGCTTGGGTCTGTTGTCGATGCCGAGGACCTCGGTGCCCCGGTTGACCAGTTCCCGGGCCAGGGCGCTGCCGAAGCGGCCGAGCCCGATCACCACCACCGGTTCGGTGCGTACGTCAGCCAACGATTGTCCTCTCCTCGGGTAGTTCGAAGCGGCGGTTGCGGTCCCGCAGCGCCAGCGCCGACGCCAGGGTGAGGGGTCCGATGCGGCCGGCGAACATCAGCAGGACCAGCAGGAGATTCGCCCCCGGGGGCAGGCTACCGGTGATGCCGGTGGAGAGACCGACGGTGCCGAACGCGGACACGACCTCGAACAGGACCACGTCCAGCCGGTGCGGGGTGACGGCCAGCAGGAGGAAGGTGGCGGTGGCCACCGCGCCGACGCTGAGCAGGGCGATCGCGAGGGCCTGCCGTTGGTTGCTGGGCGGGATCCGCCTGTGGCCGACGTTGACCTGGGTTTCGCCGCGCATCTCCGACCAGAGGACGAAGGCCAGCAGACCGAATGTGGTGACCTTGATGCCGCCGGCGGTGCCGGCGCTGCCGCCGCCGATGAACATCAGCACGTCGCTGGCGAGCAGGCTCTCCGGGCGCATGGCCCCGATGTCGACGCTGTTGAACCCGGCGGTGCGCGTCATCGTGGAGGCGAAGAATGCGGCGAGCAGCTTCTCCGGGCCGTCCAGCGGCCCGAACGTGCGCGGGTTGGAGAATTCGGCCAGGGTGAACACGATCGTGCCGAGGGCCAGCAGTGTCACGGTCAAGGTGACGGTGATGCGGGTCATCACCGACCACAGCTCGGGCCGCCGCCAGTAGCGGGTCAGCTCGAAGACCACCGGGAAGCCGAGCCCGCCGAGGATGACCGCCGCGGCGACGGTCAGGTTGATCCACGGGTCGGTGACGTGTCCGATGAGGCTGTCGGCGTTGGTGGAGAAGCCGGCGTTGTTGAACGCCGAGACGGCGTGGAACACCCCGTCGTAGAGCGCTGCGCCGAACGGCGCGTCGTACGCGGTGGCGAAGCGGGTGGTCAGCACCACCGCGACCACCGCCTCGCTGACCAGGCTGAACAGCACGATCCTGCGGACCACCCCGCGGACGTCGGTCAGGGTCAGGCTCTTCGTCTCCGCCTGGGCGAGGAACCGCGCCCGCAGGCCCAGCCGTCGGGACAGCAGCACGGTGAACAGCGTGGCCAGGGTCATGATGCCCAAACCGCCGGCCTGGATCAGCAGCAGGATCACCGCCTGCCCGAAACCGGACCAGTAGCTACCGGTATCCACGGTCACGAGCCCGGTTACGCACACCGCCGACGTAGCGGTGAACAGCGCATCCACCAGTTCCGCCCGCTGCCCAGAGCGGGTCGCTAGCGGCAGCGACAACAGGCCGGTACCGACCGCCACCGCGGCCGCGAAACCGATCGTGATCACCTGAGCCGGATGCTGAAGCCGGTCGCTCCGCCGCTGCCACGCCGGCCGGCGCGTCAACAGCGGCACCACACGCCCACCCGCCCGCGCCGGATCGGCCAGCATCGCCCGACGCGGCCTGCAGGCTCCCCCCGTCGGCTTGCAATCCACACGAAGCGGATACTCCCACGGCCAGGCAACTCCCGCTCAGCTGCCCCTCGTGATCGAGGGAGGTTGTTCATGGGCTCGGACGGGTGCCGGTCCGAAGGGAAACGCCGCCTCGCAGACGTGCGCACGTTGCACGACGTGGGCGCGGAGCTTCCCGCTCCGACGAGGCATCCGAATGGTTCATCGACGCTTATCTCCGCGTTCAGGAGACGCCGTTGGGTACACGTTCAGAGCCAGTTGCGGCGTTTGAAGATGAGATAGAGGGCGCCGCAGACCAGGGCCATGAGCGCGACCGCGAAGAGGTAGCCGTATTGCCATTTGAGCTCCGGCATGTGATCGAAGTTCATGCCGTAGACGGTTCCGAACAGCGTGGGCGCGAACAGAATGGCCGCCCACGGGCGTTGACGGTGAGGATGTTCTGCAGCAGGTGCCGGAACCCGTCGACGCGTTCGACGACCTGGGTGAGGTGGTCGGCTACATCGCGCAGGTGCAGAGGTTGAATGGTCAGGGTTACGGGGGTTCTGGGTCGAGGGTCAGGCCGGTGTGGGTGAGGAGGCTGGTCAGGAGGTCGGGGCGGTACTGGATGTGCTTGAGACGGTTCCTCACCACGGCGGACGGGTTAACAGGATTCTCGACAAGCCATATTTTCCCTGATCAGGAGGCACTTCTTCGTTTCGGTCCACTCCTTGGACAGCCCTTAACGAAGGGCCGAGGCTAGCCTCACCATTAGCGCCGCCGTAGGCAACGACGATCCGCGCGGGTGCGGCGCTCTTGGTAAATCTCACTGGACGTTTGCTTCGCGTTCGCGCCAATAGCGACCGATTCACATCTCGGCCTCGGTGACACAGAATGCCGGACCTGACCTAGAATGAACGCATCCGATCCAGCTCTGCTCTGACCGGAACCAACGCGTTTCACCCTGCGATCGTGTCTGATTCACTTACGCCCTGGAATCAACGGACATGACGTCCGCCGAGCCGGCCTCCAGACACCGTACGACCGCACCATGACCGCACGGCGAGCCTACCCATCCGACCTGTCCGACGCCCGCTGGGCCCTGATCGCACCCCGCCTGACCGCCTGGCGACAGGCCCGCACCGACGCCGGCGTCAGCGGCCGCACCCCCACCCACGACCTACGCGAGATCTTCAACGCCATCCTGTACGTCAACCGCACCGGCATCGCCTGGCGCTACCTACCCCACGACTTCCCGCCCCACGCGACCGTCTACGGCTACTTCGCCGCCTGGAGCAAGGAACGCATCTTCGCAGAACTGAACTACAACCTCACCGGCCTCGTACGCGACCACCACGGCCGCACCATCCACCCCACCGCATCCATCATGGACAGCCAGAGCGTAAAGACCTCCACCAACGTCCCACTGTCCACGCAGGGCATCGACCCAGGAAAGAAGATCGTCGGCCGCAAACGCGGCATCATCACCGACACCCTCGGCCTCCTGCTGGCCGTGATCGTCACCGCCGCCAGCACCAGCGACAACACCATCGGCATCGACCTACTCGACCACGCCACCGCCGCCTACCCCACCCTGACCAAAACCTGGGTCGACGCCGGCTTCAAGAACCGCGTCGTCGAACACGGCGCCCAACTCGGCATCGACGTCGAGACCGTCACCAAGGACCCACAGGCCAAAGGATTCAGCGTCGTCAAACGGCGTTGGGTCGTCGAACGCACCCTGGGATGGCTCATGCACCACCGCCGGCTCGTACGCGACTACGAAGCCCGGCCCGACAACTCCGCCAGCATGATCACCCTGGCCATGATCGACAACCTCGCCAAACGCCTCACCACCGAAACCACCCCAACCTGGCGATACGGCTAAACCCACATAACCGACGAAGTACGTGAATCAGACGTCCTCTCAGCTTGTTCTTAACCTCGGCGCCCGTGTGCCGCGCTGGTCCTGTGTGGACTCGGCGTGTCGTGGAGACGTGAACCGGCCACCACCTGATGATCCTTCGCGCTGCAAGGACACGAAGAACAGAACAGGTGGTGGCCGTGGCCACGATTCTGGACTACCTGGGTGGCGTCGTGTTGCCCGACACGCGTACGCCGGACATGTCGGTGGTCGGGTCGGCCGAGGATCCAGCAGCGAGGTTGGCCGGGTTTCGTCGGGACTTCTACCGGTGTCTGCCGCGTCGGGCGGACGCGTTGTTCGAGCTCACCGACGCGCTGCTGTGTTCGGGTGGGCCGGTGACCAGTCTGGTCGACCTGTCGTTGGTCGCGGAGCACCGCCGTGGTCACGGTGCCCTGTACGACGCTTTGGGCGCTGGCGGGATCGACGTCGCCCGGCTGCGGGTGGCCCTCGCAGGGTTGGCGCTGCCCCGCGCCACGGACGGGCGGATCATGCTCGCCGTTGACGTCTGCAACTGGCTGCGCCCGGACGCGGCCACCAGCCCGGACCGGTTGTTCTGCCACACCTACGGCCGTGGCAAGGGCTCCGCCCAAATGATCCCCGGCTGGCCGTACTCGTTCGTCGCCACCTTGGAACCAGGCCGTACGTCGTGGACGCAGGTACTCGACGCGGTGCGGCTGGGCCCGGCCGACGACGCCACCGCAGTCACCGCCGGCCAACTCCGGCAGCTGATCGACCGGCTGATCCACGCGGGGCACTGGCGCTGCGGCGACCCCGACATCCTGATCGTCTGTGACACCGGCTACGACACCGCCCGGCTGGCCTGGGTGCTGTCCGACCTGCCCGTGCTCCTGGTCGGCCGGATCCGCTCGGACCGTGTCCTGCGGTTGCCCAAGCCGAGCAGGCAGCCGGGCGCTGTCGGCCGTCCCCGCAAACACGGCGCCGAGTTCGCCTGCAACGGCCCGGCCACCTGGCCCGCGCCGCAGCACACCACCCTCACCCCGACCAGCCGCTACGGCACCGCACGAGCCGACAGCTGGGACCAGCTGCACCCCAGGCTGACCCGCCGCACCTGCTGGATCGACCACGACGGTGACCTGCCGATCATCGCCGGCACACTGATCCGGCTGCAGGTGGAACACCTGCCCGGCGAGCACGACCCCAAACCGGTATGGCTGTGGTGCTCCGCCACCAACGCCACCACCGCCGATATCGACCGCTGGTGGCAGGCCTTCCTGCGCCGCTTCGACCTCGAGCACACGTTTCGACTGTTCAAACAGACCCTGGGCTGGACCCGCCCGAAGATCCGCACCACCGAAGCCGCTGACCGGTGGACCTGGCTGATCATCGCCGCCTACACTCAGCTACGCCTCGCCAGGCCCCTCGTCGCGGACCTGCGTCGGCCGTGGGAGCGGCCAGCGGCACCTGACCGGCTCACTCCCGCCCGGGTCCGTCGCGGGTTTCGGAACCTGCGCCCGACCACCGCGAGGCTGTCGCACAGCTTTCGATCTTGGACTGTCAAGACGGTCGTTTGGTGTCGTGGCGGAAGAGTTTGTTCAGGTTGTGTACGGCTCCGAGCAGTTTGATCTCGGCGTCGACGCTGGTGGCGCCGCGGTAGTGCAGATGGCGTCCGAATCGTTGGAACAGTTGGGCAAAACCGGGCTCGACCAGGGCGCTGCGGCGGGCGTAGAGCTCGCGTCCGGCGGGGGTGGCGAGGCGGGCGACCATGTCGCGGTGACCTGTTGGGATGGTGGTGTGCTCGGGGGGTTCCGGGCTGTGTGTCTGGCGGTATTCCTGGGTGACTGACACGAGGAGGGGAAGATCGCTGAGTGCTGCGAAGTTGGCGGTGCTGGCGTATCCGCTGTCGGCTAACCATGCTGTCACTTGGTCGGTGATACCGGCGGCGGCGCAGTTGTGCTGGGTTCGTTTGACGACCGGGACCAGGGCGGTCATGTCCGACGGGTTGTCTTGTAGCTCGACGGCGAGAAGGAGCTGGTTGCGGGTGGAGGCGATCTGGACGTTGTAGCCCTGCACGTAGCCGCCGCGTTTGCCGAGCATGAGCCGCGACTGAGGATCGGTGAGCGAGGCCCGGGCTTTGGGCGAAGGAACCGGCTCGGGATGGCGCATGTTGTGCAGCCCTGCTCTGGCCCTGGCGAGTCGCTCCCGCTGGCGTATCACTGACGCTTTGGCGTGCAATGGCACCGGCGGGCGCCCGTTGGCGCCTTGGCGTCCCGCGGCCTGGTCGTGCTCTGTGCGGTGGGCATAGGCCTGCAGCCGTGTCGTGTGTGCGGCGGTCACTGCTTCCAGCCGCTGCTCGGCTCGGGCCACCATGCGTTCGGCGGCCTCGACCTTGATCTGAATCTCGCCCAACGACGGCAACGCCCGCTCATACAACTTGTCTCGGGCCGTGCAGGCCCGTGCGATCCGGTCACCGAGGCGTGCCAGCCCTCCCCACGGCAGGTCACTCTGAGCCGTCTGTGCGGCGGCGGGCTGGGCCGGCGTCGCCGCAGTGTTCGGCGCCGCGTCCGTCATCCAACGGGCGATTCGTGCCTCGCCGTCCGCGACAACGGCTTCCAACTGCTGCAGAGTCCGGTTGGAGGAGCGGGCCGCGTTGGCGTGCATCGGTGAGCCGTCCACGGCCACCGCGGACATGTCCACCAGTCCTCGCCGGCCGCACAACGCCAGCACCTGAAGGAACAGCGACTCCAAGCGGTGGCGATGACGACGCAGAAACCGGGCGATCGTGGCATGGTCGACTTGCTGGTTGGCCGTGATGATCCGGCAGCCCACATCGTCGAGGCACGCCGCCTCGATCCGCCGTGACGAACGGATTCCCTTGCTGTAGCAGTACAACACCAACGACAGCATCACATCCGGGGGATACGCCGCGTGGCCTTGTCCGTCGGCGCGGTATCCCGCGAGGAACGCCGCAAGATCCAGCTCCTGAACGGCCGCGAGTACCTTCCAGCACAGGTGCTGCGGTGGTAGCCACTGCCGGACATCGGCCGGGATCGGGAGACCACGCTCACGATCGCAAGAGATGAAATTGAACCCCACCCCATAGCCGACCATCTAGGACAATCACGGCCCGACTCCGACACACCCTTGACAGCCCAAGATCGAAAGCTGTGCGACAGCCTCGCGCTGTTCGTGCGGAGGTTCCGAAAGCTGCGGCGAACTCGGGCTGGGGTGAGCCGTTCGGGTGTGGTTGGTCGTTCCCAGGGTCGGCGTAGGTCCGCGGCGAGTGGGCGGGCGAGGCGGAGTTGGGTGTGGGCGGCGATGACCAGCCAGGTCCATCGGTCGGCGGCTTGTGGGGTGCGGATTTTCGTTCGGGTCCAGCCGAGGGTCTGTTTGAACAGACGGAAGGTGTGTTCCAGGTCGAAGCGGCGTAGGAACGCTTGCCAGCAGCGGTCCACGTCGGTGGTGGTGGCGCCGGTCGTGGAGCACCACAGCCATACCGGCTTGGGGTCGCGGTCGCCGGGTAGGTGGTCGACCTGTAGCCGGATCAGGGTGCCTTCGATGATCGGTAGGTCTGTGTTGTGGTCGATCCAGCAGGTGCGGCGGGTCAGTCTGGGGTGGAGCCGGTCCCACGAGGCCGCGCGGGCGGTGCCGTAGCGGGTGGTCGTGGTGGTGGTGACGTGGTGCGGTGGCGGCCAGGTAGCCGGGTCGGCCAGGGCGAACTCTGCGCCGTGTTTGCGGGGGCGGCCGATGGTGCCTTGCGTCCTGGTCGGCTTGGGTAGGCGTAGGACGCGGTCTGTGCGGATCCGCCCGATCAGCGTCACGGGCAGGTCGGCCAGTACCCAGGCCAGTCGGGCGGTGTCGTAGCCGGTGTCGGCCACGAGGAGAATGTTCGGGTCGCCGGGCCGCCAGTGACCCGCCACGGTAAGCCGGTCCACGACCTGGCGCAGTTGGGTGGCGGTGACCGCGGTGGCGTCATCGGCCGGGCCCAGGCGCACCGCGTCCAGGACCTGCGTCCACGACGTGCGGCCGGTCTCCAACGCGGCCACGAACGAGTACGGCCAGCCCGGAATCAGCTGCGTTCGCCCCTTTTCCTCGGCCGTAGACGTGGCAGAACAGCCGGTCCGGGCTGGTCGGCGCGTCCGGACGCAGCCAGTTCGACACATCCACGGCCAGGACGATCCGCCCGTCCGCCGCCCGGGGCAGCGGCAGCCCGGCCAGACTACGACGTAGGCGGGCGATGTCGACCCGGCCCGCGTTCAGCCCGTCGCACAGCGCCCCGTGACCTCGACGATGCTCGGCCGTCAGCGTGAGGTCGACCAGACTGTGCACGGGCCCATCGGTGCACAGGACGGCGTCGGTCAGCTCGAACAACGCGTCTGCCCGCCGGGTCAGGCACTGGTAGAGGTCCCGACGGAACCCGGCCAGCGCCATCGCCGGATCCACCGCTACCCCGGTCACCGGGGCGTCGGGTAGCACCAGCCCGCCGACATAGTCCAGAATCGTGGCCACGGCCACCGCCTTCGGTCTTCGTGTTCTTCGCAGGAACCAGAAGATCATCAAGCGGTGGCCGTCCCACGTCGAGCACGACACGCCAAAATCCACACAGGACCACACCGACGGATAGCGGCCGAGCTTAAAAATCAAGCCTAGGCGGTGTTTCATAGGTGTTGAGGAAGTTGCGGCGCGTCGGTGATCAATAAACGGCGAGGTCTCCGGTAGATGATTCTTCGACCAAGAAGACCTGAACACCGGAGACCTCGTGGCCAGCGTAGC
>NZ_POUB01000107.1 GCF_003236335.1 Micromonospora deserti
GGTTTCATCGGGGCGCTGCCGGCGGACAACACCCCGCAGGACGGCCCGTGGGGACGCTGGTTCGCGGAGCGCCGACTGCTGCCGCACCTGCGCCGGTCGGTCGACCGCAACGCGCTCGCCGGCCCGGAGACCGCGCTGGTCGAGGAGGTCATCGACCGGATCGACGAGTTCGGCGGCGACGAGCCGCCGGCCCGGATCCACGGCGACCTGTGGCCGGGCAACGTGCTCTGGGGCGCCGACGGGCGGGCGTGGCTGGTCGACCCGGCCGCGCACGGCGGCCACCGGGAGAGCGATCTGGCCCAGCTGGCCCTCTTCGGCGGCGCACCGCACCTGGACCGGATCCTCGCCGCATACGAGGAGAACTGGCCACTGGCCGACGGGTGGCGGCAGCGGGTGCCGGTGCACCAGCTCCACCTGCTCCTGGTGCACACCGCCCTGTTCGGCGAGGCGTACCGGGATGCGGTCACCCGCGCGGCCCGGGCCGCCCTGACGGGGATCGGGCGCGCTACCGTCGACGGGTGAACGCCACCCAGCCGAGCGACGGCGTCCTCGTCGACCGGTACGGCCGCGTCGCCCGGGACCTGCGCGTCTCGTTGACCGACAAGTGCAACCTGCGCTGCACCTACTGCATGCCGGCCGAAGGGCTGCCCTGGCTCGCCGGCCCCGAGCTGCTCGGCGACGACGAGATCATCCGGCTGATCCGGGTCGCGGTGCGGCAGCTCGGCGTGACCGAGGTGCGCTTCACCGGCGGGGAGCCGCTGATCCGGCCGGGGCTGGCCGGCATCGTGGCCGCCGTGGCGGCGCTCGAACCGCGGCCCCGGATCTCGCTGACCACCAACGGCATCGGCCTGGACCGGCTCGCGCCGACCCTGCGCGCCGCGGGCCTCGACCGGGTGAACGTCTCGCTGGACACCCTGGACCCGGAGCGGTTCGCCCGGCTGACCCGGCGTCCCCGCCACGCCGACGTGCTGGCCGGCCTGGCCGGCGCGGCGGCGGCCGGGCTCACCCCGGTGAAGGTCAACGCGGTGCTGATGCGCGGCGTGAACGACGACGAGGCTCCCGCGCTGCTCCGCTTCGCCCTGGCCCACGGCTACGAGCTGCGGTTCATCGAGCAGATGCCGCTGGACGCCCAGCACGGCTGGGACCGGGCCGCGATGGTCACCGCCGACGAGATCCTCGCCGCACTGGTCGGGGGGTTCGCCCTGACCGCCGACCCCACCGAGCGGGGACCGGCGCCGGCCGAGACCTGGCTGGTCGACGGCGGCCCCGCCCGGGTCGGTGTGATCGCCAGCGTCACCCGCCCCTTCTGCGGCGACTGCGACCGGACCCGGCTCACCGCCGACGGCCAGGTTCGCGCCTGCCTCTTCGCCACGGAGGAGTCCGACCTGCGCGGCGCGTTGCGGGCCGGGGCGGACGACGACGAGTTGGCCCGGCGCTGGCGCGCGGCGATGTGGGGCAAGCGGGCCGGTCACGGCATCGACGACCCGACGTTCCTCCAGCCGGCCCGGCCGATGTCCGCGATCGGAGGTTGACCCCGGTGCAGCTGACCGTCCGCTACTTCGCCGGGGCGCGGGCCGCCGCCGGGCGCACCGAGGAGACCGCGCCCGCCGGCCGTTCCCTGGACGAGCTCACCACCGAGCTCGCCGAGCGGCACGGCGAGCGGCTGGCTGCCGTGCTACGCGTAGCGAGTTTTCTGGTCGACGGCGTGGCCTGTCATGATCGTCAGGTGCCGCTGCCGGCTGGGGCCACGATCGACGTCCTGCCCCCCTTCGCCGGCGGCTGAGGGAGGCTCATCACATGCTGGCGTTACTGGGGTTCGTGGCGACCCTGGGAGTGATCACCGGCCTGGTCCACCTCTACCTGTGGAAGCGCCTGGTGCGCGACACCACCAGGCCGGGGCGCTGGCGGCGGATCGGCGGGGTGACCACGCTGGTGCTCGCGCTGCTCGTACCGGCCACCATGATGGGCACCCGGGCCGGGCTCTACTGGCTCGCCTGGCCCGGCTACCTCTGGCTCGCCGTGATGTTCTACCTGCTGGTCCTCCTGGTCGCGCTGGAGGTGCCGATGCTGGTGGCCCGGCTGGTGCTGCGGCGGCGGGTCGCTGCCGCCGAGCCGACCACCGCCGCGCCCGAGCCGGTCCTGGTGGGGGCGGCGGGCCCGGCCGACCCGCCGGCCGCCGACGTGGTCGCCCAGCCCGACCACGACCCGTCCCGCCGGTTGCTGCTCGCCCGCGGGGCGGCCATCTTCGCCGGGCTCACCGCCACCGGCATCACCGGGTACGGCGTCCGCACCGCGCTCGGCCCGCCGCAGCTGGACCGGGTGCGGATTCCGCTGGCCAAGCTCCCCCGGAGCATGGACGGCCTGCGGATCGCCACCGTCGCCGACATCCACCTCGGTCCGCTGCACGGCCGGGCGCACACCGAGCGCATCGTGGCCGCGATCAACCGCCTCGACGCCGACCTCGTCGCGGTCGTCGGTGACCTGGTCGACGGCTCGGTCGCCGAGCTGGGCGCGGCGGCCGAGCCGCTGCGGGACCTGCGCTCCCGGTACGGCAGTTTCTTCGTCACCGGCAACCACGAGTACTACTCCGGGGTCGAGGAGTGGGTGCAGGAGCTTGACCGGCTCGGGCTGCGGGTGCTGCAGAACAGGCGGCAGGAGATCCAGGCCCGCGGCGGTGTGCTCGACCTGGCGGGGGTCAACGACATGACCGCCGCCGGCACCGGGCTGGCCGCGCCGCCGGACTTCGCGGCGGCGCTCGGCGGTCGCGACCCGAGCCGTCCGGTGGTGCTGCTGGCCCACCAGCCGGTCGCTGCGGTGGAGGCGGCGAAGTACGGCGTCGACCTGCAGCTCTCCGGGCACACCCACGGCGGCCAGATGGTCCCGTTCAACCTGCTGGTCCGGCTCCAGCAGCCGGTCGTCTCCGGCTTGGGCGAGGTCGACGGCACCACGGTCTACGTCACCAACGGCGCCGGCTTCTGGGGCCCGCCGGTCCGCGTTGGTGCCGAACCCCAGATCACCCTCGTCGAACTCCGCTCCCCCTGACCCGCACCACCCACCGCCGACGACCTCGCCGGTGATCATGAGGTTAGCGGTGCGGTCCGCGATCGACTTCGCCGCTAAGCTCATGATCAACACAGGCTGTGGGCGGGGTTGTCCACAGGAATGTGGGAGTTATCCACAGGGCTTCGTGGGCGGGGGTGGGCTGGTCCATGGTCGAGAGCCATGGATCGCGCGGTGGCATTGCGACGGATCGCCTCCGGGCAGGACGGGTTGGTGACCCGGGCGCAGGCGACGGGTGTCGGGTTCAGCCGGCACGAGATCGACAACCTCGTCACGTTCGGCCGCTGGCGTCGCCTGGCCCGGGCTGTCTACCTGGTCGGCGGCATGGCGGCTGGAGAGCCGTCCCGGCGATGCCGAATCCGCGCGGCGCTGCTGTCGCTGGGGCCGAAGGCCCATGCGGTACTCGGAACGGCCGCCGAACTCCACGGCATCGCCGGGCTTCCGGCCACTGACGCGATCCACGTGGCGCTGCCCGGCACTGCGGCGAAGCTGGCGCGGGTCCAGGAACCCGGCCTCGTGGTGCATCAACTGGAGCATCCAGCGGCTTCGGTCGTGAGGCTCAACGGTCTGCCGGCCACCGACCCGCTCCGTACCGTGACCGAGGTGATCCTCCGGGTGGGCCGGTATCCTGCGGTCTGCGTGCTGGACTCCGCGCTGAACCGGGGGCTCGTCACCGAGGATGACCTGCTTGCCATTCCGCGCCTGATCAGGCGCCGCCGGGGCGCGGTGGCGGCCCGCGCCTACCTGGCTGAGGCGGACGGGCGGGCGCAGTCCCCGCTGGAGACCCGTACCCGCCTGCGCTGCGTCGACGGCAAGGTGCCCCCGGACACTCTCCAGGTGAAGGTACGCGATGACGACGGCTACCTGCTCGGCGTCGGCGACCTCGGCTGGCGCGGCCCGCGGGTGATCGCCGAGGCCGACGGCCGAGGCGCGCACAGCACCCCCGAGGCCGCCTTCGCCGACCGCCGTCGGCAGAACCGCCTGGTCAACGCCGGCTGGGCTGTCCTGCGCTTCACCTGGGCCGACACCCTCGACCCGGCCTACATCCCCTGGACCGTTGGCCAGGCCATCGCCGCCGCCCAACGCCGTTGATCATGAGGTTAGCAGTGGGGATGGAGATCGGCATCGCCGATAACCCCATGATCAACGGGGCGGGATGGGGGGCCGGTAGGATGCGGGTCGTGCGGGTTCTTCTTCTGGGTGGTGGGGGGCGGGAGCATGCGCTCGCGCTCGGGCTGGCGGCTGATCCGTCCGTCGCGCGGCTGATCGCCGCGCCGGGGAATCCCGGGATCGCGGCGCTGGCGGAGTTGCGGTCGGTGGATCCGGTCGATCCGGCGGCCGTCGCCGCGCTCGCGGTGGAGGTCGGGGCCGATCTGGTGGTGATCGGGCCGGAGGCCCCACTGGTGGCCGGGGTCGCCGACGCGGTCCGGGCGAAGGGCATCGCCGCGTTCGGGCCGTCCGCCGAGGCGGCCCGGCTGGAGGGCTCGAAGGCGTTCGCCAAGGACGTGATGACCGCCGCCGGCGTGCCCACCGCCCGGGCGTACACCTGCGTGGACGAAGCCGCCACCGCCGCCGCCCTTGATGAGTTCGGCGCGCCGTACGTGGTGAAGAACGACGGGCTCGCCGCAGGCAAGGGCGTCGTGGTCACCGGCGACCGGGAGGCCGCGCTGGCGCACGCGCGGGAGTGCGGGCGGGTCGTGGTCGAGGAGTACCTGGCCGGCCCGGAGGTCTCGCTTTTCGTGATCACCGACGGCGAGGCGGCGGTGCCGCTGTTGCCGGCGCAGGACTTCAAGCGGGCCGGTGACGGCGACACCGGCCCGAACACCGGCGGCATGGGGGCGTACGCGCCGCTGCCCTGGGCCCCGCCCGGCCTGGTCGACGAGGTCATGCGCGACGTGGTACACCCGACCCTGGCCGAGATGCGCCGCCGGGGCACCCCGTTCAGCGGCGTGCTCTACGTCGGGCTGGCGATCACCGCCGGCGGTGTCCGGGTGATCGAGTTCAACGCGCGCTTCGGTGACCCGGAGACCCAGGTGGTGCTCGCCCTGCTGGAGACCCCGTTGGCCGGGCTGTTGCACGCGTCGGCCACCGGCACGCTGGCCGAGCACCCGCCGCTGCGCTGGCGCGACGGCGCCGCGGTCACCGTGGTGGTCGCCGCCGAGGGCTACCCGGCCGCGCCGCGCACCGGTGACGTCATCACCGGCGCCGAGGGCCCGGGGATCATCCACGCCGGCACCCGCCGGGCCGCCGACGGCACCCTGCGCTCCGCCGGTGGCCGGGTGCTCTGCGCCACCGCCAGCGGCCCCGACCTGGCCGCCGCCCGAGACGCCGCGTACGCACTGGCGGCCGGGGTGGGGCTGGCCGGCTCGCACCACCGCACCGACATCGCCGCCGCCGCGGTCGACGGCCGGATCACCCTGCCGGGCTGACCGCCCGCCAGTCTGGGCCGGGCACGGCCGACGTCGGCGACCCGAACCAGGCGATCACCGCCAAGGCCGTACTCGATGCCGTTGTCCACCACCTTGGCGTAGTGCCCGGCGCAAATCCGGCCCGGTCCCCGGGCAGTCACCCGGTCGACCACGGGAAGGCGCCGTCGCCGGCAAGGACCGGGGCGCGGTTGGCTCAGCCGTAGTAGCGGCGCAGCTCGCGGACGAGCACCTTGCCGGTGGCGTTGCGCGGGAGGTACTTGACGAAGACGACGTCCCGGGGGACGGAGAACCGGGCCAGGTAGTGGCGTACGTACTCCCGGACCGCCTCCGGGTCGAGCGTCTCCCCCGGGTGCAGGGCGAGGAACGCGGCGAGCCGCTGCCCGTACTCCGGGTCCGGCACGCCGATCACGGCGGCCTCGCGTACCTGGGGCAGCCGGGCGAGCAGGTCCTCCACCTCGGACGGGAAGACGTTCTCCCCACCCGAGACGATCATGTCGTCGGCCCGGCCGTCCACGAAGAGCAGGCCCTCGGCGCTGATCCGGCCCAGGTCACCGGTGTCGAGCAGCCCTTCGTGGCGGTCCCGTTCGGCCCCGGAGGTGTAGCCCTCGAAGAGCATTTCGTTGCCCACGAAGATCCGGCCGGCCCGCCCGCTCGGCACCGGCTGCCCGTCGGCGTCGAGGATCTCCAGCCGGGTGCCGTGCGGCGGGCGGCCGGCCGTGGTGGGCGCCTCCCGCAGCTCGGCGGGGCCGGCGATGGAGGCCCAGGAGACCTCGGTGGAGCCGTAGAGGTTGTAGAGGACGTCGCCGTAGACGTCCATGAACCGCGGCGCGAGGTTGCCCGGCAGGGCGGAGCCGCTGACCGCGACCACCTTGAGCGGGGGCCGCGGGTCCGGCGGCGGCACCTCCAGCAGCCGCTGCACCATCACGGGTACGGCGAAGAGCGCCTCGCACCGGTGCCGGACCAGGTCGGCGAGCGTGGCGGCCGGGTCGAACCGGCGGTGCAGCACGATGGTGGCGCGCAGCGCGAAGGCGACCTGGAGGGCGGCGTACCCCCAGGTGTGGAAGAGCGGCGCGGCGATCATGACCCGGTCCCGGGCGTGCAGCGGGATGCGGTCGATGATGGACACCAGCGGCCCGAACCCGTTCGGGGTGGGGCGGCGGGCACCCTTCGGCGCGCCGGTGGTACCCGAGGTGAGCACGATGATCCGGCCGTCGCGGGCCGGCGGGCGCAGCTCGCCGGGGAGGGCGTTCGCGATCAGCTCCTCCCGGGCCCGCTCGTCGAGGCGGTGCAGCTCGGCGGGGAGGCCGAGGATCCGCTCGGCGAACTCGGCGTCGTGGACCAGCACCCGCAGCCGCTGCTCCTCGGACACGGTGGCCAGTTGTGCGGCGGAGAGCCCGGTGTTGACCAGCACCGCGTCCGCGCCGAGCAGGGTGGCGGCCACGATCGTCTCGATCAGACCGTGGTGGTTGCGGCACAGCACCCCGATCCGCTCGCCCGCCTGTACGCCGAGTGCCGCGCGGATCGCCCGGGCCAGCCGTTCGGCCCGGTCCAGCAGCTCGGCGTAGGTCAGCTCGACGCCCTGGTCGTCGACGACGGCGGTCCGGCCGGGGTCGCGCGCGGCCGCCTGGCGCAGCTCGCCGGCGAGGCTCCAGCCCCACGCGCGCAGCGCGCCGAGCTGGGAGGCGACCCGGATCGGACGGCCGGGGGTGAGCAGTCCGCGCCGGGTCAGGGTGGCGACGATGAACGGCAGGTCCATGCCGCGAGCCTCCTTCTGGCGTGCATGAAGGCCCCCGAGCCCGCGCCGCCGCCGTCGCCGTGTCTGGCGGCCCGGGCCGTCGCCGCGGGGTCAGCGGATCTGTATCCCGGAGATCGCCCGGGAGATGACCAGGCGCTGGATCTCGGAGGTGCCCTCGAAGATGGTGTAGATCTTGGCGTCCCGGTACCAGCGTTCGACCGGGTGGTCGCGGAGGAAGCCCGCGCCGCCGAGCAGCTGCACCGCCTTCTCGGTGACCGCGACCGCCACCTCGCCGGCTTTGAGCTTGGACATCGAGCCCTCCCCGGCCGCGAACGGCCGGTTGTTGCGGCCCATCCAGGACGCGCGCCAGACCAGCAGCCGAGCCGCGTCGATCTCCGTCCTCATGTCGGCCAGCGCGAAGGCGACCGCCTGGTTCTCGATGATCGGGCGTCCGAACTGGACCCGCTCCTTCGCGTAGCCCAGGGCGTACTCGTAGGCGGCCCGGGCCACGCCGAGCGCCTGCGCGCCGACGGTGGGCCGGGAGAGCTCGAAGGTGCGCATCGCGGCCTGCGACGCGGCCCGCTGCCCGGAGCGGGCCCGGTCCAGCCGCTCCAGTAGCGCCTCCCGCCCGCCGAGCAGGCAGCGCCCCGGCACGCGGACGTCGTCGAGGAAGACGTCGGCGGTGTGCGACGCGCGCAGCCCGAGCTTGCGCAGCTTGCGGGTCGCGGTCAGGCCGGCGGTGCCCGGCGGTACGACGAACGCCGCCTGCCCACGTGAGCCGAGTTCCGGCGCGACCGAGGCGGTGACCACGTGCACCCCGGCGATCCCGCCGTTGGTCGCGTACGCCTTCTGCCCGCGCAGCACCCACTCGTCGGTGGCCTCGTCGTAGGTTGCCCGGGTGCGCATCGCGCCGACGTCCGAGCCGGCCTCCGGCTCGCTGGTGCAGAACGCGGCGACGGCCGGTTCGTCGACCGTGCCGAAGCACGGCGGCACCCACTCGACGAGTTGGTCAGGGGTGCCGGCGCCGTAGATGGCGGCCACCGCCAGGGTGGTGCCGAAGATGCTCAGGCCGATGCCGGCGTCGCCCCAGAAGAGTTCCTCGCTGGCGATGGGCAGGGAGAGCCCGCTCGGGTCGGACCAGCAGGTGGCGAGGAACTCGAAGCCGTAGAGGCCGACCTTCGCCGCCTCTTGGATGATCGGCCAGGGGGTCTCTTCCCGCGCGTCCCACTCGGCCGCGGCCGGGCGCACGACCTCGGCGGCGAAGCCGTGCACCCAGTCGCGGAGATCCCGCTGTTCCTCGTTCAGGTCGAGCGAGAAGTCGGCCATGTCAGGCCTTGGGGATGTCGAACAGGTTGGCGATGTTGGCGGCCAGGCCCAGGTCGCCCTTTGCCTTCAGCTTGCCGGTCATGAACATCATCACCGGGTTGGCGCCGCCGGAGACGATCTTGAGGAACTCCACCGGACCCATGGTCAGGCTCAGCTTCGGGTCGTGCTGCGGGGTCTCGTTCACCGTGCAGGTGCCGTCGGCGATGACCACCTCGTAGGTGTCGGTGCCACCGTCCGGGCGGCCGGTGATGTTCCAGTGGATGGCCGCGTTGGTGGAACCGGCCCGGTCGGCGCGGAACAGCGACGGCATCCGGCCGAAGACCTCACCCAGGATCTTGCCGCGCAGGTCGCCGGACATCACCTCGGCGATCTTGTTGTCGGGAGTGGACTTGACCAGCTGGGCGAACTCCTTGGGGCCGACGTTGGCGAAGGTGGCCGGGTCGAAGTCAGTCATGGGGGAACACCTCTCGGGCGGGCCGGCTTGGCTACTCTGGCGTAACCTTACGCACGAGTAGGTATGCTCGCAAGGTGTCCACGCCACCCGCCTTCAAGCGCCTGCCCCGGGCCGTACGCGAGCAGCAGATGCTCGACGCGGCCGTGAAAGTCTTCTCCCGCAGGGGTTTCCACGCGGCCAGCATGGACGAGATCGCCGAGGACGCCGGCATCTCGAAGCCGATGGTCTACGCCTACCTCGGCACGAAGGAAGAACTCTTCGTCGCCTGCCTGCACCGTGAGGGCACCCGGATGATGCAGGCCATCGCCGGCGCGGCCGCCCCGGACCTGCCCGCCGACGAGCGGCTCTGGCGGGGGTTGCGGGCGTTCTTCGGGTTCGTCGGGGCGCACCGGGACGGCTGGGCGGTGCTCTACCGGCAGGCCCGGGGCGAGCAGCCGTTCGCCGCCGAGCTGGCCGGGATGCGGGCCCGGATGGTTGAGGTGATCGCCGGGATGCTGGACCACGCGCTGCGGGCCGAGGGGCGCGAGGTCGGCGAGACCGAGCTGGAGGTCGTCGCGTACGCCCTGGTGGGGGCGACCGAGTCGTTGGCCGACTGGCTCGCCGACCATCCGGAGGAGGACTCGGCCAGGACCGCCACCCGGATGATGAACGTCGCCTGGCTCGGCGCCGGGCAACTGCTGCACGGGGCCAGCTGGCGCCCACCAGCCGAGTGAGCCGCGTTCACCGCCGGGCCCCGACGGGCGCCTCGACCGGCGTGCTGACCCGGCGACGCCGCCGGATCCTCCACCGGACGACCTCGACCACCAGGGTCACCGTCAGCGCGAGGCCCAGCCCGAACAGCAGGCCTCGGACCGGGTCCCGTTCGAAGGCGAGCCCGCCGAGGTAGCCGACCAGCGCCGAGTAGCTCCCCCAGGAGGCGGCGGCGAGCGCGTCGAAGGCGAGGAAGCGCCGGCGGGGAAAACCGACCGCGCCCATGGTGAGGGTGACCGCGGTCCGACCACCCGGGATGTACCGGGCGACGGCGAGGATCAGCCCGCCGCGGAGCGCGATGCCGCGCCGGGCCCACTCGACGCCCGCCCGCCGCCGCCCGCTGGCCGGCAACCGATCGAGCAGCCGGGCGCCACCCGTGCGGCCGATGGCGTACGAGACGTGGTCGCCGGTGAGCGCGCCGGCCGCCGCGACCACGATCACGGTCACCAGCTCCGGCTGCCCGCTCGCCGCGAACACGCCGGCGGTGATCACCGCCGTCTCGCTCGGGACCACCGGGAAGAACCCGTCGACCACCGCGATCGCGAAGATTGCCAGGTACACCCAGGGCGAGGACATCGTCTGGTGGAGCAGGTCGAGCACCGAATCCATGAGCCCGATGCTGCTGCCGCCGACCGGGGTCGCCATCGGCCGTCAGTCAACGGGCGCGTACTACCTAAGTAGCACCCGCCCCCCAGTGGACTCAGGGTCGCGGTCGGGGTGGCGCCGCCCCGACCGCGACCCGGGTCCACGCCCGGTACCGCCCGCCGCCACAGCACCTAGGCTCGGAGCGTGACCTCCAGCGCCGCCGCACTCCGGCGGGTCGTCGAGCGGTACGCGCCGCTGCTGCTCGCCGTGCTCGCCGCCGCCGGGGTCTGGGCGTCCGCCACCGGGGCGATCGGAGTCCGCTCACCCCTGCCCCGGGTGCTGGTCCTTCTCGTCGCCGTCGGATCGGGGTGGGCCGCCGCGACGACCCGTACCCGCCGCTGGCCACTGTTCACGGCGGCCGCCGTCGGGTGGCTGGTGCTGGCCGCCTGGCCGGCCGTGGTCGTCGCCTCCGGGCAGGCCGGCCTCCGGCTGCGGGAGCGCCGCCACCTCGTCGGCTACATCGCCGGCGCGCTCCTGGTGTCCGGCGTGGGAGTCCTGGTCGGCATCGCGGCCGGCGGCGAGCGGTGGTTGACCACGGCCACCCCGGCCAACGCCGCCGCGCTCTTCGCCTGGATGGTGGTCTTCCCGCTGGTCGTCGGGCTCTGGATCCGGGCCCGCCGGGACACCCTCGCCGCCCTGCGGGACCGGGCCGAGCGGCTGGAACGAGAGCAGGCGGCCCGCGCCGAGCAGGCCCGGGCCGAGGAGCGGGCCCGGATCGCGCGGGAGATGCACGACGTCGTGGCGCACCGGGTGTCGCTGATGGTGGTGCACGCCGGGGCGCTGGAGGTGACCTCCGCCGACCCGGCGACGGTCGAGGCGGCCGCGCTGATCCGGACTACCGGCCGGCAGGCCCTCACCGACCTGCGCGAGGTGTTGGGCGTGCTGCGGCAGCCCACCCCGGCCGGCGCCGGCGGGCCGCGCCCCGTCGGTGCCTCCGGCCCGGCCGGCGGCGCGGTGACCGGCACACCGGCGCCGGACACCGCCCGGCCGCCGGGGCTGGCCGAGGTGGACGAGCTGGTACGGGAGTCCCGCGCGGCCGGGCTGTGGGTGGACCGCCGGGTCGAGGGGTTACCGCGACCGCTCCCGGCGACCGTCGATCGGACCGTGCACCGGGTGGTACGCGAGGCGCTGACCAACGTCCGCAAGCACGCGCCCGACGCGGAGACGATCGTCCACCTGCGGCACCTGTCCGGCGGGATCGAGGTGAGCGTGCGCAATGGCCCGTCAGCCGGCGGGTCGGGCCTGCCTGGTGCCGGACTCGGCCTGATCGGCCTGCGGGAACGCGTGGAGCTGCTCGGCGGGCGGTTGGAGGCCGGGCCACGCGACGGCGGCTTCCTGGTGCGGGCGCTGATCCCGGTGGCGGAGGCGACGTGATCCGGGTCCTGGTCGTCGACGACGAGCACCTCGTCCGCTCGGGGCTGCGGCTGATCCTGGCGGCGGCGCCGGAGATCACCGTGGTGGGCGAGGCGGCCGACGGCGCCGAGGCGCTGGTCGAGGCCCGCCGGCTCCGCCCCGACGTGGTCCTGCTGGACGTGCGGATGCCCGGCGCGGACGGGCTGTCCGCGGCGGCGCGGATCGTCGCCACCGGCGCGAAGGTGATCATGCTGACCACCTTCGACCGGGACGAGTACGTGCACCAGGCGCTGCGGGCCGGGGCGGTCGGCTTCCTGCTCAAGGACACCCCGCCGCAGGAACTCGCGACCGCGGTGCGGACGGTCGCCGCCGGGCACGCCATGCTGGCGCCCACGGTGACCCGGCGGCTGATCGACTCGTTCGCCGAGCGGGGTCCGGCCCGGCGGGACGCCGCGCGGCAGCGGCTCGGCCAGCTCACCGGCCGGGAGTTGGAGATCGCCCGGGAGGTCGGGCGGGGGCACGCGAACGCGGAGATCGCCCGCCGCCTGACCATGAGCGAGGCCACCGTGAAGGCGCACGTCAGCCGGGCCCTGGCCAAGCTCGGGGCCGCCAACCGGGTGCAGCTGGCGATCCTGGTGCACGACGCCGACCTGCTGTGACGCCGACCGGCACGTCGCGTCGAGCAGCGCGCCGCGGGGTCGGGCACACCGAGCATCCTGATCCGCGGAGGCACGGCGGCGGGCGGGTCAGCGGCGCGCGGCGGGGCGGCGGTGGTGCGAGTGCACCCGGCGGGCCGCCTCCAGCAGCAGGGTGATCACCACGGAGAGGCCGACCCCGACCAGGATGCCCTTGACCGGCTCCCGCTGGAAGGCCAGGCCCCCGAAGTAGCCGAGCAGCCCGCAGTAGACCGCCCAGGAGATCGCCCCGACCGTGTCGTAGAGGAGGAACGAGCGGAGCGGGTAGCGGACCGCCCCCATGGTGAGGGTGATCGCGGTCCGTCCGCCGGGGACGTACCGGGCGGTGGTCAGGATCAGCCCGCCGCGCCGGTTCACCGCCCGGCGGGCCCACTCGGATCCGGCCCGGCGCCGGGTGTCCGCGGGCAGCTGCGCCAACCGGCGCGCGCCGCCGCTGCGCCCGATGGCGTACGAGAGGTGGTCGCCGGCGAGCGCGCCGAGCGCGGCGGCGGTGATCACCGCCACCAGGATGGGATTCCCGCTGGCGGAGAGGACGGCGGCGGTGATCACGGCCGCCTCGCCGGGCACCATCGGGAAGACCGCGTCGACCGCGGTGACCCCGAAGAGAACCAGGTACACCCACGGCGAGGTGACCGTCTCCCGGAGCAGGTCGAACACGGAGTCCATGCCCTCATGCTCGTCGGACACGGCCGGCCGGGGGCCGAGTCAGCGGATCGCGCCCACCAGATGGGGTCGCCCGGTGCGCGCGTCGTGCAGGGCGAACTCCCAGGCCGGGGTGGTGCTGAACGCCACCGTGGTGGGCAGCGGCACGGGCAGCTTGAACGCCACCTCGACCGTGTAGGCGTCCGGCAGCCGGTTCTCCAGCGCGGCGAGGCACCGGGCCTTGCTCCACATCCCGTGCGCGATCGGGCGGGAGAAGCCGAGCAGCCGGGCGCCCAGCCGGGAGGTGTGGATCGGGTTGTGGTCGCCGGAGACCCGCGCGTAGTCCGTACCGACCCGGGGGTCGACCCGCCAGTGGGCCGAGGCGGCCGGCGGCGCGGGCCGGTCGCCGTGGTCGTGCCGCGCACCGCCGCCCGGCGTCCGCTCCTTGCCGAGGTACGTCGAGACGCCGCGCCAGACCTCCTCCCCGCCGACCGAGCCGACCAGCACCACGTCGATTTGCCGGCCGCGGTCGTGCGGGCGCAGGTTCTCCGCGTACGCGGTGAAGTCGAGGCTCTCGTCGGCATCGATCGGCCGGTGCACGGCGATCCGGTTGCCGACGTGCACCACCCCGGTCAGCGGGACCGGGAACTCCGGCGCGGTCATCAGCCGCAGCGCCAGCGGAAACCCCATGACGTGCGGGTACGTCGCGGGCAGCCGGTCGGTGAGCCGGAACCCGCAGACCCGGTCGTAGCCGGCGAGGTGGGTGCGGTCCACGGTGACGCCGGCGACGGTCAGCTCGACGACCGGCGGCGCGGCCATCCGACGCCCGCCGCCGCCCCCGGGCAGGGCGGTGCGCAGCGCCCGCCGGTAGAGCGCGCCGGTCGCCGGCATCCGGGGTAGCTCGACGCGCGCCCGAATCGCCGGCGAGGCGGCCGGCTGGTGCGCGGACAGGTCGTGGGTGGGTGCCGTGTCCACCCCCGACAGGTCGTGCGTGGCCGCGAGGCTCAGGTCGTGCGCCGACGGGTCCGGGGCCCGGGCGGCGGCCAGGTCCGCCGGCGACAGGATTTCGGTCGGACCGTCGATCAGCTCGTGTACGGACAGCTCCCGGCCCGCGTCGTCGGCCGGGCGGCCCTGGCTCCCGGCCATCACGCCCCCAGCAGGCTCTGCCCGCAGACCCGGACGATGTTGCCGCTGACCGCGCCGGAGGCCGGCCAGGCCAGCCAGCCGATGGTCTCCGCGACGTCCACCGGCAGGCCGCCCTGGGACATGCTGTTCATCCGCCGGCCCGCCTCCCGCAGCACCAGCGGGATCCGGGCGGTCAGCCGGGTCTCGATGAACCCGGGGGCGACCGCGTTGACGCTGATCTCGCGTTCGCGCAGCACCGGGGCGAGCGACTCGACCAGCCCGACCACCCCCGCCTTGCTGGTGGCGTAGTTGGTCTGGCCCCGGTTGCCGGCGATCCCGGCGATCGAGGAGACCGAGACGATCCGCCCGCCGGCCGGGATCAGCTCCCGCTCCAGCAGTACGTCGTTGATCCGCTCCTGGCTGGAGAGGTTCACGTCGAGCACGGAGTCCCACCGGTCGGCGTCCATCCGGCCGAGGGTCCTGTCCCGGGTGATGCCGGCGTTGTGCACCACCACGTCCACCCGGCCGTGCCGGGCGGCCAGGTGCTCGGCGAGCCGGGTCGGCGCGTCCGGAGCGGTCAGGTCGAGCTGCACGGCGGTGCCAGCGATCTCGTTGGCCACCGCGGCCAGCTCGTCCCCGGCGGCCGGGATGTCCAGCGCCACCACCCGGGCGCCGTCGCGTGCGAGCACCCCGGCCAGCGCCGCGCCGATCCCCCGGGCCGCGCCGGTAACCAGCACGACCTGCCCGTCGAGCGGGCGATCCCAGTCCAGCGGTGGCTCCGCGCGGCCCGTGCCGATCCGGATCACCTGGCCGGAGACGTACGCGGAGCGGCCCGACAGCAGGAAGCGCAGGGTGGCCTCCAGGCTGGTCGGTGTGCCCGCGTCGCCGTCGCGGGTGACGTACACCAGTTGCGCGGTGACGCCCCGGCCGAACTCCTTGCCGATGCTGCGGGTCAGCCCCTCCAGGGCCCGCTGCGCGGTCGCCTCCCGCGGCGAGCCGCACTCGTCGGGCGGGGTGCCCAGCACGATCACCCGGCCGCTGGGCTGCACCGCCCGGGCCTGCGGGTGGAAGAAGTCGTAGAGCTGCCGCAGGCCCGTCGAGTCGGTGATCCCGGTCGCGTCGTAGACCAGGGCGGCGCTGCCCGGCGTACGACCGGACGCCGGATCGGGGACGGCGGTGGCCGGGTCGCGGAGGGCGACCCCGGCGGCGGTCAGGATCTTGCCGACCGGCTCGGCGAGGCGGCCGGCGGTGGCCGCGCCGAGCAGGACGGGCCCGGGAACGAGCGGTTCGCCGGGGCGGTGCCGGCGCAGTCGCGGCGGGTCGGGCAGCCCGAGGCGCTTGACCAGCGCGCGGCCGGCCCCCGATTGGACGAAGCTCGCGTACCTGTCGGTCATAGGCGTAGCCTACTGACGAGTAGGGTGCGGGCAACACTTTCAGGAGGCGGATCGTGCAGAACATCCGGCGGGTGGCGGTCATCGGTGGCAACCGCATCCCCTTCGCCCGCTCCAACTCCCGCTACGCGAACGCGTCCAACTCGGACATGCTCGGCGCGGCCCTCGACGGGCTGGTGGCCCGCTACGGGCTGGCCGGCGAGCGGGTCGGCGAGGTGGTCGCCGGCGCGGTGCTCAAGCACTCGAAGGACTTCAACCTCACCCGCGAGGTGGTGCTCGGCTCCCGACTCGACCCGCACACCCCCGCGTACGACGTCCAGCAGGCCTGCGGCACCGGGCTGGAGGCGGCGATCCTGGTCGCCAACAAGATCGCCCTCGGGCAGATCGACGTCGGCATCGCCGGTGGCGTCGACACCACCTCCGACGCGCCGCTGGCGGTCAACGAGGAGCTGCGACGCACGCTGCTCAAGCTCAACAGCGCCCGCACGCTGGGCGAACGACTGCGGATCGCCGCGAAGCTGCGCCCGCTCCAGCCGTTCCGGCCCGAGGTCCCGCGCAACGCCGAGCCGCGTACCGGGCTGTCGATGGGCGAGCACGCCGCCCGCACCGCGCTGCGCTGGAACATCGACCGGCCGTCCCAGGACGAGTTGGCGCTCCGCTCGCACCAGCGGCTCGCCGCCGCGTACGACCGGGGCTTCTTCGACGACCTGATGACGCCCTACCTGGGGCTGACCCGCGACCAGAACCTCCGTCCGGACACCAGCCTGGAGAAGCTCGGCTCGCTCAGGCCGGTCTTCGGCACCAGGGGCCCGGACGCCGAGCAGGCCACCATGACTCCCGGCAACTCCTCGCCGCTGACCGACGGGGCGTCCACCGTGCTGCTGGCCAGCGAGGAGTGGGCGCGCGCGCACAGCCTGCCGGTGCTGGCCTGGTTCACCTGGTCGGAGACGGCGGCTGTCGACTTCGTGCACGGCGACGAAGGGCTGCTGATGGCCCCCGCGTACGCGGTGCCCCGGATGCTCGCCCGGGCCGGGCTGACGTTGCGGGACTTCGACTTCTACGAGATCCACGAGGCGTTCGCCTCGCAGGTGCTGGCCACCCTGGCGGCCTGGGAGTCGCCGGAGTTCTGTAAGGACCGGCTCGGCCTGGACGCCGCGCTCGGGTCGATCGATCGGGAGAAGCTCAACGTCAACGGCTCCTCGCTGGCGGCCGGGCACCCGTTCGCGGCGACCGGCGGCCGGATCGTGGCGACGCTGGCGAAGCTGCTCGCCGAGAAGGGCAGTGGGCGAGGGCTGATCTCGATCTGCGCGGCCGGCGGTCAGGGCGTGACGGCGATCCTGGAACGCTGAGGCCGGCCGCCGTTCAGTCTCTCCGGTAGCGAGCCGCCACGCCGCTCGCCCGGCCTCCCGACCGATGACCGGGTCACCCCGGGATCCGGGACGCGGCTGGCGAAGCTGCTGCCGATGTTGACGATCCGCCCGCCGTCACCCATGTGGCGTACCGCCGCCTGGGTCGCCAGGAAGACCCCGCGTACGTGCACGGCGATGGCCCGGTCGAGGTAGTCGAGGCTGACCTCCTCGATCGGCCCGGCCGAGAACACCCCGGCGTTGTTGACCAGGATGTCCAGCCGCCCCAGCTCGGCGACGGTCTGCTCGACCGCACCGGCCACCGCCGTCCCGTCGGCGCTGTCGGCCCGGATCGACAGGCCGGTGCGGCCGTACGACTCGATGTCGGCGACGACGGCCTTCGCGTTGTCCTCCGCCTCGCGGTAGGTGAACGCGACGTGGGTGCCGTCTTCGGCCAGCCGCCGGGCGACGGCGGCGCCGATACCGCGGCTACCGCCGGTGACCAGAGCGACCCTACCGGTAAGTCTGGACACTCTTTCCTATTCCCGTCAGTCGACTCAACAGGATGATCACCTTATCCGGCGCCGGGGCGGTGTTCCGTGAGTCCTGGTCGCCTTGGCGGCCCAGCCGGCGGCCCGCCCGGGGCACCGCCGTCGAATACGGGAGAATGAGGGCCGTGACGACGATCCCGAACGTGCTCGCCAACCGGTACGCCTCAACCGAGCTGGTCGCCCTCTGGTCACCCGAGGAGAAGGTCCGGATGGAACGGCGACTCTGGCTGGCCGTGCTCCGCGCCCAGCGGGACCTCGGCGTGCCGGTGCCGGACGGCGTGGTCGAGGCGTACGAGCGGGTGCTCGACGACGTCGACCTGGCCTCGATCGCGGCGCGGGAGCGGGTCACCCGGCACGACGTGAAGGCACGGATCGAGGAGTTCAGCGCGCTCGCCGGGCACGAGCACGTGCACAAGGGGATGACCTCCCGGGACCTCACCGAGAACGTCGAGCAGCTCCAGGTGCGCGCCTCGCTGGAACTGATCCGGGACCGGGTGGTGGCCACCCTGGCCCGACTGGCCTGGCTCGCCAACGAGCACTCGGGCCTGGTGATCACCGGCCGCTCGCACAACGTCGCGGCGCAGGCCACCACGCTGGGCAAGCGCTTCGCCTCGGCCGCGGAGGAACTGCTCATCGCGTACGAGCGGCTGGACGACCTGATCCGGCGCTACCCGCTGCGCGGCATCAAGGGCCCGGTCGGCACCGCCGCCGACCAGCTCGACCTCTTCGACGGCGACGCCGGCGGGGTGGCCGAGCTGGAGCGCCGGGTCGCCGAGCACCTCGGCTTCTCCCGGGTGCTGGACAGCGTCGGGCAGGTCTACCCGCGCTCGCTCGACTTCGACGTGCTCTCCGCACTGGCCCAGGTCGCCGCCGCGCCGTCGTCGCTGGCCACCACCATCCGGCTGATGGTCGGCCAGGAGCTGGCCACCGAGGGCTTCAAGCCCGGCCAGGTGGGTTCCAGCGCCATGCCGCACAAGATGAACACCCGCTCATCGGAGCGGGTGAACGGTTTCGCGGTGATCATCCGGGGTTACCTGTCGATGGTCGGCGAGCTGGCCGGCGACCAGTGGAACGAGGGGGACGTCTCCTGCTCGGTGGTCCGCCGGGTGGCCCTGCCGGATGCCTTCTTCGCCGCCGACGGGCTGTTCCAGACCTTCCTCACCGTGCTCGACGAGTTCGGGGCGTACCCGGCGGTGATCAACCGTGAGCTGGAGCGCTTCCTGCCCTTCCTGGCCACCACGAAGATCCTGGTGGCGGCGGTCCGCCGGGGTGTCGGCCGGGAGGTGGCGCACGAGGTGATCAAGGAGCACGCCGTCGCGGTGGCGCTGGCCATGCGGGAGAAGGGCGCTCCGGAGAACGACCTCTTCGACCGCCTGGCCGCGGACAGCCGCCTCGGTCTGTCCCGCGCCGAGATTGACGCCCTGGTCGCCGACCGCTCGGCTTTCGTCGGCGCCGCCCCCGCCCAGGTGGACGCGGTCACCCGCCGGATCGCCCCCATCGTCACGGCC
>NZ_POUB01000108.1 GCF_003236335.1 Micromonospora deserti
CCTCGGCCCTGACGCACCCGCCGCCCGCCCGGCCGCCGGCGGGTGACCGGCCCGCAGGGGCGAGTACGAGCCAGCCGCAGGCGCCGACATCGAGGTGCTGCCACACCCGGCGGGGCGGGCACACCGCCGGCCCCCGGTTCATGGTGGTCGGGCCCATGGTCGGGCGTGGACGGGCGTGGCAGCATCCCGCGGATGGAGATCGAGCAGTGGGTCGGATCGGCGAACGGGATCACCCAGGCGGTACGGGTGGCCGGGCCGCCGGACGGCGTGCCGGTGCTGCTCATCCACGGCAACTGCTCGTCCGCGCTGTTCTGGGACCCGCTGGTCCGGCGCCTGCCGGCCACCCTCCGGGTCGTCGCCCCCGACCTGCGCGGCTACGGCGACACCGAGACCGCCCCGGTGGACGCCACCCGGGGACTGACCGACTTCGCCGACGACGTCGCCGCCCTGCTCGACGACCGGTCGTTGTTCCCCACCGACACCCGGCCGGTGGTGGCCGGCCACTCGCTCGGCGGGGGAGTGGCCATGCGACTGCTGGTCGACCATCCGCACCGGGTCGTCGGGCTGCTGCTCTCCGCGCCCGTGTCGCCGTACGGCTTCGGCGGCACCCGCGACCTGGCCGGTACGCCCACCACCCCCGACTTCGCCGGCACCGGCGCCGGCACGGCCAACCCGGACTTCGTCAAGCGGCTGGCCGCCGGTGACCGTGGTGCGGACGGCCCGACCAGCCCGCGTGCCGTGCTGCGCACCGCCTACGTGGCCGACCCGGCCGCGCTCGGCGACGACGAGGAGTTGCTGCTGGACAGTGTTCTGTCCACCGCCACCGGCGACGACAACTACCCGGGCACCGCGGTGCCGTCGGAGACCTGGCCGGGTACCGCCGCGGGGCGGCGCGGCGTGCTGAACGCGCTCGCCCCGGCGCACTTCCGGATCGCCGACGAACTGGTCGCCGTCGCCGACAAGCCGCCGGTCACCTGGATCCACGGGGACGCCGACGTGATCGTCTCGGACATCTCGCTGTTCGACCTGGCGTACCTCGGGTCGCTGGGTGTGGTGCCCGGCTGGCCGGGAGAGGCGGCCTGCCCGCCGCAGCCGATGGTGGGTCAGACCCGGGCGGTGCTCGACCGGTACGCGGCGGCCGGCGGCGCGTACCGGGAGGTGCTTCTCCCCGGCTGCGGGCACAGCCCGCACCTGGAGCGGCCGGCCGAGTTCGTCACCGAGCTGCTCCGGCTGGCCGGCCAGCCGGCCTGACCCCGCCTCCGGGCCCCGCCCGCCGCGACGACTGTCGACGCCACGACCCCGCCCGGCCCGTGGTCGTGAAATATCCCACGGCGTCTCGACAACCCACGGTCACGTGGCAGACTCGCGCGCATAACCTTAGTGGCCGTTCATGCGGCCGTGCGGAGCATTGGGGAGGCCGGTCGTGGCGCGCGAGTTCACCAGCGTGGGCGTTGTGGGTCTGGGCACCATGGGTGCCGGCATCGTCGAGGTCTTCGCGCGCAACGGCATCGATGTCGTCGCGGTGGAAATCTCCGACGGCGCGCTGGAGCGCGGCCGGGCCACCCTCACCGGCTCGACCGATCGGGCGGTGGCCAAGGGCAAGCTCGCCGCGGCGGACCGGGACGCGCTGCTGAGCCGGGTGACCTTCGCGGTCGGGCTGGACGCCCTGCACTCGGTGGACCTGGTGATCGAGGCCGTCCCCGAGCACCTGGACCTGAAGCAGCGGATCTTCGCCGAACTGGACCGGGTCTGCAAGCCGGAGGCCATCCTGGCGACCAACACGTCGTCGCTGAGCGTCACCGAGATCTCCGTCGCCACCACCCGGCCCAACCAGGTCATCGGCATCCACTTCTTCAACCCGGCGCCCGTCATGAAGCTGGTCGAGGTGGTCCGCACGGTGGTCACCTCGGCCGAGGTGGTCGCCGACGTCGAGGCGCTCTGCGAGCGGCTCGGCAAGGTCGACGTCACCATCAACGACCGCGCCGGGTTCATCGCCAACGCCCTGCTGTTCGGCTACCTGAACCACGCCGTCAGCATGTTCGAGTCGCGCTACGCCACCCGCGAGGACATCGACGCCGCCATGAAGCTCGGCTGCGGCCTGCCGATGGGCCCGCTCGCGCTGATGGACCTCATCGGCCTGGACACCGCGTACGAGATCCTGGACACCATGTACCGGCGCGGCGGGCGGGACCGCCGGCACGCCCCGGTGCCGCTGATCAAGCAGATGGTCACCGCCGGGCTACTCGGCCGCAAGTCCGGCCGGGGCTTCTACACCTACGAGCGGCCGGGCTCGCCGGTGGTCGTACCAGACGAGCAGACGCCGGTGGCGGCGGAGTCGGCGCTCGCCGACGGCGCCCGGGGCATCGCGAAGGTCGGCGTGGTCGGCTCCGGCACGATGGCCACCGGCATCATCGAGGTCTTCGCCAAGGCCGGCTATGAGGTCGTCTCGGTGACCCGGGGGGCGGAGAAGTCCGCCAAGGTCTTCGAGGCGGTCAAGACGTCGCTGAACAAGGGCGTGGTACGGGGCAAGCTCAGCGAGGCCGACCGGGACGCGGCGCTGGGCCGGATCAACTGGTCGGCCACCCTGGAGCACCTCGCCGACGTCGACCTGGTGGTCGAGGCGGTGGTCGAGGAGCTCAGCGTCAAGAAGGCCCTCTTCGCCAGCCTCGACGAGATCTGCAAGCCGGGCGTGGTGCTAGCCACCACCACCTCGTCGCTGCCGGTGATCGACGTGGCGATGGCCACCCAGCGCCCGGCCGACGTGGTCGGCCTGCACTTCTTCAACCCGGCGCCGATCATGCCGTTGGTCGAGATCGTGCAGACCATCCGCACCTCGGCGGAGACCACCGCCACCGCCCGCGCGGTCTGCGCGGCGCTGGGCAAGACCGGGGTGGTCTGCGGCGACCGGTCCGGGTTCATCGTCAACGCGCTGCTCTTCCCGTACCTCAACGACGCGGTGAAGATGCTGGAGGCGAGCTACTCCACCGCCGACGACATCGACCACGCGATGAAGCTTGGCTGCGGCTACCCGATGGGTCCGTTCGAGCTGCTCGACGTGGTCGGCCTGGACGTCTCGCTGGCCATCCAGCGGGAGCTCTACCTGGAGCTGCGGGAGCCCGGCTTCGCCCCGGCACCGCTGCTGGAGCATCTGGTCACCGCCGGTTACCTGGGCCGCAAGAGCGGCCGGGGCTTCCGCGACCACACCCGCCGCTGAGCGCCGCTCGGCCCGGTGGCGCGGCGTCCACCGGGTTCCGGGCCTCCGGCGCCGCCCGACCCCCGACCGGAGGCCGGCCGTCCGGCCGTACGCTTGGGAAGCGTGAGCCCGCGTCGCA
Source organism: Micromonospora deserti (assembly GCF_003236335.1). Lineage (GTDB taxonomy): Bacteria > Actinomycetota > Actinomycetes > Mycobacteriales > Micromonosporaceae > Micromonospora > Micromonospora deserti. Next base: position 3,333 of record NZ_POUB01000108.1, read on the forward strand.
ACCGTCCCCGCCGTGACGACACCGCGCACCTGGATGCCGACCGGGTGCGGCAGGGTGTCGCCTCGGTGCAGCAGTGGCGCGACGGCGAGTGGCAGGTACGCGGGATCAGCGGCGGGGCGTCGGTCAAGACGTACCGTTGCCCGGGCTGCGACCAGGAGATCCGGCCCGGGGTTGCGCACGTGGTGGCCTGGCCGGCGGACGGCCGGGGTGACCTGACCGACCGGCGGCACTGGCACAGCGGCTGCTGGCGAGCGCGGGACCGGCGCGGGCCGGTGGTCCAGCGCGGGCGCGGTGCCCCCCGCCACGGCTGAGCGATCTGGATCACCCGGTTTCCGCCCCGGCGGGCGGCGCCGGGCGGGCCGCGCCAGACTTGGGGGGTGAGCACTCCGATCCGCGCCTCCTCCATCCTGCCCGGGCGCCGCGAGGACATCGAGCTGCACACCGCGGACGGTCTGCGGCTGGTGGGCGAGCTGGCCCGCCCGCTGGACCGCGACCCGGTGGCCACCCTCGTCTGCCTGCATCCGCTGCCCACGCACGGCGGGATGATGGACAGTCACGTATTCCGCAAGGCGGCCTGGCGGCTGCCCGCGTTGGCCGACCTGGCCGTGCTCCGGTTCAACACCCGGGGCACCAGCAGCGTGCGCGGCACCAGTGAGGGCGCGTTCGACGCGGCGGTCGGCGAGCGCTTCGACGTCGCCGCCGCCATCGAGTACGCCGAGTTCCACGAGCTGCCGAACATCTGGCTGCTCGGCTGGTCGTTCGGCACCGACCTGGTGCTCAAGTACGGCTGCGACCCGGCGGTGGCCGGCGCGATCCTGCTCTCCCCGCCGCTGCGTTTCTCCACCGCCGAGGACCTGGCGCACTGGGCCTCCGCCGGCCGCCCGCTGACCGCGCTCGTGCCGGAGTTCGACGACTACCTGCGTCCGGACGAGGCCCGGGAGCGCTTCGCCGTGGTGCCGCAGGCCGAGGTGGTCGGGGTGCCGGGGGCGAAGCACCTCTGGGTCGGCGACGCCGAGACCGTGCTGGACGAGGTGGTCCGCCGGGTCAACCCGGCCGCCACCGTGCCGCTGCCCACCACCTGGGACGGCCCGATGGAGACCGGCGACGCCAGCGCGTACGCCAACCGGACGGTGGCTGCCTTCGCGGACCGGCCGGTGCCCGGCCCGCCGCCCGCCGGCGCAGGCGGCTGAGCGGGCGGACGCCGGCCCCGGCCGGCGGGGCGACCCCGGGTGGCCGGCGGGGTGGCCGGCTCCGGGTGGCCGCCGGGGTGGGTCAGCGGGAGTCCTGCCGCGGGAAGACCACCTCGCGCAGGATCAGCTGGATCGCGGCCACGGTCGGGATGGCGATCAGCGCGCCCACGACGCCCAGCAGCGCCACCCCGAGCAGCGCCGCCAGCAGGGCGGCGACCTCGTTGACCTCGACCGAACGTCGCATGATCTTGGGGTAGATGAGGTAGTTCTCCACCTGCTGGTAGATCACGAAGAACACCACGCAGGCGATGCCGACCGGCAGGTCGGTGGCGAAGCCGACCAGGCTGACGATCACCGCACCGAGGGTGGCGCCGATCTGCGGGATCAGGTCGGCCACTGCGACCACCACGGCCAGGGCGAAGGGGTACGGCAACCCGACGATCAGCGCGAACACGAAGGTGCTCGCCCCGGCCAGGACGGCGATGCTGAGCGCCCCCACCATGTACGCGCCGACCTTGGCCAGGATCTCGTCGCCGATCAGCTGCACCCGCTCCCGCCGGGAGGCCGGGACCAGCGCGTAGCCGAGCGCGCGAAGCTTGTCGAAGTAGACCAGGAAGTAGATGGTCAGCACCAGCACGGTCAGGGCCCGGAAGATCGTGCCGAAGATGAGCTGGGCGCCGCCGAGCACCCCGCCAAGGGCCCGCCCGACGGTGTCCGCGTTCGCGGCGCTCTGCACCCGCTCCATCAGGTCGTACCGCTCGATGAGTTCGTTGACGGTCTCATTGCGGCGCAGCGCGTCGACGTAGCTCGGCAACTGGTCGACGAACTGCCCGGACTGGGTGACGATCGGCGGCACCAGGGCGAACACGCCGCCGCAGAGCAGCAGCAGCACGATCAGCGCGACGGCCGCCACGGCCAGCCCGCGGGGCAGCCCGAACGAGCGCAGCCGTGCCACCGCGGGGTTGAGGCCCACCGCCAGGAAGAGCGCGATGAGCACCAGGACCAGGATGCCGGCCGCGTTGCGCAGGCCCAGATAGACGGCGTACGCGAGCAGCACGCCGAGCGCGCCGGTGAAACCGACCAGGAAACTGCTGCGCCGCAACGGACGGCCGGGCGTGCCGAACCGTCCCGGCCCGCCGGCCGGCGGCAGCGGGGCCACCCCCTGCGCGGTTTCCCGATCGGGGAACAGCGCGCCCAGCGGATCGTCCCTGGGCTCCGGCGCCCGGTTCGCCGCCGGGTCGGCAGCGGCCGGGGTGGGTGTCCGTCCGGGCGCGGAGGGGGCCGCTCCCGGTGTGGGCTGCTCCGGTTCCGGGGCCGGCTCCGGTGGCCCGGCCCGGCCCGGGTCAGGCTCGTCCGTCGTCGGTCCGTCCTGGGCCACCAGGATCTCCTTCGATCAGCTTCCGTCCGAGCCGCGCCCGGGGGAGGGTTGTCCGCCCGGAGGTAGTAGACCAGCCCGCGCGGGCGAACGCGACGACAGCGCGCCACGCGGCGGGCGCGATGACCAGCACGGGCCCGGCGGGGTCCTTGCTGTTTCGCGCGGCTGGTGGGCTGGATCCCGTTCCGACCGATCGTCGGCGGCTGGCGGCCAGGGGGACCGACTCGGGCTCCGGCCGGTGGGTGTGCCGGTGGCCGGCAATGCCGCGCCTGCCGCGGGCCGAGCCGATCGCCGTGCGGCGGGCGGGACGCGGTGGTGCGCTCCGGGGCCCGGGGCCGGATCAGTCCTTCTCGACGACGACCTTGCTCGGCTTGGCACTGCGTTCGTCGGTGGTCGGCTTGGCCGGCCGCTTGCCGTTCTCGCCGGTGCTGGTGATCTTCGTCGGGGTGGCGCCACGCCCGGCCTCACCCGGGACGGCCGCCACCGTCGGCTCGCCGTCCACCCCCTCGGCGGGGCCGCGGTCGACGGTGCCCACCGTGCCGACCTTGCCGTTGCCCGACTGGTCGGTGTTGGCCGGCTCGATCCGCCCGGCCGCCGGCCGGCCGGCCTCCGCCGGCTCGACCTTCCCGGCGTCGCCGGGCGCGGGCTTGCCGGTGGTGCCGCCGGTGGCTGTGCCGACCGGCTCGGGCTTGCCGGTGGTGCCGCCGGTGGTCGCGCCGACCGGCTCGGGCTTGCCCGCCCCGCCGGTGGTCGCGCCGGGCCTGCCCGTTCCGGCGGGCGTCGACGCCCCGGCCGCGGGAGCCGGCGCGGCGGCGGTGGCGCCGTCGCCACCGGGCGGCAGCTGCAACCGCAACTCGGCCAGCTGCCGCTGGAGTTCGTCGGACTCCTGCCGGGACTGCCAGGTCTCCTGCCGCAGGTCGGCGAGCTGCTGCTGGGCCTGGGCGATCTCCAGCATGACCTGGGCGAGCTGCTGCCGGCCGGCGGCGGCCTCCTGCTGCGTCGCGGCGAGGTGCTGCTGGGTGGTGGCGAGGTGCTGCTGGGTGGTGGCGGCGTACTCCTCGAACTGCCGGCGCGAGGTGGCGACGTGCTCGTCGGCCGTGTGTCGCTTCTCGGCCGCCTCCGCCTCCGCCTGGCGGAGCAGCTCCGCGGCCTGTTCCTCGGCCTGCCGGCGCATGGTGGTGGCGTCCTGCTCGGCGGCCTGGCGGACCCGGTCGGCGCCCTGCTCGATCTCGTTCTTCCGGGCGGTGTACTCGGACTCCAGCGTCGCGCCGCGCGCCTCGAACCCGGACTCCAGCTCGTCGTGCCGGGACTTGTGCCGCTGTTCCAGCTCGGCGGCCCGGGTCTTGTACTGCTTCTCCAGCTCGTCGCGGCGCTTGGCGAACTCCTGGTCGGCGGTCGCGCGGCGCTGGGCCAGCTCGCGGTCGGCAGCCTCGCGGCGGCTGTTCACCTCCTGCTCCACCCCGGCCCGCCAAGCGCCCAGCTCCTGCTGCGTCTGCGCCCGGGCATGCTGCACGTACGCCTCGGTTTCGGCGTGCATGCGCTGGACGTACGCCTCCGTCTCGGCGCGGCTGCGCTTGGCCGCCTCGGCCGCCTGGGTGGTGAGCCGCTCCGCCTCCTGCCGGGCCTTGTTGCGGGTGGCCCGGCCGGCGTCGGCGGCGTCGTCGATGATCTGCTTGGCTTCCCGCTGCGCCTTGGCGTGGGTGGCCCGGCCCGCCTCGGTGGCCTGCTCGATCAGGCGCTTCGCCTCCTGCTGGGCCTTGGCGTGCACCTCCTTGGCCGCGTCCCGCAACTGGGTGGCCTCCTGCTGGGCCTTGGCGTGCGCCTCGCGGGCCGCCTCGCGCAGCTTGATCGCCTCCTGCTGGGCTCGGTTGTGGATCTCCTTGGCCGTGTCCCGCAGCTGGGTGGCCTCCTGCTGGGCCTTGGTCAGCGCGTCGTGGGCGGTCCTGCGCAGCTGCGCGGCCTCGTCCCTGGCCGCCTTGACCGCGGCGTCCGCCTCGGCCTTGCGGGCCGCGGTGTGCCGCTCCTCCTCGGCGCGGCGGGCGGCCAGCGCGATCTCGAAGTCCTTGAGCGCCTTGGCGGCCTGCTCCCGGGCCTCGTCGATGATGTGCTCGGCGGCGGCCCGGCGGGCCTGGATCTCCTCGCTGGCGGCGCTCAGGATCGCCTCGGCCTGCTCCTCGGCGAGGGTGAGGATCTGCTCCACCCGGGGGCCCAGGTGCCGGAACGAGGCGCGGTCCACCACCCCGATCTGCTTGCGCACGTTGGCGAGGTCGCGCTGGAGCACCTCGACCTGGCCGGCCAGCTTGTGGATCTGCGTGTAGGCCTGTTCCCGTTCGGCGGCCAGGGTGGCGATCTCGTGCTCCGCCCGAGCGACGTACCGGTCGACCTGACGTTTCTCGTACCCCCGCAGAGCGGACTCGAAGCTGGGCTCCGTGGTCACGTCCCCGCCGAGGGCGAACAGTTCCTCGCCGTGCGACATGCCCCCATCCTCACACGCATCGGGCCCTGCTGGGGCGATACGGACGCCCCGGATGGGAGCTGATTCACCCACCGTATCGACGGCGTTTCAGAAGCTGGGAAGCGCTGACGGCGCGGGGTGCCACCGGTCACCCGGTGTCACCCCGCGCCGTGGCTCATGCCCCCGCCGGGCCGATCAGTTGGCCGTCTCGGCAGCCACCCGCCCGTCGGCGTCGTCGGCCTTCTTGACCTCCGGCTGGGCGGCCTGCGCCGGGCCGGTGCCCGGCACGATGCCGGCGAGGCCGGAGAGCATCTGGCCCAGCTGCGAGGTGACCGCGTCCTTTTGCCGGGTGAGGTCCTCGACCTCGCGGCGGGCGGCCTGGGTGGTCAGCTCTGCCTCGGTACGGGCCTCGGTCAGCAGGCGCTTCGACTCGGCCTTCGCCTCGTTGAGCGTCTTCTCGGCCAGCGCCTTGGCCTTCTCGACCGTCTCGGCGGCGGTGCGCTCGGACTCGACCCGGCGCGCCTCGGCCCGCTGCTCGATCTCCTTGGCCCGCTCCTGCGCGGCCCGGGCCCGCTGCTCGGCCTCGCTGACCAGCTTCTGCGTCTGCGCCACCTGCGCGGCGTGCCGTTCCGACTCCTCGCGCTCGGCCTTCTCCCGGCGCTCGGCGAGCTGAAGCTCCAGGGCCTGGAGGTCCTTGTCGCGCTTGTCGCGGGCGTCGGTGAGCAGCTTGGTCGCCTCGGCGCGCTTCTCCTCGGCCTCGCGGGCCGCCTTCGCCCGCAGCTGGGTGATCTCCCGCTCGGCGGTGGCCCGCAGGGTCGCCACCTCCCGCTCGACGGTGGACTTGAGCTCGGCGACCTCGTGCGCGGTGACCGTACGCAGCTGCTTGGTCTCCCGCTCGGCGTCGGCGCGCAGCGTGTCGGCCTCGCGCCGGGCCTGGACGCGGACCTCGGCCGCCTCCCGCTCGGCGGCGGTGCGGACGCTGCCCGCCTCCCGCTCGGCGGTGGCCTTCATCGCCGCCGCCTCGGCCCGTGCCTTGTCGGTGATCTCCCGCGCCTCGAGGCGGGCGGCGGAGAGGATGCCCTCCGACTCGCGCTTGGCCTCGTTGCGGTGGTCGTTGGCCTGCTCCTCGGCCAGCCGCAGGATCTGCTCGACGCGGGTGCCGAGGCCGGAGAGGGTCGGCCGGCTGTTCTCCTCGAGCTGCTTGTTGGTGTCGGTGAGCTTCTGCTCCAGCGCACTCATGCGCTGCTCGGCCTGGCGGAGCCGACGCTGCGCGTCGTTCATCCGCTGCTCGGACTCCGCGCGAGCCTGCTCGGACTGGGTCAGCGCGGCGGTCAGCCGGCCGATGAAGTCATCGACCTGCCCGGTGTTGTATCCGCGCAGGCCAACGGTGAAGTCGGGCTGCGAGTTCGCGTTATCGAAGAACGCAAGAGGGGAGGACTGCTGCTGGGGCATTGGGACATAGTGGCAGACGCCCCAGGGTGCTTCGCAAGAGCGGTGCCGAGCTTTCGTGTCCTCTTTACATGGTCAACTCGGGGTGGCCTCGGGACCGGACCAATCGGCGATCTTGGCAGGTCCCGGGCGGGTCGGACGCCACGCAGCGTGACCCGGAAAAGGGTCGCGGGGAAGCCCCGCGACCCTTTGTTCCGTCCTCGTCGGTGTCACTCGAATGAGCGCATCGCGCCCGCCGACGAAAAGGCAATGGCGGTTACCGCAATGGTCGGCGCCGCCTCGCCCGTCGGGTCAGTGGCCGCGGAACCGGTTGATCGCTTCCTCGTGCCGGGAGCGCAGCTCGCGGTCGCGGACCCCGAGCCCGTCGGCGGGGGCGAGGCAGCGGACCCCGACCTTGCCCTGGTGCGCGTTGCGGTGCACCTCGTACGCGGCCTGGCCGGTCTGCTCCAGGTCGTACGTCTTCGACACGGTGGGGTGGATCCGGCCCAGCGCCACCAGGCGGTTGGCCTCCCACGCCTCGCGGTAGTTGGCGAAGTGGCTGCCGACGATCCGCTTGAGGTGCATCCACAGGTAGCGGTTGTCGTACTGGTGCTGGTAGCCGCTGGTGGAGGCGCAGGTGACGATGGTGCCGCCGCGCTTGGTCACGTAGACGCTGGCGCCGAAGGTCTCCCGGCCCGGGTGCTCGAAGACGATGTCCGGGTCCTCGCCGCCGGTCAGCTCGCGGATCCGCTCGCCGAAGCGGCGCCACTCGTCCTGGTCCTGGGTGTGCTCGTCCTGCCAGAACCGGAAGCCCTCCGCGGCTCGGTCGATGACCAGCTCGGCGCCCATCTTCCGGCACAGCTCGGCCTTGTCCGGGGAGGAGACCACGCAGACCGGGATGGCCCCGCCGTTCAGCGCCATCTGGGTGGCGTAGCCGCCCAGGCCGCCGGAGGCGCCCCAGATCAGCACCACGTCGCCCTGCTTCATGTTCGCCCCGTGGTGCGAGACCAGCTGCCGGTACGCGGTCGAGTTCACCAGGCCGGGGCTGGCCGCCTCCTCCCAGCTCAGGTGCCGGGGCTTGGGCATCAGCTGGTTGGCCTTGACCACGGCCAGCTCGGCGAGGCCGCCGAAGTTGGTCTCGAAGCCCCAGATCCGCTGCTGCGGGTCGAGCATGGTGTCGTCGTGCCCGGCCGCGTCCTCCAACTCCACCGACAGGCAGTGCGCGACCACCTCGTCGCCGGCGGACCACCGGGTCACCCCGGGACCGGTGCGCAGCACCACGCCGGCCGCGTCCGAGCCGACCACGTGGTATGGCAGGTCGTGTCGCTTGGTCAGCTCGGACAGCCGGCCGTAGCGCCGGAGGAACTTGAAGGTCGGCAGCGGCTCGAAGATGCTGGTCCAGACCGTGTTGTAGTTGATCGCGCTCGCCATCACGGCGACCAGGGCCTCGCCCGGGCCGAGCTCGGGGGTCGGCACCTCCTGCACGTGCAGCGCCTTGCGCGGATCCTTGTCCCGGGTGGCCATGCCCTCGAACATCCGGGTCTCGTCGGCGCGCACCACGACACCGCGGTACGACTCCGGTACCGCCAGCCCGGCGAGGCCGGCGAGTTCCCGTTCCGGCCGGTCGGAGCCCTCCGCCGCCATGATCGCTTCGAGGATGTCCTGCACGGTGACCTCCCGTTCGTCCGCACCCGCGCACATCTGGCCTGGGTGCTGCCATCGTCGGCGCCGGTGCGGGCCGACCACCATGTCGGCATCCGACACATCCGGCACCGGCCGCGCTCCTGTGGGGCCGGACGCTACTGAACGGTAGCTAGGGCCGGAAGCCCTCTGTGAAAAACTGCATTGACCGATGCGTGGAGCTGTGTGGGTGAACGTCGAACCGCGCACCCCCGCGCTCGGCCGGGCCCGCCGGGCCCCCGCCAGGGTGGCGACGAGGGCCCGAGCCGCCGGTCAGTGCGTGGCCGGCTCGACCAGCTCGACCAGGACGCCACCCGCGTCCTTGGGGTGCACGAAGTTGATCCGCGAGTTCGCCGTGCCGCGCTTCGGCGTGTCGTAGAGCAGGCGTACGCCCCGCTCGCGCAGCGCCGCGCAGGCCACGTCGATGTCGGCCACCGTGTACGCCACCTGCTGCACACCCGGGCCGTTGCGGTCCAGGAACTTGGCGATGGTCGACTCCGGTGTCAGTGGGGCGAGCAGTTGCACGCAGCCACCCTCCGTGGTGGGGCCGACCGCCAGCATCGCCTCGCGTACGCCCTGCTCGGTGTTGGTCTCGACGTGTACGCACCGCATGCCGAAGGTGCGCTGGTAGAAGTCGATCGCCGCGTCCAGGTCGGCCACGGCGACGCCGACGTGGTCGATGCGGCGCAGCCCGATGTCTGTGACGTAGTCCGCAGCGGGCTCGACGGGGGAGTTCTCAGCCATGGCGCTAGTCTGGCCGAACAATCGTTAAGGCGTACAGGTCGGCACCCCCCTCGGAGGCAGGTATGGCTTCGGTGATCGTCAGCGGCGCGCGGACCCCCATGGGGCGCCTGCTGGGCAACCTCAAGGACCTCCCCGCGACCAAGCTCGGCGGCGTGGCGATCAAGGCGGCGCTGGAGCGCGCCGGCGTCGCCCCCGAGCAGGTCCAGTACGTGATCATGGGTCAGGTGCTGCAGGCCGGTGCCGGGCAGATCCCGGCCCGCCAGGCGGCCGTCGAGGCGGGCGTCCCGATGTCCGTACCGGCGCTGACCATCAACAAGGTCTGCCTCTCCGGCCTGGACGCCATCGCCCTGGCCGACCAGCTGATCCGCGCCGGCGAGTTCGACATCGTGGTGGCAGGCGGCATGGAGTCGATGACCAACGCCCCGCACCTGCTGCTCGGCCAGCGCGGCGGCTACAAGTACGGCGACGTGGTGGTCAAGGACCACATGGCGCTGGACGGGCTCACCGACGCCTGGGACTGCTGCTCGATGGGCGAGTCCACCGAGCGGCTCGGCGCCAAGCACGGCATCTCCCGCGCCGAGCAGGACGCCTTCGCCGCCGCCAGCCACCAGCGGGCCGCGGCCGCGCAGAAGAACGGTCACTTCGCCGACGAGATCGCCCCGGTGGTCATCCCGCAGCGCAAGGGCGACCCGCTGGTGATCAGCGAGGACGAGGGCATCCGGCCGGACACCACGGCCGAGTCGCTGGCCAAACTGCGCCCCGCGTTCGCCAAGGATGGGACGATCACCGCCGGCAGCTCGTCGCCGATCTCCGACGGTGCCGCCGCCGTGGTCGTGATGAGCAAGGCCAAGGCCAAGGAGCTGGGACTGACCTGGCTGGCCGAGATCGGCGCGCACGGCAACGTCGCCGGCCCGGACAACTCCCTGCACTCGCAGCCGTCCAACGCCATTCAGCACGCCCTGAAGAAGGCCGGCCTGACCGTCGGTGACCTGGACCTGATCGAGATCAACGAGGCGTTCGCGCAGGTCGGTATCCAGTCCACCCGTGATCTGGGGGTCAGCCCGGACAAGGTCAACGTCAACGGCGGGGCGATCGCGCTGGGCCACCCGATCGGCATGTCCGGCGCCCGGCTGGTGCTCACCCTCGCGCTGGAGCTCAAGCGGCGCGGCGGCGGCACCGGCGCGGCGGCGCTCTGCGGCGGCGGCGGCCAGGGCGACGCGCTGATCATCCACGTCCCGGCCCCCGCCGAGGGCGGTCAGTGAGCGAGTCGGTCGAGAGCGTCCCGGCGGCGGTCACCGGATCGGTGCGCCGTAGCCGGGACGTGCCGATGCTGGTCGAGCGGGCGCGCGCGGGGGATCCGCGCGCGGTGGCCCGGCTGATCACCCTGGTCGAGTCCGGCGACGAGACGCTGCCGCGGATCGCCGCGGCGCTCGCGCCGTACGCGGGCCAGGCCCAGGTGGTGGGGCTGACCGGGTCGCCCGGTGTGGGCAAGTCGACCACCACCAACGAGTTGGTCCGGGCGCTGCGCGTTCGGGGCCACCGGGTGGGCGTCCTGGCGATCGACCCGTCCAGCCCGTTCACGGGCGGGGCGATCCTCGGCGACCGGGTCCGGATGCAGGACCACGCCACCGACCCGGGCGTGTATATCCGCTCGATGTCCAGCCGCGGCCACCTCGGCGGGCTCTCCGCGGCCACCCCGCAGGCGGTCCGGGTGCTGGAGGGGGCCGGCTGCGACGTGGTGCTGGTGGAGACCGTCGGCGTCGGGCAGGCGGAGGTGGAGGTCGCCTCGCTGGCCGACACCACGCTGGTGCTGCTCGCCCCCGGCATGGGCGACGCGATCCAGGCGGTCAAGGCCGGCATCCTGGAGATCGCCGACGTCTTCGTGGTGAACAAGGCCGACCGGGATGGCGCCGACGCCACCGTCCGCGACATCCAGGGCATGATCGCCCTCGGCGAGCGCGGGCCGGGGCAGTGGCGGCCGCAGGTGGTGCGGGCTGTCGCCGCCCGGGGCGAGGGTATCGATGACATCGCGGCCGCGATCGACAAGCACCGCGGTTGGCTGGTCGAGCACGGCGAGCTGCACCGCCGGCAGGAGGCGCGGGCCGCCGCCGAGATCGAGGCGATCGCGCTCGGCACGCTGCGCGACCGGATCGGCTCGTTGCGTGACGGTACGGAGTTGCCGGCGCTGGCCGCGAAGGTGGCCGAGGGTTCCCTCGACCCGTACGCGGCGGCCGACGAGCTGCTCGCCCAGCTCGCGAGCTGACCGGTCCACTGCGGACCGTCCCGCCTAGTACGCTCGCAGCGCGCCACGGACCCGTGGGCGGACGACGGTGTGGGGAGACCATGACTGACGAGGCGACGCAGGAGCTGTCGGTGACGCCGGACGCGGTGGCGGGCGGGACGACCACCGTCTCGGACGAAGTGGTGGAGAAGATCGCGGTGGTCGCCGCCCGCTCGGTGCCCGGGGTGACCGAGCTGGGTGGCGACGTAGCCCGGTTCTTCAACGCGGTGCTCGACCGGGTGGGGCTCGACCAGGTCGGCGACGCCCGGCGCGGCTGCTCGGCGCACGTCACCCAGGGCGCGGCGGTGATCAATCTGGTGATCGTGATCGAGGCGGGCCGTACGGTGCCGGAGGTGACCGAGGCGGTCCGGGTGACGGTGACCGAGGCGGTCGAGGCGTACGGACTGCGGGTGGACGAGGTCAACATCCGGGTCGATGACGTGGCGCTCGGCGGGCCTGCCGTACCGACGGCCTGACCCCGTCCCGCAGCGTCACGGCGGTCCAGGTTACCGCTCGGTACGAGTTTCCTTAGCGATCGTTCAGGTCAGGGCTCTACACTCGACGTGCAGTTGAGGACCCGAGGAGGAGCCCTGCGGATGAACGCCGACGAGATCGCTGCCGGACGGGCACGCTGGCAGGCCCGCTACGACGCCGCGCGCAAGCGGGACGGCGACTTCACCACGCTCTCCGGGATTCCCGTCGACCCGGTCTACGGGCCCCCGGACGGTGTCGCCTACCCGGGCTTCGAGCGGATCGGCTGGCCGGGCGAGTATCCGTACACCCGGGGTCTCTACCCGACCGGCTACCGCGGGCGGACCTGGACGATCCGGCAGTTCGCCGGCTTCGGCAACGCCCGGCAGACCAACGAGCGCTACAAGATGATCCTGGGCGCCGGCGGCGGCGGGCTCTCGGTCGCCTTCGACATGCCGACCCTCATGGGGCGCGACTCCGACGACCCGCAGTCGCTCGGCGAGGTGGGGCACTGCGGCGTCGCGGTGGACAGCGCCGCCGACATGGAGATGCTCTTCGACGGCATCGACCTGGCCGGGGTCACCACCTCGATGACCATCTCCGGCCCGGCGGTGCCGGTGTTCTGCATGTACCTGGTCGCCGCCGAGCGGCAGGGCGCCGACCTGTCCACCCTGGACGGGACGCTGCAGACCGACATCTTCAAGGAGTACATCGCGCAGAAGGAGTGGCTTTTCGACCCCGAGCCGCACCTGCGCCTGATCGGCGACCTGATGGAGTACTGCGCCCACCAGATCCCCCGATACAAGCCGCTGTCGGTCTCCGGCTACCACATTCGGGAGGCCGGAGCGACCGCCGCGCAGGAACTGGCGTACACCCTCGCCGACGGGTTCGGCTACGTCGAGCTGGGGCTGTCGCGGGGCCTGGACGTCAACGTCTTCGCCCCCGGGCTGAGCTTCTTCTTCGACTCGCACGTCGACTTCTTCGAGGAGATCGCCAAGTTCCGGGCCGCCCGCCGGATCTGGGCCCGTTGGCTGCGCGACGTCTACGGCGCCACCAGCGAGAAGGCGCTCTGGCTGCGGTTCCACACGCAGACCGCCGGGGTGTCGCTGACCGCCCAGCAACCGATCAACAACGTGGTACGCACCGCCGTGGAGGCGCTCGCCGCGGTACTCGGCGGCACCAACTCGCTGCACACCAACGCCCTGGACGAGACGCTCGCGCTGCCCACCGACGAGTCCGCCGAGATCGCCCTGCGTACCCAGCAGGTGCTGATGGAGGAGACCGGGGTGACCAACGTGGCGGACCCGCTCGGCGGCTCCTGGTACATCGAGGCGCTCACCGACAAGATCGAGGCGGAGGCAGAGGAGATCTTCGCCCGGATCAGGCAGCTCGGCGGGGACGGCCCGCACCAGATCGGCCCGATGACCTCCGGCATCCTGCGCGGCATCGAGGACGGCTGGTTCACCGGTCACATCGCCGAGTCGGCCTTCGTCTACCAGCAGGCGCTGGAGAAGGGCGACAAGAAGATCGTCGGAGTCAACTGCCACACCGCCACGGTCGCCAAGGACCTGGAGATTCTGCGCATCTCCCACGAGGTGGAGCTGGAGCAGCGCCGCGTGCTGGCGGAGCGGAAGGCGGCCCGGGACGACGCCGCGGTGAAGGCCGCGCTGACCCGGATGGTCGAGGTCAGCCGTACCGGGGAGAACATGGTTCCGGCGATGCTCGACGCGGTCCGCGCCGAGGCTACCCTCGGCGAGATCTGCGACGCCCTGCGCGCCGAGTGGGGCGTCTACCGCGAACCCGCCCGCTTCTGACGCCCCCGCCCCTGCTCTCCTCTCCACTCTCCGCGATCGTGCACCGCTGACCCGGTCGAAACGGTATGAAGGCCGCAGAACCTGGGCCGGGGCTGCACGATCGCGGGAAGGCGCGGGGGCAGGCGTGGGCAGGGGTGGTGAGCAGGGGTGAGAGTTGCAACTGTCGCCGTCGCGGTTAATCTGAGTTCGGCGGGTTGCGTGCGAGACTAGGTAACCATGAGCGACCCACGGATCACCTCGTCGATCTTCACCCGCGGCGCGGTCGACCTCAGCGCGCTGCGCACCCCCACACCGACCTCCGCACCGAGTGCCGCACCGGCCCAGGCCGGTCCCCCCGCCGGGGCGCCCGGCGGCGCCGTCGGCGGCGTCACCGTCATCGACGTGACCGAGGCGACTTTCCAGTCCGAGGTCCTCGAACGTTCGCTGAGCACACCGGTGGTCGTCGACTTCTGGGCCGAGTGGTGCGAGCCGTGCAAGCAGCTCTCCCCGGTGCTGGAGCGGCTGGCCGTGGAGGGCGGCGGGGCCTGGGTGCTCGCCAAGGTCGACGTGGACGCCAACCCGCGCATCGCCCAGATGTTCCGGGTGCAGGGCATCCCGATGGTCTACGCGGTGGTCGGCGGCCAGCCGGTCGACGCCTTCTCCGGGGTGGTGCCGGAGGCGCAGCTGCGGCAGTGGATCCAGGCCGTACTCAAGGCCGGTGGGGTGAGCGTCGCCGCGCCGACCGACCCCCGCCTCGACGAGGCCGACGACGCGCTGATGAGCGGCGACCTCGACACGGCCGAGCGGGCTTACCGCAAGATCCTCGCCGATTCGCCGGCGGACGCCGCGGCGGAGGCGGGGCTCGCCCAGGTCGGGCTGGCCCGGCGGGTGGCCGGCGCCGACCCGGCCGCGGCGCTCGCCGCCGCCCAGGCGAACCCCGACGACGTCGACGCCCAGCTGCTCGCCGCCGACATCGAGGTGCTCAGCGGCCAGGCCGAGGCGGCGTACACCCGCCTGGTGGCCCTGGTCCGCCGCACCGCCGGCGACGACCGGGAGAAGGTACGCCAGCACCTGGTCGGCCTGTTCACCGTCGCCGGACCGGAGGACCCCGCGGTCGCCTCGGCCCGCCGGGCGCTGGCCAGCGCCCTGTTCTGAGCACGTAGCACGCCAGCGCGGGCCGGCGTACCGGCCGGCCCGCCCGACCACCGAGGACGGGAGCCCATGATGCGCCGGATCGCCGTCCTCGACGCGCCGACCAACCTGGGGCTGCGCCCGCCCACGCCCAGTTCCGTCCCCGGCTGCGCCAAGGCGCCCGGCGCGCTGCGCGACCACGGCCTGCTGGCCCGGCTGCGGGCCAGGGACGCCGGCTGCCTGACGCCGCCGCGCTACGACCCGGGCGACTGGCGGCCCGGCGACGGGGTCTGCCACGCCCGGGAGATCGCCGACTACTCGGCGGCGCTTGCCGAGCGGATCGGCGCGATCATCGACCGTGGAGAGTTTCCGCTGGTGCTCGGTGGGGACTGCTCGATCCTGCTCGGCGCGGCGCTGGCCATGCACCGGCTCGGCGAGGCGGTCGGCGGCCGGATCGGGCTGGTCTTCGTCGACGGCCACTCCGACTTCCGGCACCCCGGCAACGCCTCGTACGTCGGCGCCGCGGCCGGTGAGGACCTCGCCCTGGTCACCGGGCGGGGGCAGGCTGACCTGGCCGCCATCGAGGGGCGGCGCCCCTACTTCCGGGACGTCGACGTGGTGGTGCTGGGCATCCGGGCGCAGGACGAGTACCGGCTCGACCTCCAGGCTGCCGGGATCATCACCCGCCCGGTGCCGGCGCTGCGCGCCGAGGGCGCCGCGCGGACCGCCCAGTGGGCGCACGAGCAACTCGCCGACTGCGCCGGCTACTGGGTGCACATCGACGTGGACGTGCTGGACCCGGCCGTGATGCCGGCGGTCGACGCGCCCGACCCGGGCGGGATCGCCTTCGCCGAGCTGGAGATCCTGCTCGCCGGCCTGGTGGACACCCCGCACTGCCTCGGCGTCGAGCTGACCGTCTTCGACCCCGACTACGACCCGGACGGCGCGTACGCGGCTGAGATCGTCAACACGGTGGTGGCGGGGCTGCGCCCGGTCTCCGCGCCGGAGGCGCAGCCACCCCGGTTGCTTCCCGGCCCCTCCACCGCTCCGGCCCCGTCGAGCGTCACTCCGGCCCCGCGGCGGGGCGCCGGCCTTCCCGGTATCGCCGTCCGGCCCGGCGCCATCC
>NZ_POUB01000109.1 GCF_003236335.1 Micromonospora deserti
CCGCCCTGGTTCTCGCTGGCCCACCCGGACGCGCTGCCGGTGACCGCCGACGGGGTCCGCCTGCACCACGGCAGCCGGGACACCTACTGCGCCGCCGCCCCGGCCTACCGCGCCGCCGCCCGCCGCATCGCCAGCGCGCTCGCCGAGCGCTACGCCCACCACCCGGCCCTGGAACTGTGGCACGTGCACAACGAGTACGGCACCACCTGCCACTGCGAGCACGCCGTGCGGGCGTTCCGGCGCTGGCTGGCCGACCGGCACGGCGACCTCGACACGCTCAACGCCGCGTGGGCCACCAGCTTCTGGAGCCAGCACTACTCGGCATGGGCGCAGATCAGCACTCCCCGCGCCACCCAGTACCTGGCCAACCCGGGGCACCTGCTGGACTATCGGCGCTTCTGGTCGGACACCCTGCTCGCCGCGTACGTCGAGCAACGCGACGCGGTGCGGGCGGCGAACCCGGCGGTCCCGGTCACCACCAACTACGTCCTCGGTGACTGGGTCCCGGTCGACCACGCCCGGTGGGCCGCGGAGGTGGACCTCGTGGCCGTCGACCACTACCCCGACGCGGTCGACGGCGGCGCGGAGGAGCAGACCGCCCTCGTCGCGGACCTGGCCCGGGGCTGGGCCCGCCACGGCGCCCGGCGGCGGGTCGGCACCCCCGACCGGTCGGCGGCGTGGCTGCTGATGGAGAGCGCCCCGAACCAGATCCACACCAGCGGGCGGATGCACACCAAGGAACCCGGCCGGATGGCCCGGCACAGCCTCTCCCACGTCGCGCGCGGATCACGAGGGGTGATGTTCTTCCAGTGGCGGGCCCCGGCGGGCGGGGCGGAACGCTTCCACTCCGCCGTGGTGCCGCACGCGGGCCCCGACACCCGGGTCTTCCGTGAGGCCGTGCGCCTCGGCGAGATGCTGGCGCGGATCTCCGAAGTGGACGGCGGCGCGGTCGACGCCTCCGTCGCGATCGCCTGGGACGCCGCCAGTGGGTGGGCTCTGGACCACCCGGGTCTGCCGTCGGAACGGCTGAACCACCGCGACGAGGTCGCCGCGGCGCACCGGGCCCTGTGGCGGGCCGGGTTCGGCTGCGACATGGTGCTGCCCGGCGACCCCCTCGACGGGTGCCGGCTGCTCGTGCTCCCCGCCCTCTACCTGACCTCCGACGCCACCGCCGACTGGGTACGCGAATACGTCCGCGGCGGCGGTCACCTCCTGGCGACCTGGGCCAGCGGGATTGCCGACGACAACGCCCGGGTCCGGCTCGGCGGGTACCCCGGCGCGTTCCGCGACGTGCTGGGCGTCAGGGTCGAGGAGTTCCACCCACTCGCGGAGAGCGAACGGGCGCCGTTGACCGGTGGCGGGAGCGGAAGCGTCTGGGCCGAGACGGTCCGGCTCGCCGGCGCCACGGCGGTGACCGCGTACGTCGGCGGCGGACGCGACGCGATGCCGGCCATCACCCGCCACCGGTTCGGCGCCGGCACGGCCTGGTACCTGTCGACCCGGCCCGACGACGCCACCTACGGCCGGCTGATGACCGACGCGGCGCGAGCGGCCGGAGCCCATCCCGTCTGCGCGGCCGCGCCCCCCGGGGTCGAGGCGGTCCGCCGCCGCGGCGCCGGGGCCAGCTGGCTGTTCCTGCTCAACCACACCGACCGCCCGCAGCGGGTGCCGGCCGCCGGGGTGGAACTGCTGACCGGCGCGACGGTCGCCACGGAGGTGCACCTGCCCGCCGGCGGCGTCGCCGTGGTCCGCGAGGTCGACGGTCACGGTGATGCGCCGGCCCGCCACCTCGACGGCCGCGCCGGTGCACGCTGACCGCGGCGGGCGGCCGGGTCGCCCGGGAGGCCGCAACCGGCAACCCCGCGACGTCGCCGGCCGCGCGGGACTGCGGTCAGGGCGTGGCGACGGCGGCGCGGGAGCGGTCGGCGGCGATGCGTACGGCCAGCGCCGCCAGCACGGTGCCCATCAGCACACGCTGCGCCCGTAGCCAGAACGGCCGGCGGGCGAAGAACCCGGCGAGCGTGCCGGCGGTGAGCACGATCAGGGCGTTCACCGTCAGCGCCACGGTGATCTGGGTCAGTCCCAGCACCAGGCTCTGCGCCGCGACGTCTCCCCGCGCCGGGTCGACGAACTGCGGCAGCAGTGACACGTACAGGATCGCGATCTTCGGGTTGAGCAGGTTGGTGACCAGCCCCATGGTGAACAGCCGCCGCGCCGGGTCCGGCGGCAGCGGAGCCGGCGTGAACGGCGAGTGCCCGCCCGGGCGCAGTGTCCGCCACGCCAGCCACAGCAGGTACGCCGCGCCGGCCAGCTTCACCGCCGTGTACAGCGTCGGCACCAGCACGAACACGGTGGCGATGCCGGCCACCGCGGCGGCCAGGTAGACGCCGAACCCGGCGGCGACCCCGAGCAGGGAGACCAGCCCGGCGCGGCGGCCCTGGGTCACCGACCGGGAGACCAGGTAGACCATGTTCGGGCCCGGGGTCAGCACCAGACCCAACGCGACCAGCCCGATCCCCACCAGCGCGCCCGTACCGACCATGCCGTACCCCCGTCCCACCGGCCCGGCGTCGACACTACGCCAGGCCGGCGCTCACCCGCCGACCGGTGCACGGCGCGCCGCCACCGCCCGCCGGGTGTCCTCCGCGACCAGGTCGGCGTTGACCGCCGCGCCGGCGGTCAACCCGGCGGCGGCCGCGCTGATCACCTGGGCGCGCAGGTCGGTGACGTTGCCGGCCACCCACACCCCGGGCACGGCGGTGGCCCCGGACGCGTCCGCCGGCACGGCGCTGCCGATGACCTCGCCGGCCATCTCCTGCGGCACCGCCGCCAGCCCGAGCGAGGTCAGCACGTCGGCCCGCGCGGTCATCCGCGAGGCCACCACCAGCGCCGCGCGCGGCACCACCTCGCCGCAGGCCAGCCGCACCCCGGTGATCCGGTCGTCGGTGACCTCCACCGCGGTCACCGTGCCGTCGACCACCCGGATCCCCCGGGCGGCCAGCTGCTCCTGCTCGTCGACGTCGAACGGCGCGGCGGTGTGCCGGAACAGGACCACGTCGTCGCTCCACTGCCGCCACAACAGCGCCTGGTGCACCGCCAGCCGCCCGGTGGCCAGCACCCCCAGCGGCTGGTCGCGCACCTCCCACCCGTGGCAGTACGGGC
Organism: Micromonospora deserti; assembly: GCF_003236335.1. GTDB lineage: Bacteria > Actinomycetota > Actinomycetes > Mycobacteriales > Micromonosporaceae > Micromonospora > Micromonospora deserti. Next base: position 3,163 of record NZ_POUB01000109.1, read on the forward strand.
AGTGCAGCACGTCACGGCCCCACCGCCGGGCCAGCCCGGGAACGTCCGGCAGGTCGTCGACCAGCCCGCTGGTCACCAGCAGTCGCCGCGCGGCGACCTCCCGCCCGTCGGCCAGCACCACCTGGAACCCGCCGTCGCGCGGTCTCGCCGCCGTCACCGTGCCGCTGACGAAATCCCCGCCGTAGCCGGCCACCTCGGCCCGCCCCGCGGCCAGCAGCTCACCCGGGGGCGTGCCCTCCCGGGTGAGGTAGTTGTGCACGTGCCCGGCCGGCGCGTTGCGCGGCGTGCCCGCGTCCACCACCAGCACGGAGCGGCGGGCCCGCGCCAGGGCCAGCGCCCCGCTCAGCCCGGCCGCGCCGCCGCCCACGACCACCACGTCGTACGTCTGTCGCACAGCTCCCCCTCGTTGTTCCCCGGCGGGTCACGCGCCCGCCGCCGGGCACGACTGTCCGCCGCCGCACACGGGTCGGCAAGTCTCCTTGCCGGAATGGCAAAATGGGCGGAGTGAGCGACGAGACACCTGCCCTGGCCGGCGTGCTGGCCGCCGTCGGTCCCCGGCTGCGTGCCCTGCGCGAGCAGCGGGGCAGCACCCTGGCGCAACTGTCCCGGGCCACCGGGATCTCGGTGAGCACCCTGTCCCGGCTCGAGTCCGGGCAGCGACGGCCGACCCTGGAGCTGCTGCTCCCGCTCGCCCGCGCCCACCAGGTCCCCCTCGACGAGCTGGTCGACGCGCCGCCCACCGGCGACCCGCGCGTGCACCCTCGCCCGGTACGCCGGCACGGCGTCACCTACCTGCCGTTGACCCGCCGTCCTGGGGGTCTGCGGGCGTACAAGCAGATCATCCCCGGGCGCTGGCCGGGCGGGGAGCCGGATCCGCAGACCCACGAGGGACACGAGTGGCTGTACGTGCTGTCCGGGCGGCTGCGGCTGGTGCTCGGCGAGCACGACCTGATCCTCACCCCGGGGGAGGTGGCGGAGTTCGACACCCACGTGCCGCACTGGTTCGGCAACCCCGGCGACGAGCCGGTGGAACTACTCATCCTCTTCGGCCCGCAGGGTGAACGCCTGCACGTGCGCGCCCGCCCCGCTCACCCGGGCCGCTGAGGACGCGGCGATGGATACTGGGCCCGTGCTGCCCGCGCCGGCCACCGCGTCCGCACCGGAACTCGTGCTGCGCCCCTGGCGCGACACCGACGCCGAGGCGCTGCTCGCCGCGTACCGGGATCCGGTACTGCGCCGCCACACCCGGGTGCCGGTGACCAACCCCGCCGAGGCGCGGCGCTGGCTGGCCGGTACGCGGGCCGACTGGCACGCCGGTCGCCGGTTCAGCTTCGCGGTGGTCGAGCCGCATCCGGGCGAAGCGACGCTGGTGGCGAACGTGGTGCTCAAGAACGTCGCGCCGGGTACGCCGGGCGCCGAGGTCGGCTACTGGACGGCCGCGCCGGCCCGGGGGCGGGGCATCGCCGCGCACGCGCTGGAGACGCTCAGCCGCTGGGCGTTTTGCCGGTTCGGCCTGAGCCGGCTGGACCTGCTGCACCAGGTCGACAACCCGGCCTCCTGCCGGGTGGCGGAGAAGACCGGCTACCGCTTGGCGGAAGTGGTGCCGGCCCGGCCACCGTTCCCCCGCGACGGCCACCGGCACGTCCGGTGGGCACCGCCACCGGCCTGAACTGGGGGAATGCCCGGTACGTCCACCGCGCTGTGCCCCGCGGCGGCCGCGTTACGGTGACCAGGGAGGTGTCGGCGGGTGAACGGATGGGAAGCGGCGGTCGAGGCGCAGATCCGCACGGCCCAGGAACGCGGCGAGTTCGACAACCTGCCGGGGATGGGCAAGCCGATCCCCGGCCGTGGCGTGCCGTACGACGAATCCTGGTGGATCAAGAGCTTCCTAGAGCGGGAGGCGCTGCCCAGCGACCTGCTGCTACCGGCGCCGCTGCTGTTGCGCCGCCGCGTCGAGCAGGTGCCCGACGAAGTGCGGGACCTGCCCACCGAGGAGTCGGTCCGCGGGTACGTCGCCGACCTGAACGTGCAGATCGTCGCCTGGCTGCGCAACCCCACCGGCCCGCAGGTCGTGGTGCGGCCGGTGAACGCCGACGAGACCGTACGGCGGTGGCGGGCCGACCGGCGGCGGGCCGCCGTGGCGGACGCGCCGGTGCGGGCGGATGCGCCGCCCGTCCCGCCGCGCCGGCCACGCCGGGCGTGGTGGCTGCCGTGGCGGCGCCGGGCGGCCTGAGGCCCTCACTCCACCGCGGCCCGCCACGACCATGAGGTACGCCGTGCCCGGCCGGGCAACTCCCCGCGCCCGGTCAGCCACAGCAGCACCCGCGGTGCCGGCCCGGGCGGGGCGTCGGGGAACAGCCGACGCACCACCGCGGCGCTGAGCCGCTCGGCGGCGGGGGAGACGACCAGGTTGAACGGCAGGTATCCGCCATCGGGTCGCCCGGTGACCTGACCGGCGTACGCCAGCAGGTCGTGCGCCACGTGCGCGGCCATCGCCCAGCAGCTCCACTCCACGTCGCCGGCGGCGACGCGTCAGTCCCGGCCGGTGTGCGGGCCGAGGACGGCGACCAGCGCGGCCACCGCCCGCTCGACGTCGGCGCCGGTCAGCTCAGTCATCTCCCGACGGTGGCAGCAGCGGCGACGGTGCCGCGACCGCACCAAGCCGTTGCCGGCGGCGAGGATTCCCCATAGGGTCACCGGGGTGACTGCCGGGTCGGCCATTGGCCACGAGCGGACAGGGCACCCGGCCATCCGGTGAGCCCGGGGCGGGCCCGCGGCCCGCCGGTGCCGCCGCCGGCGCGTCGCGTCCGCCGGCAGCTCTTCCGACCGTCCACACCGGTCGTGTCGACCCGTGTGGCTCCACTCCCCGGCCGACGCCGGCCGCCGTCACGGCGGTCGCCGGCCCCGCCCTTCCCGCGCAACAGGAAGCAGAGCCTTGCCCAACGACGTCAACCAGCAGATCATCGACGAGTTCCGCGCCAGCACCGGCCGGGTCGGCGGACCTTTCGAAGCGGCCCGACTGATCCTGCTCACCACCACCGGGGCGCGCTCCGGCGCCCCGCACACCACCCCCGTCGGCTACCTGCCCGACGGCGGGGAACGCATCCTGGTCATCGCCTCCGCCGGCGGTGGCCCGAAGCACCCGGACTGGTACCACAACCTGCTCGCAGACCCGCACGCCACGGTCGAGGACGGGGTCTTCACCTACCGGGCGCGGGCGGAGGTGCTCACCGGGGCCGACCGCGACGCGGTCTTCGCCCGGGCCGTCGAGGCCGACCCGGGCTGGGCGGCGTACCAGGCGAAGACGTCGCGGGTGATCCCCGTGGTGGCGCTGCACCAGGTGGCCGGAGGGCCGCCGAACGCGACGTCGTGGGGGGCCGCGCTCAAGCTGGTCCACGACGCGTTCCGGCGGGAACTCGCGCTGATCCGTGCCGAGGTGACCCGCTCCGGGTCGGGTCTCGGCGCCCAGCTGCGGGTGAACTGCCTGACCGTCTGCCACGGCCTGCACCACCATCACCGCACAGAGGACGCGGGCATGTTCACCGCCCTCGACCGGCAGCGTCCCGACCTACGCCCGGCCCTGGACCGGCTGCGCTGGGAACACCAGCGCATCGCCGTGCTCGTCGAGCGCCTCCAGGACGTCATCGGCGCCGCCGACGCCGACCCGGTCCAGGTGCGCCGGGAGGTCGAGCGCCTCACCACCGAGCTGGAGCAGCACCTGGCGTACGAGGAGGAGCAGCTCATCCCCGTCCTGGACGCGCCAGCCTGACGGGTGAGCGGCCGCGGGGTGCGGCACGTCGGGGACCCCGACGTGCCGCACCCCGCGGCGATCAAACGGGCGGCGCGGCGGGAGGCCGGGAGGCAGCGCCCCCTGCTCGGCCCGGTCGCCGCGTGGTGCTCGCATCCGACGCCCTGTCCGCTCCGCGTGCGACTGCGAGAAACCACCCATGGCGAACCCACCGCGCCCAGCGCTTCGGTGACCTGCTCGGACCTGTCCTTCCAGTGGCCGGACCGCACGACCATCTTCGACGGACTCTCGGTGCGCATCGGCCGGGGCCGCACCGGCCTCGTCGGCGCCAACGGCGCCGGCAAGTCGACGCTGCTGCGCCCCGGCATCCCGCCGCGCCCGGTTATTGGATTGCCGGTAACGGTAATCCAATAATCCAACCCCTCAAACTGGAACAAATCGGCGGTACATCATAATGACTGTTCTTGTGTAACCATCTCCGTCCACCCGGGAGCGGGGCTGATGTCGCGGGTTGAGGAACTGTCGTCGGCCTTCGGGGAGGATCGGACCGGATTTTGGCGCCGCTGCATTCGGTACCTGGGTACAGGTTTAGGGCGTTGACGAGCATCCGAACGAAAAGTCGCCTTTGGAAGGCCATGGGGCCGGCTTGGCGTAGATGGCCGTTCCGATGGTCTCTACCTGTGCAACCATGCTGGCCGACGCTCAAGGCCGGCATGTCCGGCTCGGTGTGGCCGGAAGGGGTTGCAGACACGCGGCAGGCGGCGGTCGTGGCTGGCGAGCAGGCCAGGTGACCACCCCGGCCGGGAGATGGACAGCCGCCTGTACACCGGTCGCATGCGCGAAGGCGTCCAGCCCATCCCGTCGGGGGATACCCCGTCCCGACCGACGGCATGCCGGGCTGGCTGCGCTTCCTGGCCGACTGGAAGCCGGTGAGCGCGCTCACCGCCGCCTCACGGGAGCTGTTCGGCAACCCGGGCGCCCCGTCCGGAAACGTGGCCTGGCCACTCGCGCATCCGGTGACCGCCGTCCTGCTCTGGTCGGCCGCGCTGCTGGTGATCTTCGTCCCGCTGTCGCTCCGCGCCTACATGCGCAGAGGACGCTGAACGCTCCAGGCATCTAGAGGGCGTAGAACCCGCGTTGGACGGCCAGTCGGACGGCCTGGGACAGGTCTTCGGTGATCTGGGCGTGGTTGAGGCGGGAAGCGTGGCGACTGAGCCGGGGCAGCATGGCGGTCATCACCGACAAGGCGATCACCGCGAACGGCATCTGGAACACCAACGCCATCTGGCGAAGACGCCCGCGGTGGTGCCGACCGCCAGCAGCAGCAGGTGGGTGGTCGTCAACGACGCGATGCTGGTGGCGCCGCCGATCACCAGGTAGGCCAGGCCGACAGCGATCACGATCAGGCTGTTGACCAACGGCGCCCACTCATCACCCGGAAGTAGGGGCCTCCTCCAGGGCCTGCGGCAGGTGTACGGCGATGTCCATACCGCCGGTCGGCCGGGCGGTGCTGGAGATCTCTCCGTCGTGCGCGGTGACGACCGCGCGGACGATGGACAGGCCGAGCCCGGCCCCGCGGGTGCCGTTGCCGGCGCCCCGGACGAACGGCTCGAACAGCCGCCGCTCCTCCTCGGGTGTGACCAGCGGGCCGGTGTTGACCACCCGCAGGAACGCGTGCCCGTTCGCGATGCCGGAGGTCACCGTGACGTGTCCGCCGGCGTGGTTGTAGCGCAGCGCGTTCTCCAGCAGGTTGCCGGCCATCCGTTCCAGCAGCACCGGCTCGCCGCTGGCTGGCGCCGGGCGCAGGTCGGCCTGCAGGGTGACGGCCCCGTTCGCCGCCCGGCCGGCGGCGTCGGCAACGGTCGCGGCGGCGACCTCGGCCAGGTCCACGGGCGTCCGGCGGGGCGGGCCGGCCTGGCTGCGGGCCAGGACCAGGAGCCCGTCCAGGGTGCGCTGGTTGGTTTCGACGGCGGTGGCGATGTCGCCGGCCATCGCGATGAGTTCGGCCCGGTCGGGTTCGCCGTCGAGGGTGACGTCGACGGCGGTGCGCATGGTGGTGAGCGGGGTACGCAGTTCGTGCGCGGCGTTGGCGACGAACAGGCGCTGGCTGTTCAGCACCCGGTCACGTTCGGCGATGCCGTGCTGGATGCGGTCCAGCATGCCGTTGATGGTGGTGGCCAGCGTGGCGAGTTCGTCGGCGGGCTGGCGGACGGGTACCCGTTCGGACAGGTTCTCCGCGGACAGCCGGTTCGCGGTACCGGAGATCGTGCGGATGGGGCGCAGTATCCGCCCGGCTACCAGCCAGCCGGTCAGCCCGGCCAGCGCGGTCACCACCAGCAGCGCCGGCGCGGCCTGGGTCAGCAGTTTGGACATCGCCTCCCCGATACGCAGCCGCAGGCTGTGGAACAGCAGCAGGTACGTCAGCGCCGTGAGCAGCAACCCGGCGGCCAGTACCAGGCCGGTGTACAGCAGCGCGAGACGGCTGCGGGCGGTCAGTCGCCGGATCATGGGGCGATCCGGTATCCGGCGCCGGTCACGGTTTCGATCAGTGGTGGATCGCCGAGCTTGCGGCGCAGGGTGCTGACGGTGATGCGCACGGCGTTGGTGAAACGCTGCGCCAACAGCCGGCACACGGTGTCGCCGTGCACCACCGGAAGGTCCCGGTCCAGGACCACCACGTCGTACGGAGTAATTTCGCATTTGTCCAGCGCCTGCTGACCGTCGTGTGCCACGTCCACGGCGCAGCCGTGCTTGTGTAGCCCCGCCGCGATGTACGTGGCCAGCGGCTGTTCGTCCTCGACCAGCAGCACCCGCATCCGCCCAGTATCCCCAGCACCGCATATGGGTGGCGTATGGGTCGGCGATCGGTTGCCGATAGGCGGTCGCCGGTAGACCTGCAACAGTCCGTTTGTCGATCGGGAAAGGACCGTGATCATGGATTCGGATTCGGCACGTGGTATCGACCGGCGGCGGCTGCTCGGATGGGGCGGGCTGGCGGCCGCCGGCGTGGCGGCCGGCGCGCCGCTGGTGGACGCCGAGCTCGGCCACGCCGCCTCGGCCCCAACCGACCCCGACGCACTCATCGCGCCCGAACCGTCCGGGCACGACCGGATCCCGCCGGACACCCGGCCCGGCGGAGCCTACGACCGGTACGTGGCGGAGCTGGCCGCCGAGGACAAGTTTTCCGGCGTGGTGCTGCTGTCGCACCGGGGCCGGACCGTGCTGTCCCGCAGCTACGGCATGGCCGACAAGGAGAAGGGGATCCGCAACCACGAGGGCGTCGCGGTCAACCTCGGCTCGGCGGTCAAGCCGTTCTCCGCGGTGGCCATCTTGCAGTTGGCGCAGCGGGGCAAGGTGCGGCTGTCGGACACGGTGGGCACCTACCTGACGGGCTTCGCCAAGAGGATCGCCGAGCAGGTGACCATCCACCACCTGCTCACCAGCACCTCCGGGCTGAACCACCCGAAGCAGGACCTGCGACGCATCTTCCACAGCCGGGAGGAGGTGCACGAGTTCTACCAGCAGTGGACCCGGCAGGCGAAGCTGGAGGCCGCCCCCGGCACGGGCTTCGACAACAGCGGCGCCGGTTTCGCCATCGCCGCGCAGATCGTGGAGGCGGTGACCGGCACGACGTACTGGGACTACGTACACGAGCACATCTTCGGGCGCTCCGGCATGACCGGCTCGGCGTTCTACACCAGGCCGCAGTGGCTCACCGACGAGCACATCGCGCACTCGTACATGCTCCAGGCCGACGGTAGCCGGGTGGACGCCGTCCGCAACCTGGACAAGGGCAGCCCGAACCCGTACGAACCAGGCAAGAACCCGGGCCGCAACTTCATCGATTACGCCGGGGACGGCGGCTTCGCCACCGCGCCGGACCTGGTCCGGTTCGCGCACGCGCTGCGCAACGGCACGGTGCTGGACCGGCCCTTCGCCGAGCTGTTCACCGGGGCCAAGATCCCCCAGGGCAAGGGCAAGGACGGCGGCCCCGCGCCCGCCCACCCGTCGTTCATGGCGTACGCGATGCCGGCCAAGCTCATCAACGGCCAGTGGGTGATCGGGCGCGGCGGCGCCAACCCCGGCAGCACCGCCAACTGGCACATCTACCCGGACACCGGCTGGGTCGGCGTCGTCCTCAGCAACTACGACGGCCTGCCGATGCAGGAGATCCTCAACCGGGAGATGCAGGCCGTCACCGGCCAGCGCTGACGCGCGGCCACGGCTGGCCGACACGAAGAAGAGGGATCTCCTGACGTTTCTCGTGGGTGGGTTCACGCCCGACCTGGTAGTGATGGCCATGCTCCACCGCGGAGCATGGCCGGGCTTCGGCGGAGTGGTAGCCGTAGCCCTGGCGGGTGAGTACTCGCATGTGGACGTTTTTGTTGGCCCTCGATGCGGGCGTTGGACCGGCCGCTGTCGAGGCATGTTCACGCCCGGCAGAGGTTGGCTGGGCCAGCCGCCGGGCAAGGGCGGCCGGGTGGAATTCACGGTCGGACGTAAGCGGAGGTGGCATGGTCGAGGGATGGCACGGCTGGGTCGGTACGTTCAATGGCGTGGCACTCGTCACGGTGGTAGTACTGCCGTTGGCCGCGCTGGCGGTGTGCGCTCTGGCACGCCATCGGAGTGTCACCGGCACCACGCCGGCGTGGGCGTGGCGGATGTCGCTGGCCGAGGTCGGCATCGTCTACGGGACGGTGCCGTGGGTATGGATGATCATGTTGCCGGGCGACCGGGCCGGCGCCGTCCCCGCTCGGGTGAGCCTGGTACCGCTGCGGGATCTGCTTACGATCCTCGTCGACGGGGGGCCGCTGACGCTGACGGGCCAGGTCGTCGGCAACCTGCTGGTGTTCGCGGCGCTGGGGTTTCTCGCCCCGCTGCGGTTCGCGGCGCTGGCGTCGGTACCGCGGATCCTGGCGCTCGCGGCGGGCTGCTCGGTCCTGGTCGAGGCCGCGCAGTACGTCCTGCGGCTGGACCGGGTATCCTCTGTGGACGACGTACTGCTCAACACCGCCGGCGCCGGGCTGGCCGCGCTGGCGTCGCGCCCCTGGTGGCGCGCTACGGCCAGAGGGTCGTCAGATCGACCTCGATCGGCCACGGCGCCGGGACGCTGAGCCGCCCGCGGTACGCCGGTCAGCGGCCCTGGGCGGTGGCCGAGGCGCACAGGCAGACGCCGAATCCCAGCGGCACCACCCCGGTAGATCACCCACGGTCGAGCCGCTCTCCGTCGCGGAGATGACCGGTCACCCCGCCCCGACGCGGTGATCACAGTTCGGCTCTACGGGCCCGCCGTGAGTCATCGTGCACTGACCACCCGTCCTGAATTGAACGTAGGGCGTCGTGGCCGAGCTTGCCGGCGGCCCGACCGGGGAGTGACCCCGGCGCCCGGACGGGCGAGCCGGCGCGGTGTTCATTCGGCGGTCTCGGGTAGCGGCTCCGCCCGAGGTGGCCGGCGCGGGACGGCCCGGGCGACGCGCCGGCCGCCGGTGGGGACGCCGGGGGCCTCGGGCCGGGCAGCGGCGTCGGTGGCGGGTCGATCCTCAGCTGGGCTCGTCCCGGCCGGAGCCGCGACGGTTGCCGGCGGTGCGGCATCGAGCCGCCGGATCGCCTCGGTGAGCGCGGCCAGCTGGGCGGACAGGTCCGCCACCCGCAGGATGACCTCCCGGCGCACCGCCGCCGGGTCGACCGGGTCGGCCTTGGCGTGGCCGCCGGGCATCCGTGCCGGGGGGCCGGCCTGCTCGTCGACCGCGAACTCGACGTCCAGCGCGGCGGGGAGGTCGTCGTCGGTGTAGCCCAGTCGGGCCTCGACGGCGTCCGGCTCGTACATCTCCTCGACCAGGCGCAGGTAGAGCTCGTTGGGGCGGGGCAGGTCGACGACCCGGCGCAGCACGTTGCGCCGGCTGGCCGACTCCAGGTGAAACGTGCCGTAGTTGAGCACCCGGCCCAGCGGCGACTGCCCGTACCGCAGGTCGGTGACCCGCAGCAGCGGGATCATGCCGACCCGGCGGAAGAACACGCCCTCGGTTGACATCAGGCGCTTGTTGGTGATCACGAACCGGCCGAGGTACCAGGCGAGCACCCGGTACGCGGCCAGCAGCACCGCGCCGGCGACGACCACGGCGATCACCCAGCCGGTGTACTGCGGGCGGATCCGCACCTGGGCCGCCCAGACCCCGAGGACGGCGTAGACGCTGATCACGCCGAGGCTCTTCGCCGGGTGGATCCAGTGCCGGCGCCACTCGCCCCGGTACCGCTCGGTGGGAAACAGGTAGCGCGCCACGCCGGGGGTGGGTTCGTCCTCCAGCGGCAGCACCCGCCGCGCGCCGAGCAGGTCTTCGCCGACCGGTTCCTCGCCGGGCGCGGGGTCCCGGCCGACCAGGCGGCGCAGGCGGGCCAGCAGGGCGGCGGAGAGGAAGCCGAGGGCGGTGCCGAGCTTGAACAGCTTGCCGGGCCGGTCGTTGATGACTGCGGCGAGTTCCTCCGCCCGGACCCCGGCGCGCGGGTCGTCGCGGTAGCGCAGCCGCGCCGACCAGGCGACCAGCTTGCGCCCGAGCCACGGGGACAGGTCGGTCATCTCGTTGACGGCCAGCCCCAGCACGATTGCCAGGACAACCTCGACGGTGCCCACGCGGGTTCAGCTCGCCGGCCGGGCTCGGCGGTGCAAACCGAAGCCCGGCGCGGGACGGGGCCGGGGCGACGGGACGCGGGGTCGCGCGACGGCCTGGCGGCGCGCCGCCTCGGCGCCGGACGGGGTGAGCCGGTAGTAGCGGCGTCTCGGGCGGCCCTCGGCGCCGGCCGGTGGGTGCTGCCAGGAGCCGGTGATCCAGCCGGCGTCCTCTAGCTGGTCGAGCACCGCGTAGACGGCCGGCCCGGAGCGGCGCACCGAGCGCATGATCTGCCAGCCGTGCACCTCGGTCTGCTGGTCCCACGCTTCGAGCAGCAGACCGAGCACGTCCAGCATCGCGCTGCTCATCCGGGGCCGGGCCATGGCCCATTCTAGGGACGACCGCTCACAGTGGAAGATGTCGGCTATCGGACCGACGCCGCTCAGCCGGTGTGGCGTACCTCGGTGTCCCAGATCTGCCCCCACGGGCGCCGCAGCCCGCGGCAGACCCAGATCGGCCCGCCGTTCTCGTCGTTGTCCACCTCGACCCGCTGGTCCACCCGGCCGGCGAGGGTGACGTCGGTGAACCAGCCGCGCAGCCGGTCGGGCCGCTCCCACCCGACGGCGATTACCACGTCGGCGCCGTCGGGTGGCCGGCCGAAGTCGGCCATGCTGTTGTGCCCGGAGTAGGCGGCGGGCAGGCCGCGTGCCGGGCCGTATCGGGCCACCGCGCCGGCCTCACCGTAGTTGCCGGTGAGGATGACCGCCCGGTCCCGCTGCTCGGCGGGCAGGCCACGGTGGACGGTGGCGAGCGAGTCGGTGAACGCGGGCCAGCCGATGGTCTCACCGGCGTCGTAGTTGACCGCGACGACGACGTCGGGCAGCCGGTCGGGGGGAAGCGTGGGCAGCAGCAGCACCGCGTTCGTGGCCGCGGTCAGCGCCGCCCCGGCGGCCAGCAGGCCCCGGCGCGTCGCGGCCCAGCGGCGGGCCGCCCAGCCGGTCGTGACCACGGCCCCGGCGGCGGTGAGCACCAGCAGCAGGGGCGCGTCGTAGTAGCCCTTGCCGCCGCCGAGCAGGACGATGCCGACGACCACCGGCCAGGCCCAGCCGACCGCCCGGTACGCCCGCCAGGTCGGCCAGCGCAGCAGCGCCACCAGCCCGGCCACCCAGATCGGCACGGCGTACGGGCTGATGATGACGACCTGGAGGGCCAGCGCGTCGAGCCGGCCGCTGTAGGAGCTGTCCCCGGCGGAGATCGAGGCGGCGACGGAGAGCTGCGGGAACCCGTGCGCCGCCTGCCAGGCGAGGTTCGGCGCGGCGAGCAGCAGGGCGAGCGCGGCGGCGGCGAGCACCCAGCGGTCGCGCAGCAGCCGGCGCGGGCCGGCGATCGCCACCCCGACGAGCAGCCCGACGGCGAGCAGCGCGGGCAGCGGCTTGTTGAGCATGCCGACGCCGAGAGCACCCCCGACCCCGACCGTCCACCTGCTGTCGGCGGTGCGCAGCAGCCGCACCGTGCAGTACGCGGCCGCCAGCCAGACCAGCAGGTCGACGGTGGTGGTGCTGAGCAGGTGCCCGCCGGCCAGGACGATGCCGGAGGTGGCGGCGAGGAACGCGGCGAAGGTCTGTGCGCCCCGCCCGGCGCCGAGCTCCCGGGCGGTCGCGGCGACCAGCAGCACCGCCGCGCCGGCGAGCAGCGCCGACGGGGTGCGCAGCGCCACCAGGCTGCCCGGCGCGATGGTGTCGACCAGCCGGGCCAGCGCCGGCACCAGCGGGCCCTGGTCGACGTAGCCCCAGTCGAGGTGCCGGCCGGCGAGCAGGAAGTACAGCTCGTCGCGGTGGTAGCCGTAGCGGCCGGCGAGGGCCAGCAGCACCGTGGTCACCGCCGCGGCGACCAGCCACGGACCGGCCGCCCGGGGCCCGGGCGGCGGCGGGCGGTCACCGTCGACGGTGGACGGCCGGTCGACGGAGCTGACGAATCCGGTCACGGGCACATCATCGCCCGTGCGGGCGACCGCGCGGGAGGGCCTGGCTGACGCCGCCCGGACGGGCCGGGCAGGATGGGGCGATGAGCACCGAGCCGATCGAGTTGGCGACCGCGCTGGCCGGGTTCACGCAGCTGTGGAGCCCGCGCATCGTCACCCGGGTCAACGACTACGACGTCCGGATCGCGAGGGTGGCCGGCGAGCACGTCTGGCACGCCCACGACGACACCGACGAGTTCTTCCTGGTCCTGGAGGGGGAGTTGCGTATCGCGCTGCGCGACGGCGGCGCCGAGCGGGAGGTGGTGCTGCCCCGGGGCGCGGTGTACGTCGTGCCGCGCGGGGTGGAGCACCGGCCGTCGTCACCGGGCGGCGCGTCGATTCTGATGTTCGAGCCCTCGGGCACCTCCAGCGTCGGCGACCGGCACGATCCGGTGCCCGCGCACGTGGACGCCACCATCGGGCACGCGCTCTGAGCCGGGTCACCGCGCGGCGGCCACCAGATCGCCGCGCGGTGCCGCGGTGACCCGGCGCACGCCGGGCACGGCGGCGGTGCCGGCGCAGGTGAGCAGTACGAGCGCGGCGGCGGCCAGCAGCGGGGCGCCGTCGCCCCAGGCGTGCGCGGCGACCGGTGCGAGGGCGTAGCCCAGCGGTGTCGCGCCGAGGGACACCAACCAGTCGTACGAGGTGACCCGGGCGAGCACCTGGGGCGGGAACTGCGCCTGCACGACGGTCTCCCAGACGGGGTTGAGGTAGCCGAGGGCGGTGAGCGCGACACCGTAGGCGGTGATGACCGCCGGGGCGGGGGCGGCGACGGCGAGCAGGACCAGCGGGACGGCGTAGCTGGCCAGGCCGAGGTTGGCCACCAGCACCGGGCGGCGGGGGCGGATCCGGGCGGCGAGCAGCGCGCCGGCGAGCATGCCGACCGCTCCGGCCTGCAGCATCAGCACCCAGACGCCCTCGCCGCCGAGGCGGGCCACCGCGACCGCCGGGCCGAGGGTCATCAGCACGGCGGCGGCGCCGTTCCACACGCCGTGCCCGATGAGGCTGGTCCAGAACCAGTCGCGGGCGCGGACCTCCCGCCAGCCGTGCACCAGGTCGGTGCGCACGGACCGGGCGGGCAGTGGCACGTGCCGGACCCGGATGACGGCCAGCAGCAGGGCGCTGACCGCGAACGAGGCGGCGTCGAGCAGGAACGCCCAGCCCGGCCCGGCGGCCCAGATCAGCGCCCCGGCCAGCGCCGGCCCGGCGAGGCGGCTGGCGTTGGCGGTGACGCCGACCAGCGCGTTGGCCTGCTGCCGCTGCGCCGCGGCGACCGTGGCGGCGACCAGGGGCGCGGCGGTGGGCAGGGCGAAGGCCCCGGCGCTGCCGCCGACCGCGGCGGCCACCGCGATGGTGGCCAGGCTCGCATCGCCGAGGAGTTCAACGCCGACGGCCAGTTGTGCGGCGCAGCGTACGAGGTCGGCCGCGATGGCCACGCGGCGGGCGTCGAGCCGGTCGGCGAGCACGCCGCCGAGGGGCAGCAGGAGCAGGCGGGGGAGCATCGCGCAGGCCAGCACCAGCGCCAGTGCGGCGGTGGAGCCGGTGGCGCGGAGCACGGCGAGGGCGAGGGCGGCGGGCACGACGGCGTCGCCGACGGCCGAGACGGTACGTCCTAGGAAGAGCAGCCGGAAGGAGCGGGCACGCAGGGGATGGGTCACCCCGAAAAGATACTTCGACATCGAACCTTTCGACAACGAATATTTAGCCGTTGACGTACCCTGGCTAGCATGACCAGCCACGACCACGTCGACCGGCACGTCGAGCGCTGGCTGCCGGTGCTGCCCGACCTCGATCCCGACGTCGAGGGCACGGTCACCCGGATGCAGTTCCTCACCCGGCACCTGCGGGCGGTCAAGGAGCGGGTGCTGGCCGACCTGGACCTGCAACGGCACGAGTACGACACCCTGCACGCGCTCGCCGGCCGCCAAGGGCGGGCCGCCCCGTCCGACCTGGCCCGTGACCTGGCCATGGCGCCCGCGTCAGTCACCGCCCGGGTGGACGCGCTGGTCCGGCGCGGCTTCGTGCGCCGCATCCCGTCCACCATCGACCGGCGACGGGTCGACGTCGAACTCACCGACGCCGGTCGGGCCGCCTGGCGGGGCGCGATGGACGTGCGGGGCGCCGAGGAGCACCGGCTGCTCGCCGCCCTGGATCCCGACGAGCGGCGGCTGCTGACCGACCTGCTGCGCCGCGTCGTGCTGGTCGCCGAGCAACCCGCGGACTGAGTCACCGGGCAGAGCCGACGGGGGCACCGGGCGGAAATCGCCTGGCGCCGCCGCACCGGCGCTGGCAGGGTGGCCGGCATGACAGCGCAGGCTCTGGCGGGGGCGCTCGCCGACGACGGGCGGCGGCGGGTCTTCGCGGCGATCGTGCTGGGCGCGCCCGACGCGGCCACGGTCAGCGACCGCACCGGGCTGGCGACGCGGCCGGTCGTCACCGCGATCCGCCGGCTGCACGACGCCGGTTTGGTCGCCGGCGACGACGGCGACCTGCGGGTGGACGCGGACCGGCTGCGCGCGGCGGCCCGCACGTCGCCGCCGGCCCGGCCGGCCCCGCAACCGGAGGACCGGGTGCTGCGGACGTTCCTGCGCGGCGGGACGCTGCTCGGCCTGCCGGCGCAGCGCGGCCGCCGGCGGGTACTGCTGGCGCACCTCGCCGGGGCGTTCGAGCCGGGGGTCCGCTATCCGGAACGGGCGGTGGACGACACGCTGCGCGCCTGGTGCGAGGGGGGCGGTACCGACCACGTGACGGTACGGCGCTACCTGGTCGACGAGCAGTTGCTGGCGCGGGAGCGGGGCGTCTACTGGCGGGTCGGCGGCTGACCGTCCGCGCCGGAGACGATCCCGCCCCGGACCATCTTGTTAGCCTCGGAGGATGACCTCGTGCCCGCCCGGCGGCGCCCCCGACCTGATGTTCCTGCTCTCCTGGGCCAGCCACGCCCTGATGGCCGAGCACGCCGCGGGCCTGGCCGAGCTGGGCATCTCCCCCCGGGCGCACTGCGTCCTGCTCAAGGCGCGCCCGGGCGGCCTCAGTCAGCGGCAGATCGGTGAGCTGTGCGGGATCGACAAGACCACCATGGTGGTGACCCTGGACCAGCTCGAGGCGGCCGGCCTGGCCCGGCGCCACCCGTCGCCGAGCGACCGGCGGGCCCGGCTGGTGGAGGTCACCCGGGAGGGCGAGAAGATCCTCGACCGGGCGCAGGAGATCGCCGCCCGGATCCAGGCGGACGTGCTGGCCGCCCTACCCGAGGCGGACCGGGACGTGTTCCTGAGGTCGATTAAGTCGTTGGTCGGCGGCCGGCTGGCCGGTCAAGCGTGCGGCCAGCCCGGCCGCTCCGCCTGTTAGTTCCGTAGGAGATAGTTCCGGGCAAGACTATCTGATACGGTCGCATCTGTTTGGGTCCCGTCGACCGAGGAGCGACCATGAGCGCGACCACCCACCC
>NZ_POUB01000010.1 GCF_003236335.1 Micromonospora deserti
GGCGGCGTGCTGACCGGGGTCTGGGGGTCGAAGTTCTACCGGGTGGTGTTCTTCTTCCCCCAGATCCTGGCCGTCGTCATCGTCGGCGTGATCTTCAGCCGGGTCTACGCCCCGGACGACAGCGGCCTGCTCAACGGGGCGTTGAAGGCCCTGGGGATCGGGCCTGTGCTGTTCATGGCGAACCCGGACATCGCGCTCTGGTCGATCGTCGGGGTGCTGGTGTGGCAGGCCGTCGGCTTCTACGTGGTGCTCTTCTCCGCCGGTATGGCCTCGGTGCCCAAGGACATCTACGAGGCGGCGACCATCGACGGCGCCGGGCGCGCGGCGATGTTCTTCCGGATCACCCTGCCGCTGCTCTGGGACACCCTCCAGGTGGCCTGGGTCTACCTCGGCATCGCCGCCTTCGACGCGTTCGCCATCGTGCAGGTGCTCTCGGTGGACCAGGGCGGCCCGGACGGCGCCACCACCGTGCTCGGCATGGAGATCTACCGCAACGCGTTCAGCTACTCCCAGTTCGGCTACGCCTCGGCGATGGGTGTGGCGCTGTTCTTCCTGACGATCACGTTCGCGGCGCTCACCCTGCGCGTCAGCCGGCGTGACACGATCGAGCTGTAAGGCGGGGTCCGCAGATGACCACTGAAATCGCACCGAGCGCGCCGGCGGCCCCGGCCGCCCCCGGTCGGGGCGCCGGCCACCGGGCCCGCTCCGCCGATGGCCGGCGCCGCGACGTCGGGCTGCTCAGCGGCCTCGGGCACATCGCCCTGCTGGTCTGGGCGATCCTGGTGATGGCCCCGTTGCTCTGGACCATCCTGGCCTCCTTCAAGAGCAACACGGAGATCTTCCTCGGCAACCCGTTCGCCGTGCCGGGGGAGTTCAGCTTCGACAGCTACGTCCGAGCGTGGACCGAGGCGAACGTCGGGCGCTACTTCCTCAACAGCGTCTTCGTGGTGACGCTGAGCACCAGCGGCACCATGCTGTTCGGGTCGATGGCCGCGTACGTGCTGGCCCGCTACCCGTTCCCCGGCAACCGGGCGATCTACTACCTGTTCGTCTCAGGCCTGGCGTTTCCGGTGTTCCTCGCCCTGGTGCCGCTCTTCCTGGTGGTCAACAACCTGGGGCTGCTCAACACCTACACCGGGCTGATCCTGGTCTACATCGCCTACTCGCTGCCGTTCACGGTGTTCTTCCTGGCCGCGTTCTTCAAGACGCTGCCGCAGTCGGTGGCCGAGGCGGCGATGATCGACGGCGCGTCGCACACCCGGCTGTTCTTCCGGATCATGATGCCGATGGCCCGGCCCGGCCTGGTCAGCATCGCGATCTTCAACATCATCGGGCAGTGGAACCAGTACCTGCTGCCGGTGGCGCTGATGCAGGGCGAGGGCGCCGACGCCAAGTGGGTGCTCACCCAGGGCATCGCCAGCATCTCGACCTCGGCCGGCTACGAGGCGGACTGGGCGGCGCTCTTCGCCGCGCTCACCCTGTCCATCCTGCCGATGATCATCGTGTACGCGATCTTCCAGCGCCAGATCCAGTCCGGCCTCACCTCCGGCGCGGTCAAGTAGCCCGTACCGCGCTCCGGGCCCCGCCGAGGCCGAGGGGACAACGTCCCGGAAAGAGTGGCCATTCCACGGGGGATGGCCACTCTTTCCGGACAACTGCGCGTTCCACCACGGGCGTGGCGGCGAGTGTCGCAGGGGCGAGGCAGAATCGCGTCCGTGCTGGTGGCGGTGGTGTCCGACGAGCGGGGCGGGGGAGCCCTGCAACCGCTCGACGCCGCCGGTCGCCCCGCCGGGCCGGTCGAGCCGGTCGCCGATCTGGCCGCCGCGGTCGCCGCTCGGGAGGTCGCCGATCACCCCCGCTGGGTCTGGGCGTCCGGCGCGTCGATCTATCCGCCGCTGCTGCGCGCCGGGGTTCGGGTGGAGCGCTGCCACGACGTGGAGTTGACCGAGGCGCTGCTGCTCGGTCACGCCGGCCGGTGGGGTGAGCCCCGGTCGGTGGCCGCGGCGTGGGCGCGGCTGACGGGAGCGCCGGTGCCGGCCGACCCGCCGCCGCGCCCGGCCGCGCCGCCGGGCCACGGCCAGGGCGCGCTCTTCGACTCGCTGCCCGGCCCGCCGGGGCCGGGCAGCGAGGCCCTGACCAGGGTGTTCGCCGACCAGCTCGCCCGGATCGCGGCGGCCGAGCACCCGGGCCGGTTCCGGCTGCTGGTCGCCGCCGAGTCGGCCGGTGCGCTGATCGCGGTGGAGATGGGCGCCGCCGGGCTGCCCTGGCGGGCTGAGGTGCACGACGAGATCCTCGCCGAGCTGCTCGGGGAGCCGTCCCCGGTCGGCGGGCCGCCGCGCCGGCTGGCCGAGCTGGCCGCCCGCATCGCCGACGCGTTCGGCGTCCGCCAGTTGCACGCCGACAGCCCGGCGGAGCTGTTGCGGGCGTTCGCCCGGGCCGGGGTGGAGCTGCCCAACACCCGGGCCTGGGTGCTGCGCGGGGTCGACCACCCGGCGGTGCCGCTGGTCCTGGAGTACAAGGAGCTCTACCGGATCTGGACGGCGCACGGCTGGGCCTGGCGCGACGCCTGGGTGCGTGACGGCCGGTTCCAGCCGGAGTACGTCCCCGGCGGAGTGGTCTCTGGCCGGTGGGCCACCCGGGGCGGCGGCGCGTTGCAGATCCCGAAGGTGATCCGGCGGGCGGTGGTGGCCGACCCGGGCTGGCGGTTCGTGGTGGCCGACGCCGGGCAGCTGGAACCCCGGGTCCTGGCGGCGGTCTCCGGCGACGCCCGGCTCGCCGCGGCCGGCGGGGCCGGCGACCTCTACGCGGCCCTGGCCCACGACGCGTTCGGCGGCGACCGGGCCCGGGCCAAGGTGGCCCTGCTCGGCGCCATGTACGGGCAGACCGGCGGCGCGGCGGTGCCCGCCCTGGCGGTGCTGCGGCATAGCTATCCGATCGCGTTCGGCTACGTCGAGGCGGCGGCCCGCGCCGGCGAGGCCGGCGGGCTGGTGCGTTCCTGGTTGGGGCGCACCTGCCCGCCGGGCACGGCCGGGTTCGCCGACGATGCGGAGGCCGACCCGGACAGCGGGGCGGATCCGCAGTCGGCGCGGTCCCGGGCGGCCCGGTCCCGGGGCCGGTTCACCCGCAACTTCGTCATCCAGGCCACCGCCGCCGAGTGGGCCGCCACGCTACTCGCCACGCTCCGCGGCGAGCTGGCCGGCACCGCCGCCGAGCTGGTCTTCTTTCAGCACGACGAGGTGATTGTGCACTGCCCGGCGGAGCAGGCCGACGCCGTCGCCGAGGCGGTCACCCGGGCCGGTGGGCGGGCCCGCGCGCTGCTGTTCGGCGACACCCCGGTCCGGTTCCCGCTGGATCTGTCCATCGTCGACTGCTACGCCGACGCGGCATAGCGCACAATTTTCCCTTTTGCCCCGCTACCCGTGCCCCCGGGCGCTCGTTGCTCCCGGTGTCCGTACGACGAGGCGGGCCGGGCCACCGCGCCGCGGTCCGCCGGCACCGTGGAGGGGGCGCAGCTGAACCGGATCGCAGGAATGATCATCGCCGCGGGCGGGGGCCGTCGTATCGGCGGCCCGGAGGCCCTGCTGCACCAGGGAGAAAAGCCCCTGGTCAGCCAGATGATCGACACGATGACCGAGGCGGGCTGCGAGCGGATCGTGGTCGTGCTGGGCGCCGCGGCCGACCAGGTCCGCGAGACGGCGGACCTCAGCCGGGCCACGGTGGTGGTCAACCGGGCGTGGGGCACCGGGGTGGGCTCGTCGATCCGGGCCGGCCTCGCCGCCCTCGACGACGAGGCAATCGAGGCGGTCGTGGTGGTGCCGGTGGACATGCCCGGCCTGACCGCCGCCGCCGTCCGCCGGGTGGTCGCGCTGCCGTACCCGGACGTGCTGGTCTGCGCCACCTACGGCGGGCTGCGCGGCTACCCGATGCTGTTCGGTCGCCGGCACTGGTCCGGCATCGCCACGCTGGCCAGCGCGGACGTCGGCGCCCGGCCCTACCTGCTGGCGCACAAGGACCAGATCGTCGACATCTCCTGCGACTCGGTAGCCGACGGCAGCCGGGTCGACACCCCGGAGCTGATGGCGCTCTACGGGCTGACCGTCCCGGAGCAACGGGTCGGGGTCTGAGCGCCGGCCACCCGCCGGCTCGCGCGGGCCACCGCCATCCGCTGCCGCTGGCCGCCGGAGAGTTCGTCCGGCGCGCCGGCGGACGCCGTAGGCTCGACCGGTGCCGCGCCCTCCCGTCGACCTGGTGCCCGCCGACGTGCCGGCGGAGTCGCTGACCCACAACACGCTCAACGGGGTGACCGGCGGCATCTGGCGGACGTGCCGCGAGGGGCGCCCGGCGGTGCTCAAGCTGCTCGCCCCGCCCGGCCGCCCGAGCCCGGCGCACTGGGCCGGCAGCGACGACCCCGGCCACTGGAACTACTGGCGGCGCGAGGTCGAGGCGTACCGCAGCGGGCTGGCCACCTCGGCGTATCCGGGACTGGCCGGGCCGGCGGCGTTGGCGGTGGACGAGCGGCCGGACGGGACGGTCGCGCTCTGGCTGGCCGAGGCGACCGGGCGGCCGGGGACCGCGGGCGACCCCGCCGACCTCGGCGAGGTGGCGGCCCGGCTGGGTGCCGGGCACGCCCGTTGGCTCGACGATCCGCAGGCGCGGGCGATCATCACCGGGGCCGGCGACCGTGCCCGGGGCGGCCGGTGGCCGGGCTGGCTGGCCCGGGACTGGCTGCGCGACTACACGCTCAGCCGGCCGGTGCCCGAGCCGGTGCCGTGGGAGCACCCGGTGGCCGTCGCCGCGTGGCCGGCCCCGCTGCGGGTCGGCCTGCGGGCGCTGTGGGAACGCCGGCACGCGGTGATCGCGGCCACCGACCGGCTGCCCCGCACGCTGTGCCACCACGACGTGTGGCCGATGAACCTGGTGTTCGGCGACGCGGGCCCGGTGCTGCTGGACTGGGCGTGCGTCGGGCCGGGCCCGGTCGGGGAGGATGCCGCGAACCTGGTGCTGGACACCTTCCTCGACGGGCTGGTCGACGTCGCCCTGCTCGACGAGGTGGTGAGCACCGTGGTGGACCGCTACGTCGACGGCCTGGGCGGCAGGGTGCCCCGGGCGGTGGCCGCCCGGGCGGTCCGGCTCACCGGTGCGGCCAAGTACGTCTGGCTCGCCCCGCTGATGCTCGGCCGGCTCGGCGGGCCTCCCGGCCAGACGTACGATCGGCGGGACGAAGCCGCGATCATGGACGGCCGCCGTCGGGTGCTGGAGCTGCTAATGCGCTGGGCGGCCGAAGCGCTCGACTGAGCCGTCGGCGTCGCCGTCAGGACAGGTCGAACAGGGCGGCGGCGTTGCCCCAGCAGACCGCCCGCAGCCAGTCGTCGCCCAGGTCGAGCCGGGCCAGGCCGGCGAGCTGCTCCGCGTACGGGTAGGGGAGGTTGGGGAAGTCGCTGCCCAGCAGCACCTTGCCGGCCAGCCCCAACTCGCGCAGCCGGGGCGACTCCTCGGCGGGGAACGGCACGAACTGGTCGAAGAACGGGGTGAACGCCATCGTGGTGTCCAGCCGCACCCGCTCGTACGCCCCGGCGAGGTCGAGGAAGGCCCGGTAGTCGGGAGCGCCCAGGTGCGCCACGATCGCGGTCAGCCCCGGGTGGCGGGCGAGCAGGGCGGCGAACGGCTCCGGCCCGGTGTGCCCGGTGCCGACCGGCGCGTGCCCGGCGTGCACCACCACCGGCACGCCGGCGTCGGCGAGCAGCCCCCACACGTCGTCCAGCGCCGGGTCGGTCGGCGCGAAGCCACCCACCTGGATGTGCACCTTGAACAGCCGGGCGCCGGCCGCGACGGCCTCGGTGACGTACCCCTCGACCCCCGGCTCGGGGAAGAAGGTCGCCGACGGCAGGCAGCCCGGCGTGGCGCGGGCGAAGTCCAGCGTCCAGCGGTTCAGCTCCGCGGCCATGCCGGGCCGGTGGGCGTACGCCAGGGCGCTGAACGCCCGGACGCCCAGCCGGCGCAGGTGCGCGACCCGCTCGGCGTCGCTCCACCGGTACCGGATCGGCCAGTCGGTGCCGACCAGCGGGCCGGCCGCGTCGAAGTACGCCCAGACCCGGCGCAACAGCCGCGGCGGCAGGAAGTGCACGTGCACGTCGGCGAGGCCGGGCAGGCCGAGCCGGCGCCAGAACGCCGGCACCTCGGCGTCGTCGGCCTCGGACGGCGGGATCCCGCCGTCGCCGGTCCCCGACGTGGGGCCACCGGGGGCGGACCGGCCGGTCATACCTGGATGTTGAAGCGTTGCAGCACCGACGGGGCGGCCAGCCCGACGGCGGCGAGCACCGCGATCACGGTCAGCGCGGCGCGGACCACGACCACCTCGGTCTTGCTGCCGGCCCGCAGCGCGATGCTGTTCGGCAGGCCGATCATCGTCCACATCCGACGCTTGATCGGGATGGGCCAGAGGATCGGCACCCCTGCCTTGGTGATCATGTCGCCGAGGATGTGCACGAAACAGCCCACCCCGACGGCGGTGCCGATCAGCGGATAGCCCCGGCCGCCGGGGAGGTTGGCGGCGACGAACCATGCCGCGCCGGCCGACACCAGGGTCACGATCACCCAGCCGGCCCGCTCCGCCCACTCGTCGAACAGCCCGCGCAGCGCCAACCCGATCATGAAGAACAGGACGCCGATCACGGCCCACTTGCCGTACGCGGCGCAGAGCGCGGTGGTGCCCCAGCCGACCAGCAGGGTGAACGGGATGGTGTGGGTCAGCGTCCGGTGGCCGTTGGAGCGGCGCGGGTCGCGGCTCAGTTTGGTCGCGTAGTAGACCCCGAGCGAGACCTTCTCCATCACCTCGGCGAAGAACAGCGAGAAGACCCCGAAGGTGCGGGCCACCGTCGCGCCGCCCTGGTTGCGGGTCACCTTGCCGGACAGGTCGAGGTCGGGGAAGAGCGCCCCGCCGGCGCAGACGGCGGTACCGACCGCCAGCGCCAGGGGCGACTGGTGGTAGTCGGCGAACTGGTCCAGCGCCCAGGACCCGGCCAGCCACACCGCCGCGCCGGAGAGCGCGTGGGATGGTCCCATCATCTCGGCTCACCCTCCCCAGGGATCTTGAGCGCCAAACTACGCCACTGTAGTTCGTCCGGCCGCCGCAGGGGCATCACCCGGACGGTCCACAGGGGAGGGGTCGGGACCGGGGTGTGCGGCTCGGCCGGATCACGGCGCCCGGGAGGCGCCACCCCCGGCGGCGAGCAGGTTGCCCTCGGGGATGGCGATCTTCTGACCGACCCGCCCCGCCCGGGCCGCGGCCCGCCGGGCCTGCGCCGGGCCGTGATCGCGGCGGGCGGCGGCGTACGTGGCGGCGGTGCGGGCCGCGATGGTCGCCCAGCCGTACCGCTCGCCGACCATGGTGCGGGCCCGCCGGGCCACCCGCCGGGCGAAGACCTCGTCGCCGAGGAGCTGGTCGACCGCGCCGGCCAGGGCGTCCGGGTCGCTGTGCGGGAAGGTCACCCCGGTGACGCCGGGCTCGACGATCTCGGCGAGGCCGCCGGTGCGGGCCACGGCCAGCGGCGCGCCGGCCGCCGCCGCCTCCAGGGCCACCATGCCGAACGGCTCGTAGAGGCTGGGTACCACGGTCGCGTCGGTGGCACCGAGCATCGCGGGCAGCTGGCTGGTGTCCAGGAAGCCGGTGAAGCGGACGGTCCGACCGAGCGCCAGCCGCCGGGTCTCCTCCTCCAGTTCGGCGCGGTACGGGCCGTCCCCGGCGATCACCACCCGCAGCCCCGGGTGCCGGTCGCGCAGGTGCGGCACCGCGTGCACCAGGTGCTGCACGCCCTTCTCGTAGACCAGCCGGCCGGCGTACCCGACCAGCGGGCCGTCCGCGGCGAACCGGGCCCGGGCCGAGGCCACCGCGCGGGGGCGGGCCCGCCAGGCGCGGTCGTCGACCCCGTTGGGCACCACCTCGATCTGCCCGGTGGGGACCTCGAAGAGGGTGGTCACCTGGTCGCGCATGTAGCCGGAGCAGGTGATCAGCCGGGCGGAGGCGTTGCTGAGCCAGTGCTCGACGCCGTGGATGGTGCGGTTCATCTCCTCGGGCAGCCAGCCCTGGTGCCGGCCCGCCTCGGTGGCGTGGATCGTGGTGACCAGGGGCAGGTCGAGGTGTTCGGCGAGGGTGACCGCGGTGTGCGCGACGAGCCAGTCGTGGGCGTGGACGACGTCGTAGGGGCCGGCCTCGGTGGCCCGCAGCGCGGCCCGGGTCAGCGTGTGGTTGAAGGCCATCGTCCAGGCCAGCAGGGAGTTGGTCGCCAGGGGAAAGGTGACCGGGTCCTCGGCGGCCCGCAGGATGCGCACGCCGTCGGCGTACTCCTCAAGCGGCGCGCCGTCGGCGTGCCGGGTGACCACGGTGACCTCGTGGCCGGCGGCGGCCAGGGCGACGGAGAGGGCGTGCACGTGCCGGCCGAGCCCGCCGACGAGTACCGGTGGGTATTCCCAGGAGAGCATCAGCACCCGCTGATGCCGGGCGGCGGGGTTGATGTCGATCACGTCGGCGTCAGGTGACATGCGGCCCCCTTGAGTTGTCCCCGAGCGCGCGTGCCGACCGGCACCCCGACTGGTGCCCGGCTGCGCCGCGACTGGATTGGGATCCATCCTCCGGGCGCCTGGATAACCAGCGGAGACGCCGTCGTTGCGGTCGTGTAAAGCGCTACCGGATCTTCCGGCGCACCCGCAGCAGTTCGGCGACCGACCACGCCTGGAACGGGCATCCGGTGGCGGCGTGCGGCGCGAGCCCGTCGGCCGTCTCGCTCACCGATCCCAGGCCGTATTCGGTCAGATGGGATTCTATACCCACGAACAGGTCGTCGACCGGCATCTTGCCCCGCCGGCAGGCGTCGACGTACGGGCCGAGCAGCCACGGCCAGACGGTGCCCTGGTGGTACGCCCCGTCCCGCTCGGCCGGCCCGCCCCGGTGCCGCCCGACGAACTCCGGCGAGTCGGGGGAGAGGCTGCGCGGGCCGAGTGGGGTGAGCAGCCCGGCGCCGACCCGGCGCAGCGCCGGCTCGTCCGGCTCCAGCGGCGCGTACGGCAGCGACCAGGCCAGCAGCTGGTTGGGGCGGAGCAGGTCGTCGTCGTGGTACGCGGCCCCGCCCAGCGGGTACGCCGGCGCCGGCGCGTCCACCACGTCGTACAGCCAGCCGGTCGGGGCCGGGAACCGCTCCCGGAACGCGGCGACCGCCCGGTCGTGCAGCCGGTACAGCCCGGTCGCGTCCTGCCCGGCCAACTCGGTCAGCTCGGCCAGACCGGCCAGCCCGTTGATCCACAGCGCGTTGACCTCCACCGGCTTGCCCGTGCGGGGGGTGACCGGCACCCCGTACACCCGGGCGTCCATCCAGGTCAGCGCCGTCTCTGGAGCGCCCTGGGTGAGCAGGCAGTCGACCGGGTCGACGGCGATGCCGAACCGGGTGCCGGCCAGGTGCGCGTCGACCACCCCGCGCAGCGCGGGGAGCAGCTCCTCGCCGAGGTCGGTGTCGCCGGTGACGGTGACGTGCCGGCTCACCGCGTGCAGGAACCACAGTGTCCCGTCGACCGTGTTGTACTCCACCCGGCCGGTGTCGGCGGTGTTGGCGAGCATCCCCTCCGACAGCGTCCCCGCGTACGACCGCAGCAGCTCG
The DNA here is from genome assembly GCF_003236335.1 of Micromonospora deserti. Taxonomy (GTDB): domain Bacteria; phylum Actinomycetota; class Actinomycetes; order Mycobacteriales; family Micromonosporaceae; genus Micromonospora; species Micromonospora deserti. The sequence goes on from NZ_POUB01000010.1 coordinate 9,648, forward strand.
CGGCCCTCGTCGGCGCGGCCGGTGCAGAGGAAGAGCCCCTCGTAGGAGATCATCGTGTCCCGCGACCAGGCGCCGAACCACGGGTAGCCGGCCACCACGTCCGGCCCACGGTCGGTGCCGACGACGAAGGCGTCGGCGGCCAGGGTGAGCGTCGCCGCCACCGAGTCGGCCGGCCGGGCCGCCGCCACCACCCGCCGGTTGCGCCGCCGGGCGGCGGTCACCACCTCCGTCGCCGCGGGCGGCTCCGCGGCCAGGTCCCCGGCCCAGGCGCGCACCGACACGGTGTCGCCAGGGCGCTCCAGCGGCCCGGAGAACCGCCCGGCGTACCAGAGGTCGTCCTCCGGGTGCAGCCCGCGTGCCGCCTCCTCGCGGTGGTGCGCGCCGAGCCACCACTGGCCCTCCGGCACCCAGTCCGGCCCGGCCAGCCGGAACGCGCCCTCCACCACGGCTCCGCCGGCCACCGGCTCCACCCGAAGCGCGGGCCCGTCCGCACGGCGCTCGCCGTGCGCGTCGCGCCAGGTGCAGGCCGCGGCCAGGTCGAGCCGCACCGGCCCGCCGGTGACCAGCCGGTGCACCACCGCCACGCCGGACCGGCCGTGCGTCATGGCCAGCTCCCGCTCGATCACCACGTCGCCGATCCGCCAGCGCCACCGGGGCACCCCGTCGGCCAGGTCGAACCGCTCCAGCAGTTCGAAGCCGCGCGGGTCGACGTCCCCGGAGGCCCACTCGTGGGCGCCGAGGCGGACCCGGGCGCCGGAGGGGAACAGCACCGCCGGGTCGAGACTGACCAGTCCCACCCGGCGGGACGCCGGCGTGTCGCCGGAGACCACCAGCAGCCCGTGGTAGCGGCGGGTGCGCAGCCCGCTCACCGTGCCGGTGGCGTAACCGCCGAGCCCGTCGGTGACCAGCCACTCCCGGGTCGCGCCGCTGGTCAGCTGCCCGCAGACCTGCGGGCCGAAGCGAATGTCGATCACGTTTCCTTCACCCCCGGCCGGGTGTAACACGCCACGACGAGAATGGCCGCTGTGGTGCAGTACCCCGGCGGCGTCGAAGATGGGCAGGTGATCACCGAGGTGTCCCTCCCGAACGCGCCCGCGCCCGACCCCGAGCAGCTACGGCTGGCCCAGGCCGACGCCGGGGAACAGGACTGGCGCGCATGGGGTCCCTATCTGTCCGAACGGGCGTGGGGGACGGTACGGGAGGACTACAGCGAACACGGTACGGCGTGGGATTACTTCCCCCACGACCACGCGCGGTCCCGAGCCTACCGGTGGAGCGAGGACGGCATGGCGGGCGTCTGCGACGACCGGCAGACCTTCTGCTTCGCCCTCGCGCTGTGGAACGGCAAGGACCCCATCCTCAAGGAACGGATGTTCGGCCTCGGCGGTGACGGCGGCAACCACGGCGAGGACGCCAAGGACTACTGGTGGTACGAGGACTCCACCCCCACCCACTCCTGGATGCGCTGGCGCTACCACTACCCGCAGGCCGCCTTCCCGTACGACGAGCTGGTCGCGGTCAACGCGCTGCGCGGGCGCGACGACACCGAGTACGAACTGGTCGACACCGGCATCTTCGACGACGACCGGTACTGGGCGGTGACCGTCGACTACGCCAAGGCGAGCCCGACGGACATGTGCATCATGATCACCGTGGCCAACCGGGGCGACCGGGCGGCCACCCTGCACGTGCTGCCCACCCTGTGGTTCCGCAACACCTGGGCCTGGGGGCTGCCCGGCGGCGACCGGGTGCCCCGGCTGGTCGGCGACGGCTCCCGGCTGGTCGGCGAGCACTGGGTGCTCGGCCAACTGCTGCTGGAGGGCGACGGGGCGCCGACCCCGCTGCTGTGCGACAACGACACCAACGCCGAGCGGCTCTGGGGGTTGCCCAGCCGCTCCCGCTACCCGAAGGACGGGATCAACGACCACGTGGTCGACGGCGCGGCCACGGTCAACCCGGCCCGGGAGGGCACCAAGGGGGCGCTGCACTACGTGCTGGACGTGCCGGCGGGCGGGCAGCGGCAGATCCGGCTGCGGCTGACCCGTACCGCCCCACCGCCCGGCGACAACCCGCCGCCCCCGGCGGAGCTGGGTGACGGCTTCGACGCGGTGCTCTGGGCCCGGCGGGCCGAGGCGAACCGGTTCTTCGGCGCGGTGATCCCGCCCGCGGCGACCCCGGACGAGGCGCTGATCGCCCGGCAGGCGATCGCCGGACTGATGTGGGGCAAGCAGTTTTACCACTTCGACGTCAAGCGCTGGCTGGAGGGCGATCCCGGCTCGCCGCCCCCGCCGCCGGGGCGCCGGCACGGGCGCAACAGCCACTGGTGGCACATGACCAGCTTCGACGTGATCTCCATGCCGGACCCGTGGGAGTACCCCTGGTACGCGGCCTGGGACCTGGCCTTCCACTGCGTCAGCATCGCCCGGGTCGATCCGGGCTTCGCCAAGGAGCAGCTGCTGCTCCTGTTGCGCGAGTGGTACCTGCACCCCAACGGGCAGATCCCGGCGTACGAGTGGGCGTTCGGCGACGTGAACCCGCCGGTGCACGCCTGGGCGGCGCTGAAGGTGTTCGAGATCGACGGTGGCCGGGACCACGACTTCCTGGCCCGGGTGATGCACAAGCTGCTGCTGAACTTCACCTGGTGGGTCAACCGCAAGGACACCGGCGGCAACAACGTCTTCGAGGGCGGCTTCCTCGGGCTGGACAACGTCGGCCCGTTCGACCGCTCGGCGGCGCTGCCGGTGGCGGGGGTGCTGGAGCAGTCCGACGGCACCGGCTGGATGGCGATGTATGCCCTCAACCTGCTCGACATGGCGATCGTGCTGGCCGAGCACGACCACACCTGGGTGGACACCGCCACGAAGTTCTTCGAGCACTTCGCCTACATCGCCGCCGCCGCGTACGAGCAGGGGCTGTGGGACGACGAGGACGCGTTCTTCTACGACGTGCTGCGCCTGGCCGACGGCACGAAGGTGCCGCTGAAGGTGCGTTCGGTGGTCGGGTTGCTGCCGCTGGCCGCCACCACCCGGCTCACCGCCCGCACCCTGTACCGGCTGCCCGAGCTGGGCGCGCGGCTGCGCTGGTTCCTCACCAACCGCCCCGAGTACGCCGATGTGATCGGCACCCGCCGGCTCGGCCCGGACGGCCGCCAGCAGCGGCTGCTGTCCATGGTCGGCCCGGAGCAGATCGTCCGGCTGCTGGCCCGGATGCTCGACAGCGACGAGTTCCTCTCCGAGTACGGCCTGCGCACGCTGTCCCGGGCGCACCTGGACAAGCCGTTCGCGGTGACCCTCGCCGGGCAGGAGTTCTGCGTCGGCTACGAGCCGGCAGAGTCGACCAGCGGCCTGTTCGGCGGCAACTCCAACTGGCGCGGCCCGATCTGGATGCCGACGAATTTCCTGCTGATCAGCGCGCTGCGCGACTACGCGGCCTTCTTCGGCGACGACCTACAGGTGGAGTACCCGACCCGGTCCGGGGTGAAGCACAGCCTCGACGAGATCGCCGACGACCTCTCCGCCCGGCTGATCGCCCTGTTCACCCGCGACGGCTGGGGCCGGCGGCCGATCTACGGGGCCTGCCAGCTGTTCCAGACCCACCCCGACTGGCGGGACCTGATCGCCTTCCCCGAGTACTTCCACGGCGACAACGGCGCCGGCTTGGGAGCCTGGCACCAGACCGGCTGGACCGCGCTGGTCGCCGACCTGATCCTCACCCTGCGCCGCTGACCCGCCGCCGCGACAGTCGCCAATCCGTCGCGAGCCGGTGGCCGTGCGCGAGGTCTCACTACCATCGGCGGGATGCCGCCAACCGACGGAGGGGCCGCCGCGCCGGACGAGCCGGCGCTCGTCGTCGCGGCCGCCCGGCAGCTTGCCGAGGCCGAGGGCTGGGCGGCGGTGACCCACCGCCGGCTGGCCGAGCGGACCGGGGTCGCCATCGACGTCCTCTACCGCCACTTCCCCGATCCGGCCGCGCTCATGACCGCCGTGGCGGTGTGCGGCTTCGCCGACCTGGTCGCCGCGCTCACCACCGCCCGGGCCGCCGCCGACGACCGCCGCGCCTGGCCGGTGGCGGTGGCCGCCTACCTCGACTTCGCGTACGCCAACCCGGAGGTGTACGACGCGATGCTCGCGTACACCCCCGACCTGACCCTCGGCGCGGACCGGGCACCGTCGGCGCCGCAGGCGGCGTTCGCCCAGCTGCGGGCGGCCCTGGCGCCGCTGGCCGGGGGGCGCGACCCGGACACCTTCACCGAGGTCGGGTGGAGCCTGCTGCACGGCGTGGTGATGCTGACCCGGGGTGGCCGGCTCCGCCCGCAGGCCCAGGAGCTGCGGGAGGAGATGATCGCCGCGCACCTGCTGGGCCCGCCGCGCCGCGCCGCGACCGGCGGGTAATCCGGTCGGCCGGCCGGCCGGCATGCCATAGAGTGCCGCACCGGAGCCGGTGGGCGCCCGCCGGCGGGGGGAGGGATCCAGATGACCGACGGGGGCGTGGCGGGAGGCCAGGTGCTGGTCTTCGACGCCGACGACACGCTCTGGGAGAACAACGTCCTGTTCGAGCGGGTGATCGACGACTTTCTCGACTGGCTGGACCACCCCACCCTCAACCGGGCCGAGATCCGGGCCATCCTCGACGACATCGAGCGGGCCAACGCGGTGGTGCACGGCTACGGCAGCAAGGTCTTCCTGCACAGCCTCGGCGAGTGCCTGGAGCGGCTGCGCCGGCGGCCGGTCACCGAGGCCGAGCGCGGCGAGATCGAGGGCCTGGCAAAGGCGCTGCTCGACCACCAGGTGGAGCTGATGCCGGGGGTGGCCGAGGCGCTCGACGAGCTCGCCGGCCGGCACGACCTGCTGCTGCTGACCAAGGGCGAGCGCGAGGAGCAGCAGCGCAAACTCGACGCCTGCGGCCTGCTGCACCACTTCCGCGCCGCGCACGTCGTGCCCGAGAAGAACGTCGAGACGTACCGCTGGCTGGCCCGGAAGCACGCCTTCGACCCGGCCCGGGCCTGGATGATCGGCAACTCCCCGAAGTCCGACATCCTGCCCGCCCGCGCGGCCGGGATGAACGCCGTGTTCATCCCCAACGACAACACCTGGGTGCTGGAGCACGACGAGCTGGACCCGACCGACCCGGGCGTGCTGCACCTGACCGCATTCCCCGACCTGCTGCGCCACTTCTGACCGCCGGTGCCGCTGACCTTCCCCTCGCACCTGGCGGCCGTGCTGCCGCCGAAGCTGTGCCGGCCCGCCGATTCGACGGCGTCGCCCTGGCCACCGGGGCGGTGTCCCCCGACGTCGCGTACGACCTGACCAGCACGTGTTCGGGGCGGTGGCCGCCACCGCGAGGGCGCGCCGGCGCAATGGCCGCCTCGACGGGGAAACAGCGCTGAGCGGCGTGGCCGCGTTACGTGGACATGCCGCTTTTTCACCTTGACATCAATCACTCTGCCCCGGCCGGAGCAGATCTTGTCCGACCTGGAGAGACGCGCCTAGCCTGATCCGGCGTTCACGGCTCTTCGGGGTGAGGCGGGAGCGCACCGAAGTCCGGTAGTTGGGCACCGTGGAGCTGAGTGCATGCGGGCCGGCTCGCCGTGTTGAGCCCGGCGTGGGCGGCGTGCCCCGCCCCGCCGCTCATCCCGGCGATAAACCGCTACCACGCCGGACGGCTGGGGGTCAGGACCGGGGAGTTGCGGACCCGGTCCTGACCCATTTTCTTTTTCCGCCGGCCGTGCCGTGCGTTTTCCGGCCCATTTCCGTTACGTCGACAAGCCGAGCGGCCGGTCTGATTTTCCTCACCTTTTTCGGGGCATCCGCACCGGCCCGCAACTGCGATCATCCTTCGAATGGAACCCAGACAGCCCAGCGTCCCGGCGCCGCTGGCGGGTCGGTCGTGACCGGGCGGGCGCGGCCCATCCCGCCGCCCAACCGGGCCTCCCGGCTCACCACGCTGCCGAGTACGACCAGTCAGGTCGTCATCGTCACCGGGAACGGCTACAGCACCACCTACGCGACCTTGGAAACGTTCGCCAAGGCGGGCGGGCACTGGGTGGCCGTGTCGGCGCCGCTGCCGGCCCGGATCGGCTCCAAGGGGTTCAGCGACAACCACGTCGAGGGCGTACCCACCACCCCGACCGGCGTCTACTCCCTCGGGCGGACCATGTACGGCATCGGCGCGAACCCCGGGGTGCGCTACCCGTACCACCAGGTGGTGACCAACGACTGGTGGAACGAGAACCCGGAATCCTCGCTGTACAACACCTTCCAGCACAGCGCCACCAACCCGGGTGGCTACAGCGAGGCGCTGTGGAAGGAGATCCCGGCGTACACCCACTTCGCCGTGATCACCTACAACATGCCGCCGAACGTGGCGACCCCGGAACCCTACGCCGGCAGCGGCATCTTCCTGCACGAGTTCAGCACCGCCAGCGGCAACGCGACCGCCGGTTGCGTCAGCCTCTCGCACGCCAACCTGGTGTCGGTGCTGCGGTGGCTGGACCCGGCCCGGTCGCCGCGGATCGTGATCTGTCCCGCGCAGAACCTGGGCCGTTACTGAGTCCTGCGATCCGGCGTTAGTTGGCCCGCCGTCGTGAGGCGCATGCATCGTCCGGTCGAGGCCATCCCGCCGCAACGTAGCGGCGGGATGGTCCACGTCCTCGTTGAGCGCCAGGGGATCGGCACCCCGGTCGGGACTACGGGCGCAGCGCCGCGATCGTCGCCTTCGCCGCCTCGGCGATCAGCGCGTCCTCGTACTCGTCGTCCTTCTCGGTCCGGCTGGACAGGATGGCGAGCACGATCGGCGCGCCGTCGGGCGGCCACACTACGGCGATGTCGTTGCGGATGCCGTACGGCCCGCCGCCGGTCTTGTCACCGACCGTCCAGCCGGCCGGCACGCCGGCCCGGATCAGCTTGTCGCCGGTGGTGTTCCGGCGCAGCCAGTCGACCAGGACGTCGCGATCCTCGGCGGAGAGCGCGTCGCCGACAACGTACGCCCGCAGGTCGGTGGCGAACGCCCGGGGTGTCGTGCTGTCCCGGGTCTCGCCCGGCGCGACGTCGTTGAGCGCGGTCTCCCGGCGTTCGGGGTCGGTGACCTGGTCGCCGAGCTCGCGCAGCGCCTTCTCGAAGCCCGCCGGACCGCCCAGCCGATCGAGCAGCAGGTTGGCCGCCGTGTTGTCGCTGTACCGGACCGCGGCGTCGGCCGCCTCGCGCAGCGTGATGCCCGAGCCCACCCGGTCCTTGGTGATCGGCGAGTAATCCACGAGGTCGGCGGCCGTGTACCGGACCACCTGGTCGAGTTCGGCCGTCGTCGTTTCGTCCAGCACGGCGGCGGCGGCCAGCGCCTTGAACGTCGACGCGTAGCCGAACCGCTCGTCGGCGCGGTGCTCGACCGTGCGCCCCGATCCCGTGTCGACGGCGTAGACCCCGAGCCGCGCGCCGAACTCGGCTTCGAGCTGGCCGAACCGGGGGCTTGTCGTGACGCTCGGCGCCGCCGTCGTGGTCGGGCTCGGTCGGGTGCCCTCGGGCGTGCCGGCCGTCGAGCACCCGACCAGCGGTACGAACGCCAGCGCGGCGGCCACCGCCAGGGCGGAGCGCCGGGTCGCGGGGGCCGTGGAGTGGATCACCATCGTTGCCTACTTCCCTTCGCCGCCCGGTTGCGGGCGAACCTCGACTACCGGGCGGGTCCTGCCCGGTGGGGGCGAGGGGAGCCTCGCACCGGATGGTCCATGCTGTCCAAGACGGAAGTGGGCTGATCCATGCCGAGCCGGCATAGCTGTAGGCTTGCCCGCCGTGGACCTCGTCGGCGCGTGCAGGGCCTTCGTGGCCGTCAGTGAGCACGGCAGCTTCACCGTCGGTGCCGCCGCCGCCCGCATCCCCCAGTCCGTGGCCAGCCGGCGGATAGCGGCGCTGGAGGAGCATTTCGGCGCCAAGCTCTTCGACCGTTCGTCCCGGAGCGTCACGTTGACGCCGTTCGGCCGGGACATGCTGCCCTCGGCCCGGCGCCTCACCGAACTGGCCGAGGCGATGGAGCACGACGCCGAGCGCGCCAAACTGCGGCCGTTCCGGCTCGCCGTACCGGCGGTCTGTTCCCCGCGTCGCCTGGCCCGGCTGGTCGCCGACGGCCGCCTGGCCGGCGTGCACCTCGACCTGCACCCGGCGGGGCCGGGCGAGCGCGGGGGCCTGGCCCGGGCGCTGGAGGTGCGGGCCGCGCTCGTCGCCGTGCCGCCCGACGAGGCGATCTGGCGGGTGCCGCTGGGACTGGCCGGCAGCGCCGAGCCGGAGGACCCGGCCATCTACCTGGACACCCTGCGGGCCGGCCGGGCCGACCGGTCGGCCCGGCGACGCCACGTCTGGCTCCAGCCCGAGGACGACGTGCCGCACGTACGGGACCGGATGATGCGGCTGCGTGACGCCGTCGGACTCCAACCTACCCAGGTCGGGGTCTCGGCGTCGCTCGTTGACGCCGTGGGTGCGGTGCTCGACTCGGCCGACCTCCTGCTCTGCTCGTCCGACCAGGCCGACGAGCTGGGCCTGCACTGGCGGCCGGTCGGCGGGACGGAGCTGGTGCGCGGCTATGGCATCGCGGCCGGGTTGCGCGAGGACACCGCGCGCCTGGTGACCGGCCTCGGCGCGTCGATCGCGCACTGCCTCGGTGCGTCCACCGCGACGGCGGGCTCCGGGCGCAGCGTCCGCGCCGCGCCGGGACGGAGTGGAGGGCTGGGATGAACGTGGCGAAGGTGGTCCGCGAGGCCCGGGAGGCGTTGCGCGACGGTGGTCTGCGCGGCTCGTTCCTGGTCCGCGACCTGCACACCGGCGACGAACTGGGTATTGATCCCGACCGGGAGTTCCCGGTCGCCTCGCTGGTGAAGGTCCCGCTCGCGGTCGCCACCCTGGAACGGGTCGTCCGGGGCGACCTCGACCCGGCCACGCCGATCGAGGTGGCCCCCGGCCGGATGGCGACGCCGGGGCCGACCGGGCTGGCCAAGTTCCGGCACCCGGCGAGGATCGCGCTGGACGATCTGCTCTATCTCAGCACCTCGGTCAGCGACGGTTCCGCCGCGGACGCGCTGTTCGCCCTCACCTCGCCGGCCGAGGTCACCGCCGAACTCCGGCGGCTCGGTTTCGACGGCATCGCCGTACGCCATCTCCTCCGGGACCTCACCGAGACCCCGGCCGAGCGGTTCGGGCGTACGGAGGCTCACCTGGCGCACTCCCTCGCCATCGGAGCGGCGACGGCGGGACACGGCCACCCGGTGGCCCAGCTCGACGTGACCCGCGCCAACTCCGGCTCGGCCCGGGCCTTCGTGGACCTGCTGCACGGGCTGTGGACGCCGTCGACGATCCATCCCTCGGTCGCCGCCCGCGTGCGCGAGTTGATGGGTGACAACGTGCTGCGGCACCGGCTGGCCCCCGACTTCAGCTCGGACGCGTCGCGCTGGTCGTCCAAGACCGGCACACTGCTCAACCTGCGGCACGAGGTCGGCGTGGTGGAGCACGCCGACGGGCGGGTGTTCGCGGTCGCCGCCCTCACCGAGTCCCAGGTGCCGGCGGCCGTCCAGCCGGGCGCGGAGGCGTTGATGGCACAGGTCGCCCGGACCCTCCGCGACCAGCTCAGAGCGGGCTGAGCCGCGGCACCGCCGGGGGGTTGTGGCCGGGCGTTCGAGACGGCCATGCGCCACGCCAGGCGGGGCGACGATGACGGTTCGCCGCGCCGACCCGGGCGGAGCTGGGTAGCGTGCCAGCGTGGAGGTTGGATTTGCCCCGCCGGTTTCCGGCTCGTGGGCCACCCCGGCGAACATGATCCACGTCGCCCGCCGCGCGGAACTGCTCGGATACCACTCGTTGTGGACGTTCCAGCGCCTGCTGGCGCCCGCCGACCTCGGCTGGAGCGAGACGTACCACAGTGTTCAGGACCCGCTGACCACGCTGGCGTTCCTCGCCGCCCACACCACGCGGATCCGGCTCGGCGTCGCGGTGCTCAACATGCCGTTCCTCTCACCGGTGGTGCTGGCCAAGCAGACCGCGACCCTCGACATCCTCGCCGGTGGACGGCTCGACGTCGGCCTCGGCCTCGGCTGGTCGGACGAGGAGTACCAGGCGACCGGTGCGAGCCGGCATCGGCGGGGCCGGCGGGCCGCCGAGTTCGTCACCGTCCTTCGCAGCCTCTGGCAGGACGACATCGTCGCGCACCGCGGCGAGTTCTACCAGGTCCCGCCGACCCGGATGGAGCCGAAACCGGTGCAGCGACCGCATCCGCCGATCCTGCTCGGCGGCCAGGCACCCGCGGCGCTGCGCCGGGCCGGTCGGCTCGCCGACGGCTGGATCAGCGGCAGCCAGGCCGACCTGAACGGCATCGCCGACGCGATCGCGACGGTGCGGACGGCGGCAGCGGACGCCGGGCGTGATCCCGGCTCGTTGCGGTTCGTCTGCCGGGGCGCGGTCAAGGTACGCCGGGCGGGTTCCGCCGACCGGGAGCCGCTCACCGGCACCCTCGCGCACATCCGGTCGGATCTCGGCCGGCTCGCCGAGGCGGGCGTCACGGAACTGTTCGTCGATCTCAACTTCGACCCGGAGATCGGCTCACCCTCGGCCAACGCGCAGGCGTCGCTGCGACGCGCCGACGAGGTGCTCGACGCCCTCGCCCCGACGTACTGAGCCCCGGACCGGTGCTGCTCACCCGGCCGGGTCCACTGCTTCGCCCGCCGCCGACCACGCCGACCAGCGGGTCACCACGACCGCGATGACCGGCCCGCCCGGCGGTCGCTGCACGTACTGCGAATACTTGCCGGCCAGTGCCGCGCGGGCCGCCGCTTCCTCCGCCGGATCGCCGACCAGCCGGCCGTGCCCGTCCAGGCGGACCCACCACAGTGTCGACCAGTCCTCGTAGTATTCGTCGATGAGCAGGCTGGCGTGCTCCGTGGCCTGGATGTTCGCCAGCCGGCGTAGCTGCCGGTGGCGCTTGGGCTTCTCGTCCACGGCGTGGTACGCCACGTCGCCGAGCAGGACGAAGCAGACCGGCACCAGGTGGGGGCGACCGTCGGGCCGGACGGTGGCGAGCCGGGCCACCCGGGCCGAGTCGACCCGGTGCCGGAGTTCGTCGGCCCGCACAGGCCGACCGTAGCCGAGCCCGGCTCGGGGAGTATCCGAATCCGCTGAAGGAGCCGAGGTGAGTCGTGACTTCGATGACCGCCGGGCGCGCGTACTTGTGGCCCTGATCGCCGTCCTGGCGATGCTCTTCCTGTTGGCGGCATCATCGGTGACGGGCACGTTCTGGTTCCGCAGCGGCACGTACAGCGACGGTCAGGTCGTCACCGGCCTCGCGCTGGACGTCGTGCGGGGCCGGTAGGGCGAGGCGAAGGTCGAGTACTTCGTCGATGCCAAGCGGTATGAGGCCTGGGTCTATTGCGGCACCTCCTGCCCGAACGAGGGCGACCGCATAGAGGTCGAGTACTCCGCTAGTGATCCGACGGAGGTGGTCCGGAACCGGGCGCGCCCGTACTCGGCGTTGGCCGTCGGCGCACTGTTTCTGACCGCACTCGGGATCGTGGCCTGCGTGGTTCTGCTGCACCGCGACATGGCGGCGCAGCGCCCGTGAGGTGCCGCCGCCTTCGACGGCGACGACGAGATTAATTGGAATCGATCCGCGGAGGTGGGTTCAACGATGACGAACAACAGCCCGGCCGTTGACGAGGGAGCCATGTCCGTCACCTTCAGCCGTCCGGCCGGCACCTTCCTCTACTCCGCCAGAAAGCCCCGGCTGTCACTCAACGGCGGGGAACCGGTGGCACTCCCCTGGGGCACCCACCGCCTTTCGGTCGCCGCCGGCCGTCACCGCGTGCAGGCGTGGGTGCCGTACCTTTTTCCGCCCCGGGCTGGTCGCGCGGAGGCGGTTGTTGCCGTCACCTACGACGAGGACCGCTCCCAAATCCGCACCGGCAACGGACCACAGGTCATGGCCGCCCTGCGCAACGCCGCCATCAGCGCACTACGCCTGACCGGCATCACGAACATCGCCACCGCCAACCGCCACCACGCCCGCGACAGCCACCGACCACTGGCTCTACTCGGAGTCACCTGACGACTTTGCCGTGGCCCTGCCTCGAAGCCGACCTCCGCGCCTGGATTGCCAACTGGAACACCAACCCCAAGCCGGTCCTCCGCGGCGAGCGCGCGCTGAAGCCGCGCCGAGTTCGCCCAGGAGTAGTCGGGTCCGCGGACACCGCGGCGCTGGCGTACGTCGAGCAGCAGGTGGGCGTCCGCGTGCCGCAGTCGTTGCAGGAAGGACTCGCCGTCGAAGCCATAGACGCCGAATGTCACCAATCTGAGCACCGGAAGTCACCCACCTGCTACTCGTGCCGGTTCAACCGGCAGCCCTACCGGAGCCGGCGAGGTGGCATCACGCGACGGCGGTCCCCTCGAGCTCGACCATCAGGGTGGGGATCGCCAGCCGTGTCACCCCGAGCATCGTGGTGGTCGGCGCCACCCTGGCGGCGCCCAACCTCGACGCCAGCACGCCGTAGTGCTCGAAGAGCCGATCGACGTCGGTGGTGTAGACGTTGAGCCGGACGAGGTTCGCGAGGGACATGCCGGCCTCGCCGAGAATGGCCTCCAGGTTGTCGAGGCTCAGCGCCAACTGCGCCGCCATGTCACCGGCATGCTGGGGCTTGCCGTCGCCGCTCATCGCGGTCTGCCCCGAGCAGTACAGGGTCCGGGTGTGCCCGGAGACGATCTCACCCTGGTTGTACCCCAACTCCACCGACCACGTCCACGGGTTGACCGCCGTTCGCTCCATTGCCATCTCAGCTCCATTGTCGAGAGTGTGGGCCCGCTAGGACTCGAACCCACGTGTTGGTGAGCCTCTCAACCAACCACGACATCCTGTGTCGTGTATTCCTGGGCATAATTTTCGTATGCGGGCCGACCGGTTGGTATCGCTGGTGCTGCTGCTGCGCCAGCGCGGTCGGCTGCCTGCGGCCACACTGGCCCGCGAGCTGGAGGTATCCACCCGCACCGTGCTGCGCGACATCGAGGCGCTGTCCGCGGCCGGCGTCCCGGTCTACGCCGAACGCGGACGGCACGGCGGTTTCGCGTTGCTGCCCGGTTTCCAGACCGAGCTCACCGGACTGAACCACGACGAAGCGCTCGCCCTGCTGATCGCCGGATCGCGGCGCGGCGCGCAGGCATTCGGTCTCGGCTCGGCGCTCGCTTCGGCCATGCTCAAGGTGGTCGACGCGCTACCCGAAAGCTATCGGGACACCGCGGCCGGCGCGGCCCAGCGATTGCTCATCGACCCGGAGACCGACCTGCTGTCGCGCCGGCTGGTCGCCGAGGAGGTTCCCGACGGCGTAGTGGCCGAGGTTCGACGCGCGGTGCTCGCCGGACACAAGCTGCGCATCCACTACGCGGCTGTGGGCCAGACCCCGAAGTGGCGCACGGTGGACCCGATCGGCCTGGTCACCGTACGCGAGCAGGGCTACTTGCTGGCCACGAGGTCTGGCGCGGACCGCACCTACCGGCTGTCCCGGGTCTTGGCCGCCGAGGAACTCGCCGAACCCGCACAGCGACCAGACCGGGTCGATCTGGACCGGGCCTGGCAGGAACGCAGCACGCAGTTTCGGACCGGCGGCGATCAAGTCACCGTGCTGGTGCGGGTGAACCCGACGCGGCGGGAGGACTTGGTGGGCACCGCGCTGGCCGTCCGCGCCGAAGAAGCCGACGCAGACGGCTGGCTGCGGCTGGAGGTGACCTTCCAAGATCCGAGACACGCCGAATGGGCGCTGTGGCAGCTCGCCACGAACGCGGAAGCCCTGGCCCCGCAGTGGTTGCGCACCGCCCTGCGCAACCGCGCCGCCGCGATCGCCACCCGCTACGATGTGTCAACTGAGAGTTGAAGGGCGATTCACCTGCCAGGCGAGGAGCGTGGGATGACCAACTCGTTCTTTGCCGGAATCGATGGCTTCCGGGATACCGAGTCACTCGACTATCTCCAGCACACCCTCGGCGTTCGCCCGCTATCAGCCGCGCAAGGTGATCACCGCGGATCAACCAGGTGCCAGCGGGCCCGCTGACGGTCAAGTCCCGTGGCGCCGTACGACGTTGATGCTTCGTTCGGGCGTGTTGGTCAGGCCGTGATGGCCTGGAGTTCGGGCTCGGCGGTCACCTTCTCGACGACGGCGTGGCCGACGGCCTGAGCTCGGGCCAGGACGTCGAGGCTGAGGTGGCGGCGGCCTTCGGTCCATTCGTCGTGCTGCTCGGCCAGGACGGCACCGACGAGCCGGATGATGCTGGGCCGGTCGGGGAAGATGCCGACTACGTCGGTGCGGCGGCGGATCTCAGCGGTTGAGTCGTTCGTTGGAGTTGATGCCCCTATGGATTGTCAAGGCGAGTTGGCGCCGGGGTGAGCACGACGGGTGTGGTGAGGTGACGGTGGATCTCGCGGGCGATGTATTGCTTCAGGCAGCGGATGACTTCGCGCCTGCTCTTGCCCTCGGCGGTTCGTTTCGTGAGGTAGGCGCGGCTGCGCTGGTCCCGTGGTTCTGGAATGATGAATGATCCAGACAGGTACCGAGGTTCCGACGGGTGGAATGCCACGATGTGTGCCGGATGACGCAAGAGGATAGTCGTGGTTGAGCTATCGGCGCTACGGCGCATGATGCCACCCCCGGCCGCCCCTGACACGGCCGTGGACTGGAGGTGACTGACCGGATCCTGGACGAAGGAGTTTCCTGCCGACTATCGGCAGTTCATGGAGGTGTATGGGCCCGGCACAATCCAGGAGTTCCTGGTGATCCAGGAGCCGGAGCCCAAGGACGCCGCCTCCGGTGCGGGAACAGGCGGGATGGTTAGCGAAACGACCAATGCCGAGATGGCCTGGGCGGAGTTCCGTAAAGAGTCCGGGTTGGCCGAGGTTGAGCCGTTGCTGATCGCATGGGGGGTGAGTGCTGGCGCGGACATCCTGTGCTGGGACGCGTCCGGCGTTGACCCCGACGCCTGGCCCGTGCTGGTGTGGAACCGGGACGACACGGTCTGGCGCCGCTACGAATGCGGGATGGTGGAGTTCCTGCAGCGCGTGTTGGCGGCGGAATTCGACGAATGCCCGTTGAGCGGCACCAACATCTGGGGGGTCACCTCGGTGAAGTACCTGCCCTTCGGTGAGGAGATGCGGCTGCGGAAGGCCGGGCTGGATCCCTGGACCGGCGAACCGGATCCGTACGCCGGCATGTTCCCTATGTGACGGCGAGGGCAGCTGCCGATGGTTCAGTGAGCCTGATTCGGGACTGACGAAGCTCCTGGCCGATGGGCCTCAAGAGGGGCTGAACTTAGCCCCCTGAAGGGCCGAGCGTGGAATCTGCTCGGCCCTTCACGCTTCTCCGTGAGGTGAGATCGGCTCAGGACCGAGCAGTCTGCCGCCGAACACAAACTCGAACCCGCCACTCCACAGAGGCATCGCCTTACGAGTTCGTGCCCAATTGGTGGGGGTTTTAGCTGCGGTGATGCCGGTTTCGGGCTACCAGGTGATCACGCGGTCGGATACGAGCCCGGCGACGGCGTAGATGGTCTCGGGTAGCAGTGCGCGGCGGCCGGTGAAGCGTTGGAGTTGTCGCCACCACGTCAGTTCGGCGATCGCGTGCTCGACCGGGATCCGTTGTGACGATCGGTGTTTACGTTCGGCTTCCCATTGAAACCTGCCAGGCCGGTGGCGCGCCGGGGCGCAGCTTCCGCGGCGGAGCAACGACCTGGCCGGGATGCTCCTTGGCCAGCCCTTGGTAGGCGAGAGGCTGGATCGGATGCATGCATCCAGACGTGCCGAGATGAGTGCATGCGGCCGACGTGATGCTCGCGGGACAACGGGGGCAGCCGTCCACCGATTGGTGTGGGACCATCACGCTGTGCCTGAGTTGATCGTACGGGACATGACGAGGAACGAGTTCGAGGAGTGGCGTGACCGTACCATCCGATCATTCGCGGATGAGCAGGTAGCAGCCGGTAACTGGCCCGCGGACGAGGCCCTCGAGTTGGCGGCCAAGGCAAACGACGTCCTGTTGCCGGATGGCTTTGCGACTGCCGGAATGCTGTTCTTGAGGGCCGTGCTTCCCGACGGCACCTGTGTTGGCGTTTTGTGGCTGGGCTTGACGCACCCGCGCGGGGCGCCCGACTGCGCGTTCATCTACGACATCGAGATCAATGAGGCGTACCGCGGAGCCGGCTACGGACGCGCGCTCCTGGCTGCTGCCGAGGACGCCGTGCGCTCCCGTGGCCTGCGTCGCCTGGAGCTCAACGTCTTCCGCGACAACGCCCGCGCGATCCGGCTGTATGAGACTTCCGGCTACCGCGTCGTGACACAACAGATGCGTAAATCGCTCAATTGATCAAGAGCCAGATCGTTTCCCGCCGCCGGTGCACTGATCTGCCGCCGACCGGGCGTCACGGTGCGTCACGAGCGGTCCGTGCAGGGAACAACCGACTCTGCCGAGATTCGTGTGCGGCGTATCGTCAGTCGTCGTCCTCGTCTTCCGAGTCGGTGGGAAATAGCAGCATGTCCGCGATGAAGCAGGTCACGGCATCGGAGGTGTCGTAGCCGATCCACGTAGGGTAGGCGCCGTCGCCCCAGCCGCTGGACCAGGCGACCATGTTACCCGAATCGGTCGTGCGGTAGCGCGGCTCGACCAGACCGTCGAGCGTGCGCCAGACGTCTACCACGCGGTCGGCGGAGTCGGCGTCGACGTAGCAGGCCATGCCAGTGTCGACGCCGAAGCCGAAGAACTGCTGGTAGCCCAGGTCGAGTGGGTCCTGCCCGTCGCGCAGCGCCAGTTCCCATCGCACTGCGGGACGGTCGCTGATGTCGAGGCGGGCGGCGGTGACCCGGATATGCCCCGGGTCATCGACGAAGGTCGCGAGGCCGACGGAGACCGGGTACGTGCCGAGCGGCACGGTGACGTCAGAAGGCTTGGCGTCGAGGTCCAACGAGGAAGGATCAGCGGCGATCAGGCGGCCGGACGGCAGGTGCAGTCGCCCGGCGCTGTGGGCCGACAGGCGAAGCTGCCGGTCGTGGTAATCGACCTGCGCATCGGGGGTGAACAGGAGTTCAATGCCGTGCGGCCGCAGCGGCCGGGGCGGACGCCATGGTGGTCGGGTCGCGGTTCGTACCGGAAGCGGATGGTGCACCGCGTCGACGATCTCCACGGGCGTGTTCCCAGCGAGACTCAGTAGTTCCCGCCATCGGCGAAAGCCCGGAACCGGCAGGCGGGGCGGCGGCTGTATCGAGCGGGACTCGTGCCGAGCGCCCAGATCGCCACGTGGCTCGACGACGTCGGTGCGCTTGCCGGAGAGTCGATAGGTGATGCAGGTCCGCGCCGCGACATGCGGGTACTCGAATTCGCCCACATCCGGCGGGCCGTCCCAGGTGGCGGCCCGGCGCAGGAACAGGTCGCCGCCCCCCGTGCCGCGCAGCTCGTGGCAGGACACCTGCCGGCTGGCCGCGTCGAAGCGCGACACGCGGCAGTACTCGTCGGCCCAGGAGACGTCCATCACCGCGTGTCGTCGACCGTCTTTCAACAGCACGGCCGTGTACGGCTCACCCGCCGCGTCACGGTCCTGGGCCGCGGTCGCGGTCAGCGGATTGACCACGCCATCGTTCCATCCATCGCAGTACACGACCTCAAGCCTCGCGATCACGCCGTGACCATACAGACTGTCGCCGGTCGGCATCTCTCATCAAGATCAGGTGCATGCTTCTGCCGCCACGCCAGCGCGATAACGGCGAGCCGGGCGGCTCCTGACACCGATAGGTTGCAGTTCATGGGCAGTATCCTCTCGGTCAACCTGGCGGTGCCGGAGCGCAGCACCGCGAAGCGAGTCGGCATCACCGGCATCAACAAGCGGCCGGTTGACGGACCCGTGGCGGTCCGTGCTCCCGGACCGAAGACCACCGGGCTGCACAGTGGTCTGGTGGGTGACCAGATCTTCGACATCGAGCATCATGGCGGTGACGACCAGGCCGTGTACGCGTACGCCCGGGAGGACTACGACTGGTGGGAGGCCCGACTTGACCGGGTGCTGCCTGGCGGTGTCTTCGGCGAGAACCTGACCACGGTGGGCGTCGACGTGAACGGTGCGGTGATCGGCGAGACGTGGCTTATCGGCGACAGCCTCGTGCTGCAGCCGACGTTCGGGCGTATTCCGTGCGCCACGTTTCAGGCCAAGATGGCCGAGCCGCAGTGGGTGAAGACGTTCACCCGGGAGAATCGGCCTGGTGCCTACCTGCGCGTCGTCGAGCCGGGAGAGGTTCAAGCCGGCGACCCGGTGACTGTGGTACACCGGCCGGCCCACGGCGTGACGATCGCGGACGCCTTTCGGGCGTACATGTCCGAGCCGGAGTTGCTGCCCGCGCTGGTTGAGGTCGAGGGCCTCCCCGACGAACTGCGGGACTCGCTGCGCCGCCGCCTGAGAAGCTGAGACAGGGGCAAGAACGTCGGTGGCCGCGGAGGTGGTGCGGCTCTCGCTCGCGCTCATCTGCCGCGATCAGCGCGCGCATCGGCTGCGGCACGGCGGGGACCGTTCGTGCGGCCGCGCGAACCAGTTCGAGCAGTCAGCGACCGCCGGCCCTGGTCCCTCCACAAGCGGCGTCCTTCCCGGAGCGTCGCGCGCTAGTCTGCCGCGCATGTTCTACCGCGTCGGGGACGTGCTGCGTATCTCCTGCCCGTTCACGCCAACGGTCGTCACCGGCGTCGACGAGGCGTACGTCAGCGTCCGCTGGCCGTGGTGGGAGATTGACCCAGACGCGGCGGGCGTGCGCTGGAACGGCGAGGTGGCCCTGGGCCGCGCCGATCCGGACGAGCTGTACGTGACCGACCCGCCCTCGCTCCGCCTCGCCCCCGGCAACACCTGCCGGGTCGGTATCCCGGCGCGGATCATCCACGTCATCGAGGTTCACGAGTACGAACCGCCGCAGGAGACGGGCTGGCTGCCCCGCCCGAGCCTGAGCCTGCTCGTCCTGTGCGCCGGTGAGGCTCCGGACGCGGCAGCGGAGTTCCAGAGCACGAGCATCGAGCCCGATGGCGGTGTTCCGTTCACGCTCGAACTGGTGTTTCGACCGTACGCCTTCCCGGAGGCCGGCGACGACGTTGCCGACGCCGCCGGTCGTGCATGGCACTTCGATGGTCCGTGGACCTGGGCCGCTTATGACGGCGCGGGGGGAGTGCCGGCCTGGCCCCTGGCCCTACTGATGGGCGGGGCGGATCCGGCGGCAGTCACGGCCATGACCGCTATCGGTTCGCACGAAGCCGAAGTCACCCGCTGGCGCCGAGCGGCCGGCTTGCAAGACGACGCCCATCCCCACTGAGCAGGCCACGCCGCCTACAGCTACCAGCGGCCGGCCAGGTATCCCGATCTGCCGCCGACCGCGCGCCCACCAGCCGTTACCGCCCGACTCTGCCGATGTGCGGACACGGGTCGCAGGCAACCTGTGTCATCGTCCTTCCATGGCGATCGACTTACGCGTGGCGGACAACCGGGACGTGTCCTTCCTCGTCCAGGCGGATCTCCACGTCGACCGGCAGGAGCTCCACAGGGTCATCGAGGCTGGTCGAGTCACCGTCGCCGTGGAAGACACGTCGATCCAGGGATGGCTCAGGTGGGGCCTCTTCTGGGACGAGATCCCCTTCATGAACATGCTGTTCGTTCTCGAGCAGCACCGCGGCAAAGGCCTCGGCACGCGGCTGATCAAGCACTGGGAGAACCATCAGCGAGCAGCGGGCCGTGGCTCGGTGATGCTATCAACGCTGGCGAGCGAAAAAGCCCAGCATCTATACCGGCGCTTGGGTTACGTCGATCGCGGATGCCTCCTGCTACGGGGCGAACCGCTGGAGATTCTTTTCGCCAAGTCTATCGGAGAGTGACGCACTTCTTTGCCGCCGACCGAGCGTCTCGGTATAGCAACAAGCGAACCCAGCCCCGCCACGCGGCTTGTGCCGCGGAGCGGACGGTCAGGTGCATCACGACGCTCGGGCGGCTCTGTGCGGATCAGTCGATACGTTGGGCGATCTGGAGCGTGTTCAGGTAGTGCTTGCGCACCGTCGCAGACGGGCGGGCGGCGATCATGTCCTGGATTCCCGTGAACAATGTCTTCCGCTGCCAGGGCGAGGCGGCGATGTGCCCGGAGTAGGTGGACAGCAGCGCCAGGTACTCCTCGGCGGTGTAGTCCTGGCTCCAGACGTAGCGGTGCACGATCGGCTGCGCGAAGAACCCGCTGCCGCCGATCGCCTTGACGTCCGGAGCCGCGATCGCCTCAGGAGGCTTCGGGCCGCCCTGCCCGTCGCCCATGCCGACCTCGTCGTAGACCTGCTGTACCTGCCGGAAGAAGTCGTCACCGCCCGGCGGTGACACGTGCTCGGTGGCGACGATCGCCAGGTGACCGCCAGGACGCAGCAGCTCGGCGGCCCGGCGGTAGGCGACCTGCGGGTCCAGCCAGTGCCACGACGTTGCGGCGAAGACGAGGTCGAACGGCCTTTGGTCGCCCGCCTCCCACCGCTCGAACGGCGACACCACGACGTCCACGTCACCGTGCCCGGCGAGCACGCGGCGCGCCACCGCGGCCAGTTCCCGCCCGGGCTCCAGGGTCACGACGCTCCAGCCGCGATCGAGCAGCCCACGAGTGGCCTGACCCGTGCCCGTTCCGACCTCCAGCACCCTGGCTCCAGCGGTGCCCAAACCCGCCGACGCCGCCAGGTCGGCGAACAACTGTCTCGGGTAGCCCGGGCGTGCCCGCTGGTACAGCTCCGCAGCCGTGTCGAACGTCGTGGCCAGCCCCACGTACGGTTCCTGCCCCATCGCCGCACCTCCTCGCACAAGCATCCGCTCATGCCCCACCATGGTCGACGTTGTTCCATGACCGATCTCAGCGGCCTCACGCACGCCAGGTCGCCCAGCGTCTTCAGTCTGCCGGGAGGCAGAACAGCGCGGCGAGCGTGCCTACCGGATCTGCCGCTGGTCCGCCGTGCTGCGGGCGGGTCGCGTCGGGCAACGCTGGCGCGGAGTCCAGAAATGGCGGATGAGCATGCAGAGCAAGCGGCGGCTCGACTGATCATGCAGCGACACCACCAGGCATGCTGAGCATTGTGAGCGACTCGTACATCCGGCTGATCCCGACGAACCCGGACTGGCAGCCCACCCACGAGGCGGCCGCCGCCGCCGTTGCCTACGTGGCGAGCTTGTTCTCAGGCCCCGACGACGCTGTCGAGGAGGTGGAATACGAGTTCTACGACCGGGTGACCCTAATCGACGCCGGCGAGAACACCAGCCAGATCACGTGCTCGCGCTGTGGTCGGGATATCGGTCTGGACTGGCTCGGCGACCTGGTCAGGGGAAATGGCAGCCTGAGCTTCGACCACCTGGACGTGACAGTGCCTTGCTGCAATGCCGTCGTACCGCTGAACATCCTGCACTACGACTGGCCCATCGGTTTCGCGCGGTTCGAGGTGAGCGCCATGAACCCGACCCGAGCGCAATACGAACTCGAGACAGAGGAAGTCGCCAGGGTAGCTGATCTCCTCGGCCACGCAGTTGCGCAGATCCTCGCTCACTATTGACCACCAGGCCGAAGAGGAGCCAGCGCCTGCCGTCGCACGTCCCTATGAGCGGATGCGCGGATCTGCCGCCGACCGGGCGTCACGTTCAGTGACAGACCTTGGCAACGCTCAACGTGGGATCCTGCCGATGACCGGGCATCCGGTCTTGGTGTGCCGCTGCTGAATTCATTGCCGCTCGATGCAGAACTCATTGCCCTCGGGGTCACGCAGGGTTACCCAGCCGCGATCCTCGGGACCGCGGTGGTCCTCGTGGATCGTGGCGCCGAGGCTGACGGCCCGCTCGACCTCCTCGTCGCGGGACCGCCCGTCGGGCTTCCAGTCGAGGTGGACCCGGTTCTTGGCCGAGCGCGGCTCGGGGACCCGGACGAACAGCAGACCCGGCACCGGGTCCGGCGCTTCGACGAGCACCTCGTCGTCGCCGGGCTGATCGATCCCGGAAATCGGCCAGCCGGTCAACCGGCTCCAGAACGTGGCCAGCTCGTACGGGTCCGCGCAATCGATCGTTACGTGACGCAGTCTCATTCGCAGCACCGTAGGTCGTAATCAAGCCGGCATCAAACGCAATCGCCGCCACCAGCCGCGCCGCGCGCCCCGGTTCGGCACAAGTGGGCCGCCAGTGCGCACATTTGCCGCCGACCGGGCGTCGCGGCGTCCGTCGTGCTGATGAGAGGCTGCGCCGCTGGTCCGGTCTTGACAACTCCAGAAACGCTGCGGTGTGCATCCTTTACGGCGTTCATCATCCGGCTACGCCGGTCGGTCTTCGGCGGTCCGCCTGCCAATCGGGATCCGCCCGGCGGCTCCGCTTCCGTCAGGCATAAGGACTCGGATCTTCGTCCGGTGACGGCGCCCGGGTGGGCGGTACCGGAGACAGATCTCGGCGGATGCCGGTGATCCCGGCCGCCTGTTCGTGCGCCCTGTTCAGGATCGCCTCCGCCTCCCGTCGGGCGGCGGTCACGATCTCCTCGGCTTCGAGCCGCGCCTCGGCGTGGTGGTCGTCGGCCTGCTCCTCGGCGAGTTTGAGGATCTGTTCTACCCGGGTGCCCAGGCCGCTGACGGTTGGCCGCTGCCGGTTCCGCCGTCGTCGTTCCGCGGCGACCGTGGTTCCTGTGGTCGTATCGTCGCCTGCCACCCCGGCGTCCTCGTCGCGGTCGACCCGGCCGTCCCCGACGAGATCGGATTCCGTCGTACCGACCAGGGAGAGCGCGACGCCGAGCGCGGCGATCGCGACGCCGGACCAGAAGGCGGCCGGCCCGAGGGACGGACCGACCGCGGCGCCGACGCCGAGCCCGAAAAGGACGGCGGCAGTCCTGGCCGGCTTGCGCATAGGTCCTCCTCGCGCGGTGCGGGCGTGGGGCTTCCGGTTCCAGCATGACGAACGAGTCAACCCGGGTCGATCCCCGACGGAAGGTCCCGGCGCACGAGGGGCGCTGGATCAGCCGAGCTCGTACTGCCAGTGGCGGACAATCGATTATCCGGATCTGCCGCCGAGGGCGCTCGACAACGATGGCGCGCCGACGGGCCCCGGATCGTCGTTGCCTGACCGCGGAGATGAGGACAGCCGGATCAGCGCCGCGAGCGGTCCAGCCCACGGCCCGCAGTGCCTGCTCGATCTCATCACCAAGGTGCTCCGCCGTCGAGGGTTTCTCAGGTGGTGGCCTTGGTCGATCGGCGGTCGGGCGCAATTGGCTGCACGGTCCCTTCGGAAGACCTCAGCTGAGCTGTTCGGCCAGTCCGACGATGATGCCCTCGGGGCCGCGGACGTAGCAGAGCCGATAGCGGTTCTCGTACTGCGCCAGCTCGCCGACGAGTTCGGCGCCGTGGGTTCGCAGGCGGGCAACGACGTCCTCGATGTCGTCGACGGCGAACATGATGCGACGAATGCCCAGCGTGTTCGCCGGTGCATCCTTCGGCTCGGCGCTGATCGCCTCCGGCGTGTGGAACATTGCCAGCTCGATTCGGCCGTGGCCGTCCGGGGTCCGCAGTATTGCGATGTCCTGTCGGACGTCGTCGATCCCGATGACACGCTCGACCCAGCGTCCCTCGATTGGCCCCTTGCCCTCCAGCTCCATGCCGAGTTCGACGAAGAACGCAATTACAGCGTCGAGATCGTCGACAACGATGAGGACGTTGTCCATCCGCTGGATCGTCATGCAGGGTCTCCTTAGCCTTGTGCGGCCATGACCGCATCCACTCCTGAGACGGAGCCGCCAGGCCGTTCTCGACAGACTGTGCACCATCTTCTGCGGGAAATCTCGTGACGCGGCGGTGCCCATCACGCGCCAGCCGTACCGCTTCGGACGAAACACCGCAGGCCAGTCGGACCATGAAGCCCTCACGTAGGCGATCCTCGGTGGGTACTCATTTGCCGCGAGGTGCTTGCCGTGGCCTGCCTCCGCCGGACTGGGGCATTACTGTGAGTATTCGGCGTGCAGTTCGGCGTACGGCCGGCGTTGGTCAGGGTGGCGCCGGTTTCTGCCCATGCCGATCTCGGCGCAGCAGTGCGTGCCCGGCGTGCGGGCACGATGAGCCGGACACTCCTCGGCCAAAGCGCGGACCTGGTCGGCTTCCAGTTCGAAGGCCTCGCGGCTGCCGGTCAGCACCAACGTGTCGGCGGCGATGTCCCACCGAAGATGATCGCGGAACTCCTGATGCCAGGCTCGTCGGTGGTCGGCGATCGACCGCGCCGGCCACGCGTGACCGGGTAGGACGACGACGGTGTGCGGCCTGCCGGTCCCCAACCGGGAACGGACCTGCTTCCACCGTGACGACGGGAACGCGAGACGGTGATGCAGCAGCACCAGGTCGAGCGGGCGCCCCCAACTGTGATGGTCGGGGAGTTTCGCGCGGCGCAGTGGGAGGTAGACGATCGTGTGCGGCGACCGGGCAGCCAGACCCCACGCCTGAGCGAACATCACCGCAGTGTCCTTGTCGAGGCAGAACTGGGCTCCGAGACGGCCCTCGTACAGACCGGCAAACCTTGGGTGGGCGATGGCGCTGCTGCCGGGCCAGGACACGGCCTCGCTCGGCACCGAGGACTTCTTCGAGTACTCGGTCGACGCGGGTACCGGGACGCTAGCCGACCAGGTCGCCATCGAGGCACTGCGCGAGTGGGACTACGAGCGAGTCGAGGAGACGTTCATCCCGGCGCAGATCCCGGATGACCCGGTCGACGCCGTCATCACCACGGTGGTGGACGAGTGGACCGGGGCCAATGTGTATGTCGTCGGCTCCGGGTGGGGTGACGGCGTGTACGCGACCTATGTGGGCCGCACCGCGGACAGGCGCGTCGCCAGCTTCGTCACCGACTTCCGCGTCGTACCGCACGAATAGCCTCACGACACTGCCCTTGGTGACGAGTTCGTAGGCTCGTGTGCCCGTGGTCGGGTGCACGCACGTGGCACCCGGATTCGACCTGGGCGCGCCGCCCGAACCACCGCCACAGTCTGCCGGAATTTCCACCGACACCCTCAGCCTCATCCCAGCACGTCACTGGATAAAGGACATACGGCAAGCAGGATGCCGGCTTCCAACGAGCTAACCAACAGAGTCAACGACCGGGGCCGTAGGGCGCATTCACTTCTCAGAGTCCTCGGACAAGCTCCACGAAAGGGTGAATAAATCTGCTAAAAACTTGATGTCGCGGATAGTTTGATTTTCGCCGGTGCCGACACCCGTGGCACGAAAGGTCATCCCGAAGAATGTGGGTGTCCCGCACGCTCGAAGAACTCTTGAGCCTCCGTCGTGCGTCCCCGCCGGATGAGTCGAAGAGCAAGTTCGGTCATGGCGTCAGTGTTCCCGGCCTCGGCAGCACGCCTATAGAGCGACTCGGCGTCTTCATCCTCGGATCTCCGGGCCTCGGCGACCATAGCATCGGTGTTGCCCCTGGCTGCTGCGCGGCGGTAGAGGCGGTCGGCCTCCTCATGGTCCTCCCGTTCGGCCAGCATGTGGGCAAGGACGACCATGGCGTCCGTGTTCCCGGCGTCGGCGGCCTGGCGGTAGAAGACGTCGCGCTCTTTGCCGCCGTCGTCCTTGGCATACAGCAGTGCAATACGGGCCTCGGCGCGGAGGTTCCCCGCCCGAGAGGCCAGCTCGTAGAGAACTTGTGCCTCGTCGCCTCGGCCTTGGGCGTTTAGCAGGTTGGCGAGTCGGACCATTGCGTTGGTGTCGCCGGTCACGGACAGTGAGCGGAAGAACCTTTCGGCCTGCGCGAAGTTGCCGAGCGTTGCCATTGCGTGCGCGTGGTCGTACATCGCGATCGGACTGCACGCGACCCCGGCCCGGAAGTAGGCGTTGGCGGCGATGTCAAGCAGGCCCGCGTCCTGGGCGGCCAGGCCCACGGCCAGCGACTCGAACCCGTCGGCGAGCGCGAGGACGGTGTCCCACACCGCGCTGCAGACAGCGACACCGCCCAGCGGACCTTCACCCGCCACCGCGCGGTCCACCAGATAGTCTGACGCTAAGTACAACCCACCGTGCCGAGCGTCGTGCCTCTGACGCAGGCAGGAACTGGCTCCCAGCACCCGCTGCGAGGCCCAGGTCAGTCCCAGCCGCGCGGGCGGCAGATCGTGGCGCTCACGCCACCCCGGTGGCACATACTGTCGATACAGCGCGCTCAGCACGGACTCGGACACATACTCGTGGTAGCCCGCACGCCGGATGTCGACTGCGGCATTGATCACCGCCTGGCCAACGTAGAACAGGGGGTCGTCGCCGACCGACCAACGCCTTAGCATGGCTGGCCCGGCGGCCAGGTATTCGGCGAACCCCACCTCGGCACGCAGCGCCCCAGCGATGCGGGGGTCGTCCGACTTCCGTGCACGCGACGCCTCGCTCGTCGTCAGCAGGCGACCCACCGCGATCCGACGGTCCGGCGGGATGGCAGCGACCACGTTGACGGCCAGGCGGTCGACGCCGATGTCGCCTCGGCGCGTGGCAGCGGCGTTCTCATAGCAAGCAAGTTCCCGGTCGCGGATCGTGGCGACCACGGTGGCCCCCTTGCGCTGCACGACGTGCAAGATGGCCGGGTCGAGACCCTGGGGAGTGAGGAATCGCTCCAGGTCGTCGAGCCAGACCAGCACGCCAGCAAGGTCGAAGTCCCACGTGACCGCCCTCTGCAGCCACCGCCCGTCGACTGGGACGAGCAGTGGTCGGTTGGGGTAGAGGCGCCTGAGTGCCTCGGCGGCCGAGCGCGTCTTGCCGACCGACGCGGGACCGTGCAGCAGCACCGTCCCGCCGTCGCGCAAAGCCTGCTCCAACACGGGGTCGAAGTCTCGCGCGATGTAGGGGACGTCCGGCGCGGACCGCGTGGGCACACTGATCGCGTCGCTCACCCCGAGGTCTCGCAGCGACACCTCACCGATCGTCGGTAACCGGCCGTCGAAGGCGTACTCCGCCCCGATCAACGGGTCCGTCAGCTCGACGGTCGCCGGCTTCTCCACGGAAGGAGGGCGCACCAGAGCTGCCAGCGCCAGAAGTAAGGCGAGGATGCCAGCGGGCCAACTGAGCCCTTCGAGAACGTTGCGCACTGGCCCGTCGTCACGGACCAGCCAGTCCAGCCACCCCCACCGCAGTATCAAGCCAAACGCCAAGACACCCGCGCCAGCGACGGTCCACCACACCCACCGTCTCATCTTCATCGCCCTCCCAGGTGGCGAGCGCCGTCGAGGGAACGGTAAGCCATAGAGGCGACACCGAGCGTGGGCGCGGTCAGCAAGCCTTGGTGGATGTGAAGGTGAAGTCGCTCGATCCCATGGGCGATTGGAGGACCAGCCTTAACGATACCTGCCAGTTAGTGCCCCACTTGCCGTCCCAACGTGACCGTCCAGCCCGACTGCCGCTCCTATGCAAGCCCACTCACGTACTGACCGACAATGCCAAGGGGCCAACCTCCGCTCATGGCTCATAGCCGCCGACCGCGCGTCACGGTGCGTGACGGACGCGCGGCGACGCTCGGTGCGCGGTTGTGCCGAAAGCAGTGCGCACGGCCACCGGTGGTGCCATGGCGGCCGGTCAGGTAAGGCGTCAGCTGAAAGCCGTGCCTGAAGTCGGTTCAGCCATCACGTCGCCCTCGTGGAAGGCACCGGTTGTTCTTCCCCTGACCACCGGCTGAGTCAGCAGCCCAGGCCGTCCTTGTACCACTTCGGGACATCACCGTCGGCGACCTTGTCGGCGAGCTCCCAGACGACCTCGGGGTAGTCGCCCTCGTCGTTCATGTCGTGCAGCACCTTCCACTGGTGGCTACTGCGCAGCGCGGCTGCGGCCTGCTTGACCGCTTGGTCGTCGCCGGCGGAGTCGGCCCGGATCCACTCGGCGATCCAGTCGCAGGTGACCCTGCCGGCCACTGCGGCGCCGAACTGGTATGGGTCGTTGGCCCCGGCGTTGTCCAGTACCGCCACGTCGAAGCCCGGCGGGGCCGGCATGTCGGCGAGAATCTTGGCGGCTTCCTCACGGACGTCGCCCGGCGTGACGATCTCCGGCGGCAGCGCCTTGAGGAACGACTTGGCATCCACCTTGATCACGTGGGTGAGGATCCCGTCGAAGGTGGCCCGCGTCCAGTTGCCCCCCGTGCGCAACTCGACAAACGTGCCGTCCTGCGGCTTGAGCATGGCCGCCATGTCGTTCTTGCTGTAGGTGAAGATGCTGGCCGGCCGGTTCGCCACGGTGGTCGCCTCCGGCTTGCTGACAATGGATGCCGGCGTGAACCTCCGCGACGTCCAGACCGCCGCCCGCCACGCCGATCCCCGCACCACCATGCGCTACGACCGCGCCCGCCGAAACCTCGACCGCCACCCCAACTACATCCTCGCCGCCTACATGGCCTCCGGAACCTGACCCCACCACGCTACTTTGCCGAGAACAGCGCGTCAGGCATCGGCCACGCCGGGTCCACGTTCGGCTGCCTCCAGAGGCTGCTTGATCTCGACAATTCCGCGCTCGACTCGCGTCTGGATCGCCGGGGCCATGGTGTGCGAAGTAGATCCGTTGACCAGACGAGTCGGCAGGGCCTGCGACGACTCGCCCGACGCCCCGCTGCAAGCTCGAAGGCAAGAGGCCCAAGCTGACCCCCGCCAGCAGGCCGAGCTGGTCCGGATGCGCGCCAGCGGCGAGTACTCCATCGCCGACCTGATGGAGATGTTCTCCGTCGGCAGGGCAACGGTCTACCGCGTCCTCGAACGCGCTGGCCACGATGGCGCGAGCTGGCGGACATGAGGAAGTCCGCATGAGTGAGAAGCCACGCCCCGAGGACTGCACGCATCCGGATAGAGGGTGCAGGAGCACATCCTGGCGCGGGCGCCGGCGACTACTACTGTCGCAGCTGCGGTGAGGCGATGCCGACACCGCCGGACTGACTGAGAAAATCTCGCGGCAGGACCCACCAAAGGGAGAGCGCGGTGTTTCGCAGGGGCATACGGAGTCAAAGGGAGAAGTTCGGCAGGGAACTCGACGCGGTGAAGGCTCATACCGCCGCGGGCCAGTGGCGGGACGCGGTGCTGGCGAGTATGCGGGCGGAGCGGATCGCTACGCGGTTGCAGCGGGCGGAACCGACCGACCTTGGGAACGTGTGGGTGCTCGGCTCGACGTGCTACGACCAGGCGTTGCTGTGGGATCGGCTGGGCAAGGGACGTCAGGCCGTCAGCGCCGCCCGCAGGGCACTGTGGGCCTACCACTGGCTGGACCCCTCGAAGGGGGACCCGGGTCGTGTGCGGGAGGTGCTCGCCGGCAACGGACCCGAGGTGAGGGACGATGCCCCGTCCGCGCCGGCGGATCTGATGGCCCACGCCGCGGACGCCCGGGCCCGGTTGGCCCGGTTGTTGGCCAAGTACCAGCGGGAACGCCGCCCCGGCGACGCCTCGAACATCGACCGTTACCGCGGCCGCTCGGTGGCGGGCGAAGTTGACCTGCTGGGCCACGACGCGGTCGGTGTGTACGAGGTGCTGGTCGAGGCCTCGCACTACGGACAAGAGGACCTCGACCGCGTCAAGAAGCAGTACGAGGCCGCGCTCCAGCACCTCTATTAGGCCCTCCCCTCGGGTCCATGCGATGCGCCCCAAAGTAGAAAGGTCTGGTGGTCACCAAGCTCGATCGGCTCGGCCGCTCCCTCGACCACCTGATCGACTTGTCCGCCCAAGCTCTCTCGGCGTCCGGATCTGCCGCCGTCAGCGCCGCCGCGCCCGGCTGACGCTTCGCGTGTATCAAGATTCGGACGCTGTCCTGCGGATGCCGGTTGTCTGGGGGACATGAGACCGCTGTGCGGCCCAGCCCGGACTGGAAAGATGTGTCAGATTCCGGGATCTGGCTTGCCAGTACCTATGCCCTTTCGGCTTTTCCGTCAACTCTGCGGATCGAGGCGTACATGATTACGCCGAGCGTTCGTCCTGTTCACCTGTGCTGCGCCAGGTGATTTCGGGCGCTGGAGAGAAGTGCTCGGCGAGCATCGGGGGTTACTGGGATGATGGGTCGCGGCGGCTCGGAGACGGGTTGACTCCTGCCCTGCGGCTGCCTGTAGCGGGGCCGCTAGCGGCGTCGAGCGCCTGCGCCGTCATCAGGCGCGCGGTACGGGGGCACCGCCTACCCGTCTCCTAATGCGGACCCGGGCGCACCAGGAGGTCGCCGGTCCTAGCGGCAGACGCACACTCGTGCCGATCTGCGCGCACGTTGCGTCATCGATCGGCGGGGAGATGTGATCCTCGGTGGTGGTGTGGTGCGGGTTGCCACCCAGGGAACTCGACCAAGCCCATAGTGGCGACGAATTGCCACGTGATCGCCGTCCACCGCGCGTCATCCGGCATCTGTCCCGGGAGCGTGGCGCCCAACGAGCAGCGCCGGACCGGTCGGCCGCCTCTGGGCGCAATCGCGCGGTACGCCGCTCAGGTAGGCGGCCGGCTCCGTCCGCTGCGCCCCGCCTGTCGATTTGACAGCGCTATAGCTAGCGGTTATCTATTAGCGGTCTAGCGAAGGGTGTGCCTGGGTGCAGGACGTGGTGCTGGCCATGCTGGCGAAGGAGCCAGCGCACGGGTACGAGTTGCGCAGCCGGATGCGTGAGGCGCTCGGCCCGCTGGGCGAGGCGATGAACGCCGGGCAGATTTACGTGACGCTAACCCGGCTGGCGAAGGCCGGGCTGGTGACCTCGGAGCGGGCCGAGGGCCTGCCGGACCGGCCTGACCGCCGGGTTTACGCGCTGACCCCGGTGGGGCAGCAGCGGGTCGCCGTCTGGCTGACCGAGGTGAGCTGGCCGAAGCCGGACCTCGCGGAGTTCCATCTCAAGCTGGTGGCCGCCGCGACGGCGCGGTTGGCCGATCCCGTGGCGCTGGTTGACGCGCAGCGGCGGGAGGTGTTGCGCCGGCTGCGGGACGCCCAGCGGGCCGCGCTGGGCCGGTCGGTGGACCCGATTGCCGGGTTGCTGCTGGAGGGTGTCGTGCTGCGGCTGCGGGCCGACCTGGAGTGGTTGGAGGCGTGCGAGCGCATGTGGACCGAGCATGCTCGGACCGGGGGGAGGGCGGGGGCGTGACGGGATCGATGGTGCTGCGGGCACGCGGGCTGACCAGGCAGTACGGCCGGGACAGCGGGCTGGTGCGCGCGGTCGACGAGGTTGACCTGGATGTGCCCGCCGGGCAGGTGCTGGCGGTCATGGGGCCCAGCGGCTGCGGCAAGTCCACGCTGCTGCATCTGCTCGGCGGGCTGCAACGCCCCACCGACGGGCAGGTGTGGCTGGCGGGCTGCCGCATCGACACGATGAGCGAGCGGGCCCTGGCCCGGCTGCGGCGCCACCGCATCGGCTTCGTCTTCCAATCCTTCCACCTCATGGACGAGCTCACCGCGGTGGAGAACGTCGAGCTGGCCGCGCTGCTGGCCGGTCAGCCGCCCCGCCGGGCCCGGCGGCGTGCCCTGCACCTGCTGGACCGGGTCGGGCTCGCCGACCGCGCCACGCACCTGCCCTCGGCGCTGTCCGGCGGCCAGCGCCAACGGGTCGCCATCGCCCGCGCGCTGAGCAACGACCCGCTGGTCGTGCTGGCCGACGAACCCACCGGCAACCTGGACAGCGCCGCCACCCTGGACGTGCTGCGGCTGTTCGAGGAGCTGCGCGTCGCGGGACATACCCTGGTGGTGGTCACCCACGACGCCTCGACGCCCGGCAACCGCTGGCCGTCGCCCGGACGATCGGCGCCACGCCCGGACAGGCCAGCGCGGGCCTGGCCGTGGCGCAGCTGCTCCCCGCGGTACCCGGCGTCGCCGCCGGGATCCCGGTCGGCATCGGGCTGTACCTGGCTGTCGGCCGCGGCGAGATCCGGTACGCGCCCGCCTCCTGGATGCTCGCCACGGCACTCGCAGTCCTGCTCGCCATCGCCGTGCTCACCGCCATCCCCGCCCTGGCCGCCGCGCGGCGCCCGGTCGCGGACGCCCTCCAGCCCGCACCGACCTGACAGCCGTCAACGGCGTACAGCCGCTCACGGCGCTACGGCCGAGTGGAAACGCAGAGCAAGTCGCCAGTTGCATCTAGCGCATCAATTGCAAGAGCTTGCGCATGGATCTGCCGCCGACCTCGCGCTGACGGGGGCGTGCCGTGTCACTCCCTGTAAGCCGCTTTTCCGTACGGTCGAGATCTGGGCACGTCCGGTCCTGCCGATGTCCGGTAGTGGCCAGGAGCCCGGACCGACCGCAGGTCGGGCAACGCGTGTGTCGTTGCGCATCTCGGGCGCTGGCACTGCGGGGCAGCGGTAGGTGTGCTGGTCGGGCCAAAGGGCTGGCGAGCAACCGAGGTGCAGGATTCACACCTCGACTTCCGCCCCGTACGCGACGAACTGTTCAGTGAGGGCGGCCGCTGTTGGGCTGAGCCGCGCAAAGTCACGTGCGACCAGGACGGCCTCGCGCCGGGCCCACGGTTCGGTCAGCTCGTGCTGGGCGCGGAGCGGGACGCCGTAGCGCCGCGCCGAGTTGCGCGGCACGATGGCCCGACCAACTCCGGCCGTCGCCGCGGCACACACAGCCCCGAGCGAGGGAAACCTCACCCGGTATGTCGGCTGCAAGGCCGCTCGAGCGGCCTGCCGCTCGATCAGCTGCTGCAGGGGCACACCGCGGTTCAGCCCGACCATCGGCTCCGCTGTGACCTGGGCGAGCGACAGGGGCCGCGACAGCCCCTTTTGCGGCCTGCCCACGACAACCAAGGAGTCGTCCCACAGGACGATGGTCTCGCAGCCCTGCGTAGCGGCCGTCCCAGTTGATACGACAGCGAGCTCGACCCGTCCTTCGCGGACGTGGTCCACCGCGGCCACGCTGCTCAGCTCGACCAGATCCAGCGAGACGGTCTGCATCCGGTTCAGCGCCGCGGTGATCACCTCGGGCAGGCTGTCGACCGCCGAACTGTTCACGGCCAGGCGCAGTTCTTGGGTGATGCCGCGGGACCGGGCCATCAGCGACTCCTCGAGCTCACGAGCCTCGTCCACGAGGCGCGCAGCGCCGGCCGTCAACGACTCCCCGGCTGCCGTCGGGCTTGCCCCACGACGGTGGCGCTCGAGCAACGGTGTACCTACGCGCCGCTCAAGCGCCGTGATGCGGGCGCTGGCAGCGGACAGTGAGAGGCCACAACGCTCTGCACCAGCGCTGATGGAGCCAGACTCGACCACCTCGAGGAACAGCGCAAGATCACGTATCTCGATCACACCCGCATTCTGCCTTCGGCGACACCGAAGGCTGCACCACATCTCCGTGATCAGAAGCGGCGGGCCGCACTGGAGCATGGAAAGGACCCTCAATGCAGGCCGAAGAATGTAAGTGAAGGAGAGCCATGGAGATCGTCGACTCCCAGAACCCGTGCGCGGCGCTCGAGCGGGAGTTCCGCAATCAGCTCCACGCCATCGTGTTTCTGATCGGGGAGGGACGCGACGCCGAGGCGATCCGCATTGCAGAGCAGGGACCGTGGCGGCCGTCTGAGCGTGGAGCGCGACAGGCGCCGGTCACTGCGGGGGCCCACCGCTGCGGGTGGGCATCCGCGAGTGCCTTCATCGACGTCATCCGGCGCACCATCGGCTACACGCCGGGGATGTGCGCCCGGGCCGAGCACGCGGTGCCGCTGCCGTGACACTTGCCGAACAGCTGCTGGTGCTCGTCGCCGGGTTCGCGGCAGGCGTGCTCACCTCCACCGTGGGCGTGGCCTCGCTCGCCAGCTTCCCCGTCCTCCTAGCCTTAGGCATCCCACCGGTCGTCGCCAACGCCTCGAACACGATCGGTCTCACCCCAGCCGGTTTGAGCGGCTCCTGGGGTTATCGCGAAGAACTGCGCGAGCAACCCCGACTCGCCTGGGTCATCATCGTCACCTGCGGCCTCGGGTCAGTCGGCGGGGCGGCCCTGCTCTTGGCACTCCAGCCCGGTGTCTTCGAGCGCGTCGTGCCCTGTTTGATCCTCTTCACCTGCCTGCTCGTCGGTGTACAACCGGGGGTCACCCGTTGGCTGCGCCGGCGTACGCCGGACGCGAAAGCGGGGACCTTCCCCGGCCCGGTCACCACAGCGCTGTCGGTGCTGACCGGTGCGTACGGCGGCTACTTCGGCGCCGGATCCGGCGTGATGATGGTCGCCGTCCTCGGCTTCGGGCTCGACCTCGACCTGCGCGTGGTCAACGGGCTCAAGACGATGGCCGTCGCCGCCGCGAACGTGGTCGCGAGCGTCATCTTCATGGTCGTCGCCGACCTGGACTGGTCCGTGGTGGCCGTGCTCGCGCTCGGGTCCATCGGCGGCGGCTACGTGGGCTCTCGGATCGGGCGCCGGCTCCCACCAACAATGCTGCGCACTCTCATTGTCGTTGCCGGGGTCATCGCCGCCGTGGCCCTCGCCTGAGCGAGAAACGACGTCGGAGGCTCACGGAGGAGTACTCGCCGGGCGGTCGGTCCGGGGGTAGCAGCCGCCGATTACGACCGCCCATTCCTGGACGATCCACCGGCCCTGTACTTCCAGCAGCAAGGCCCGTCCCCGGCAACAACCTGACCGGTCCAGCAACTTCTCGTGACCCGCCATGCATCCGGATCTGCCGCGAGGCGCTCGTCACGCAAGGTAACCAGCTCACGGGTGCATGCATCCAGACGTGCCGATGATCGGATGGCAGCTGGCCGAACGCTATCCGGCCGTCGCGGTCAAGCCTTCGCCGCCGCGGCCGTCCGCGATGAGCGCTTCGATTCTCGCCGCCACCTCTGGTAGTCCGCCATCGCCGAGACGTCGACCGGCCCGCAGTTCGATGAGGTGGCGGACGACCGTCAAATGCTCAGTGAGGTCTGCGGGGCCCGGGGGTAGGTGGCCTGCTGCAGCTCCGAGACCGTGGCGGAAACCGTAGCGACCACGTGGCCGAGCTGCGCACTCGCCGTGTGGGCGAACTCCACCACGTCGATGCCGGCCTCACGCGCTACATCGAGGGCTCGTAGCAGGCCGAGTTGGGCGTCGTACCACACCCCGAAGAGGGCGAGGTCCCAGACCGCAGCCGCCTCCGGCGCTTCTCCGACATAGCGTGGCTTGCTCAGCAGCTGGAAGGTCCTCTGGTGTTGCTCGAACGCGTGCCGGGCGCCGCTAAACAAGATCCGCGCCGTCGGTGCCGATCATCTCGGGCGGTGCCTGAATCCCCGCGTGGATGTACTGCGCGCCCAGAGCGGTGACCCGCTGGGCGGCTAGCCTACCCGTGTACATCCCGACGATCGTCTGCCCTGACAGGTCCATGTCGAGCTGGGCAAGGCACTGCTCTACCGCGCTGTAGTCCTTGAGGGTCAGAAAGCTGAGGGTGGTGGAGGACACCGCCTCCCGGACGGACCGCGCTGGTAGCGCCCCCGCGGCCACAAGCGCGGTCGCACGACTTTCGGTGCGGTTCCACACCGTGACGTCGTACCCACCTCCCAGCAGCCGATGTACGACCGCACTACCGATGGCCCCTGTGCCGATGACCGCGACCCTGGGTGCTGACTTCTCGACTTCGACCATGGCCCGATCTTCAAACATCCACCTTGGTTGAGGTCAAGTCGACGGCTCCCTCGCAATGCGCCGCGATGGAAGCGCCGCCGCGACGACGACGGGTGCCCGGGCTCGGGCTTTCGAGGCGGCTGCTCCCATCCTCCCCCTCAGTGCTCGGCACCAGGACAAAAATGGGTGGCCTCGCCAGCCCGTCCCGCCCTACCTTGTAACTGGATCTTCTTCTCCGACCCACTCACGAGAGGACCTCACCCCGCGTGACGCCGCCTGCTCTTTGACCTGACACCTTCCCCGTGCATCGGTCGCCGACGTCGCCGTCGGCTCTTCCCATGCCTTCCGTCAGGTCTTCAGAGAGATCATGTCTACGCGTCCTCACATCGTGCTGTCCTGGGCCGCTCGGCGCTCGCACCCTCCCCTGCTCGCATTCCGCTGCGTCCACTGCCATTCCGGCCCCGCCGACACCGGCGACGGGAAGTTCCGCGTCAATGCCAACCGCAAACCCCCCGACATCTGGCTCCTGGTCGCCTGCGTTTCCTGCGACCGCATCAGCAAAATCACCGTCCACGATCGAGTCCCGGTCCGGTACCTGGATCCGATCCTTCTGTGGGGCTACTCCGGCAACTCCTCCCGTCGTGGGCCTGAGCCGGGGCGAGAGGCAAGGTGGCCTTGCCCCGGACTGCATCATTCGGCGGTCCGCGCGCGGTCGCTCATGACCGGGCGCGAACGAAGGTCAGGGCCGGCCCGATACCGACGACAAAGGTGAACGCCCGGGTGCATTGATCCGGACGTGCCGATGAAGTGGGGGTAAATCTGCCGTATCCGGACATGGCGGCGACGCGCGGCGAGCTGGAGCAACTACGGAAGTCAAGCAGCGGGGGTAGACCGCAGTAGACGCGAGCCACCCAACAACGGCAGCGGCAGGTGTGCGCCCGTGACTCCGCAGTCCTTGGATCTCGTGGCGCGACGGCGGCGCGCTGCGGCACAGCCACCCGCAGGACGCCTTCGCTCCCGTTGAGCACGAGCTACGGGAGGCCACCACGGATCTGCGTGGCGCCGCAAAAGCGTCCAAGATTGACTTGGTAGTGAAACGGGGCCTGGCCGTGACGGTCGCCATCGCCGCCGGATTAGCGGCAGATGGCCTGGGCCTGGAGAGCGGCTTGTCGACCGTCACCCTCGCCGTCATCGGCGGTCTCGCGGTCAACGTCGCCACGAACCAGACCAGGTACGAACACACTGGTACGGTCTCTGATCCGGCGGTATACAAGTACCTGCACCGGGTGCAGCAGGCGATCGTCTCCCCGGCGGTATAAGCAGGGCTATGCCCGTCAGAATGTGTTCCCCACCGTAGGCGATGCACTGATCGGCCGCGAAGTGCTCGTTACGTTCGGTGACCGTTCTCCGGGCTGACTCGCGTCCTGACGTGCCGAAGAGCGGATGCTGAACTCACCGACTGTACCGACGAGACCGGGCGGCTATCCGAAGCGGTCAGCCAGCTTCGTCAGCTTGGTGACGTACGCCGGCCAGTCATAGTCGTGAGGGATGTTGGTGTTCTCCCGCCGCAGGCCGATCGCCGTGTCGTGCTGCTCGCGCATGATGTCGGCGTGACCGGCGTGACGAGCGAGGTCGCAGGTCACGTGGACGATGATTCTTTGCAGCGTCACGGCCTGTCCACCTGGCCACCACGGCACCCGCCCCGGCGCGTCGAGCGGTAGCTGTTCGATCGTCTGATCCGCGAACACCCCGACACGGCGATACAGGTCGATCAGCCCATCCTTCGTCTCGTCCTCCCGCGCGTACCAGTCTGCCTGCGGGTCCTCCTCGAACGCCTGCATGGGGACCAGTTCCTCAGGCGTCGGGAATTCGCGCCCGAAGGTAGGCCCGAAGTAGCCGGCTTCGACATTGAGGCAATGCTTAAGGACTCCCAGCAGGTTGTTGCCGGTCGCGGTGCGGGGCAATCTGGCTTCGCGTTCGCTCAGCCCGTCGAGCTTCCAGATCAGGTCTTCTCGAGTCGCCTGGAGGTAGTGGTGCAGCGCAGCCTTCGCATCGCCCAAGTCAGCCATGCCCGCCAGTCTTCCGTATGCGCCGAGCCATCGTGCGAGGTGTCGTCCGCAAGATCAGCGCCCGGCTGGAGCGGTCGGCATCCTCATCTGCCGCCGACCGAGCATCACGTGCGTCACGAGCGGTCCGTGCAGCGAACAACCGACCCTGCCGATGTGCGGATGGTTGATTACGCCGTCTGTCGGACACAGTGGCGATCGCCGGGTCAGCGGATTGTGGCGGTGAGGTGTTGCGGGGCGGCGGCGTGGGCGGTGTCATTGGGTGGACATTCTCGGTTAGATGTAGCTGAACAACGGAGGAAAGACGAGGACCACGATCCAGGCCCAGGCGGCGTACACCGGCAGGTAGCCGGTCTGCCAACGTTCGAGCGCCGTGAACAGCGTGCGCCGACGGATGAAGGTCAGCAGGAGCCACGCCGACCACGCGAGGTTGACCAGCAGGATGACGTTCTCGCCGAGCGCGGCTGCCCTGTTGGGCGTACTGCCGTATTCGTCGGTGATGCGCCCGGTGATTTCCAGCAGCACCAGCACGTCGATGGCCAGCGCACTGACCACGAGCGCGAGCTGGAGTTTGTCGAACGGGCCCGGCGGGGCCAGCGGATCGCGGGCCGAGAGCGAGTAGAGCAGCAGCCCCAGCACCACGACCAGCAGGAGGTCGAACAGGATCAGCGCTTCGCGCTCGACGTCGATGCCGTGGCTGGTCCAGACGACGGCGACGAGGAAGGCGAAGAGGGCGGCCGTGAAGAGCGGGGTGAACAGCCGCGTGAGGACCGGCGCGATGTTCTCGACGACACTTTGCTTGGCCTCGACGAGCCACCCGGCCACGACGACCGCGGCCGTGGCGCCGCAGGGAAGGAGCCAATGCGAGATGAACTCCTCCGGGACGATCCCGATGGCCTTGAAGGTGTTGAACAGGAACGCGGAGAGTACGCCGCCGCCGAGGGCCATGAGTACCAAGTAGATGAACCACTCGCCGGTGAAGCGGATGAAGTCCATGCGTCGACGGAAGGAGCGCCAGTCGTCGGCGATATAGGCCAGACCGACCACGAGCCACAGGGCGATGGGAAGGTGGATGCTGGTGACGACCACGGACTGCGACTTGTCCGCCAGCGGGTAGGCGTTGGCCGCCACGGCGCCGAGAGCGAACAGCGCCACCAGTATCGCGATCACTGACCGTCGGGCTTTCCGGCGCCAGGCCAGGAACGCCGCCAGCCAGGGCAGCGCGAACAGGGTGAAATTCCGCGCGTAGAACGAGCTGTCGTCCTCAAAGTTCAGCCCGAACAGGGCTGGCACCTTGACGGACGCCACCGCGCCCGCCGCACAGCTGACCATGGCCCACAGGTCCCGCCGGGAGCGCGTGTCGGCGACCGGGCTGCCGGTGTCGGCGGTCAGCACCAGCTGCTTCCACAGCCGTTCCGAATGCTCCCGGGCGAACTCGCGGGAGAGTTCGTCGAGGCTGCCCATCCGTTTGACCGCGACGAGGAACGCCTCATCCGGGCTCAGGCCTGCTGCGACGAGCTCGTCAACGGAGCCGCGGAGGTGGTCTTCGAGCTCGTCGGCGTCGAACGGTTGCAGCTCCCTGCGGCGGAGCACGTACTGGCGCCACTGCTCGAACTGCGCTTCCAACTCCTCCTGCCCGTCCTGTTCCGTCATGCGAGGCCTTCCAGCGGGTTGACCGTCAGCGGCACACGGTCATGCCAGATCTCCTTGAGCGCGTCCACGACGGTGTCCCACTGCCGGCGCTGCTCGGCCAGCTCAGCCAGGCCCTTGTCGGTGATGCGGTAGTACTTGCGCTTTCGCTCGCCGGTGACCGACTGCCAGCTCGACTCCACATAACCGAGGCGCTCAAGCCGGTGCAACAACGGGTACAGCAGCCCCTCGGTCCAGTCCAGCTCGCCCCCGGACAGCTCGTTGATCCGCCTGAGGATGGCGTAGCCGTAGCTCTCGCTCTCGGCCAGGATGCCGAGCACCATCGGTGTCGCCGAGGCGGCCACCAAATCCTTAGCGACCTTCACGAGATTTCACCCCGCTCCTACCCCTAGAACTATGATGCATAGTACTGGTAGGTATTGCCTGGCGCAACGGCCGGTCACGTGTCCCTGCCAGCGAGGATGTAGAGCTGGATGAGGCTGGCGACCGAGCCCTTGTACGCGTTATCCGCGATCCGCTGCCGCACGGGCGCACTGTTCTGCCGCCGAGCGGGCGCGCTGCCTGCCGAGCGGCCGTCACTGTCCGTACTGCTGCTCGGGCACTTCTCCGGCGGTGACGTCCGGGCTGGCGTTGAGGCCGGCGGCGATCTGAGCCGGCAGCGGGTAGACATGTTCGACAGGCAGGTGAGCTGCTGCCGCCTGATCGTCGCCGCCGCGCAGAAGGTCCCTAACGCGGTGAACGGTGGGGGTGATGTCCGTTACGGCAACCATCCAGTCATCGACGTATCGGTCGACAGCCTCACCGGACAACCCAACCTGCAGCGACCGGTACGGCAGCGCCTTCAGATGCAGTGACCGTTCCGCCTGTCTGCGCACAGCCATGGGCGGAGCTGGGAAAGCGGCTCTCGCTGTCAACGCCCGC
This sequence comes from Micromonospora deserti, assembly GCF_003236335.1. Classification (GTDB taxonomy): domain Bacteria; phylum Actinomycetota; class Actinomycetes; order Mycobacteriales; family Micromonosporaceae; genus Micromonospora; species Micromonospora deserti. Next base: position 49,794 of record NZ_POUB01000010.1, read on the forward strand.
CGGACTCCGGTGGCCCGTCGATGGTCAGCGTCAGCATGCTGTGGTAGGCATGGGATCGCGAAGAGCAACGCCCGCTGACCTACTCACATGCCGCGTACCGGGCGCCATGCTGCGTCACGAGGTCCCCGCAGCCAACGCCCGGCCATGCCGATGAGCGGACGTTCAAGCGGGACGGCCGAGCGCCGCGGAAGTCGTCGCTTATTCGAAGACGGCTTTCCATCGAAGAGACGCCGCGCAGGTCGCGGGAGCAGGGTACCCGCCGGTCGGAGGGCCGCGTCCGGAGCGCGCTGCGGCCCGACGAACTCGATGGTATTCGTCACCGTGACGTGGAGGCGGGCAGCAGGCTAGGGTGACGCTGCCGTGGTGTTCGGGAAGCCGGTGCGATACCGGTGCGGCCCTCGCCACTGTGATCGGGAAGTCCGCGGCCCTCGTCGCTTGCGAGGTCACTGGGTGCGATGCGCCTGGGAAGGCCGGCCACGGACGCACCTCCCGTTAGCCAGGAGACCGGCCACGGCACTGCGATGACCCGTCCACGAGGTGCTGGAAGGCGGTCCCGATGCGCGTGTGCGCGATGCGGTCCACCCTGTTTCGGCGCGTTGCCGCGCCACTGTCCATTGTGTTCGTCCTGCTCTGCGGTTGCGCCACGGACGACGCACCCGCCACCACGGCCGCCGCGCCGGCCGTGCCCGTCACGGTGACCACCTGCGGTGCGCCGGTGGCCGTCGCCGCGCCGCCGAAGCGGGCGGTCACCCTCAACCAGCCCGCCACCGAGATCATGCTGGCGCTCGGCTTGGCGGACCGGATGGCCGGCACGGCGTACCTGGACGACGCGATTCTGCCCGAGCACGCCGCCGCGTACGCCTCGGTGCCGGTCCTGTCGGAAAAGTACCCGTCGAAGGAGACGCTGCTCGACGCGGAACCGGACTTCGTCTATGCCTCGTTCCAGAGTGCCTTCGGCGATGAGGGCGTCGGCGACCGCGCCGACCTCGCGGGGCTCGGCATCGGCACGTACCTGTCGCCGGCCGGCTGCCCGAAGCAGCACCGGCCGGCCACGTTGACCGTCGACGACGTGTTCGCCGAGATCCGGGACGTCGCCGCCGTCTTCGGGGTGCCGGAGCGGGCCGAGAAGCTCATCGCCCACCAGCGGGCCCGGATCGCCGCCGCCGTCCGGCTCGGCGGCGGGCGAGAGGTGTCGGTGCTGTGGTGGGACGGCGGCACGGACGCGCCGAGCGTGGGTGCCTGCTGCGGCAGCCCCAACATGATCATATCGGCGGTGGGGATCCGCAACGCGTTCGATGACCTCGCCGGAAGTTGGGCCGACACCAGCTGGGAGACGGCGGTCGAGCGTGACCCCGATGTGATCGTGCTGGTCGACGCGAGCTGGGACCCAGCCGCCGCGAAGAGGACCTTCCTGACCCGGCATCCCACGTTGAAGGATCTGCCCGCGGTGGTAGGGCAGCGGTTCGTCGTCATCCCGTTCTCGTCCACCTCGGCCGGAGTGCGGGTGGTGCGGGGAATCGAAGCGCTCGCCGAGGGAGTGGCACAGCTTCCCGGAGCGGACCGCTGACCGCCAGGGTCGCCCGCACCGCCTCAACCGGCCACAGTGCCGGGACAGGCCGCGATGTCGGGCAGGCAGGTGCCGCCGTGGCCATCCGTCGCGGACTTGGCACCGGGACGCTGCTGGGCATGCTGCTCGCGGGTCTGGTGGGGTCGATCGGCGCCGCCGTCACCATCGGGCCGGCCGACATTTCGGTGTCGACGGTGTGGGCGGTGGTGGCTGATCGCCTGGGCTTCGTCGACGCCGACGTGCCGCTGCTGCGTGAGCACATCGTCTGGCGGTTGCGCCTGCCGCGGGTGCTCGGCGCCGCCGCGGTCGGGGGAGGGCTGGCCGGGGTCGGCGCGGTGATGCAGACCGTTACGCGCAATCCCCTGGCTGATCCGTACCTGCTGGGGGTGTCTTCCGGGGCGTCCCTCGGCGCGGTGGCGGTCCTCGTCGTCGGCCTCGGCGGCGGGGTCGCCGCCCTCACCGGGGGCGCGTTCGCCGGCGCGCTCGCGGCGTTCGCCGTCGTGGTCGCAGTGTCGGGCCGGCGGGCTGCGCTCGCCCCGACCAGGGTGGTGCTGGCCGGGGTGGCCGTCGCGCAGCTGTGCGCGGCGGGGACCTCGTTCGTGATCATCTGGGTCGCCGACCCGCACGCCACCCAGAGCCTCGCCTTCTGGCTCTCCGGATCGCTGGCCCGCGTCGACTGGACCTCTCTGGTCTGGGCCGCACCGGTCCTGGCCGCCGTGCTCATCTTGCTGGCGGCCCACGCCCGCACGCTCAACGCCTTCGCCTTCGGTGAGGACGCCGCGGCCAGCCTTGGCGTCCCGGTCACCCGGGTGCGGTGGCTACTGCTGGTCGCCACCGCGCTGCTCACCGCGGCGCTGGTCGCCGTCAGCGGCGCCGTCGGCTTCGTCGGGCTGATCCTGCCGCACGCCGTGCGGTTCCTCACCGGAGCCGACCACCGGCGGCTGCTGCCGGCCGTCGTCCTCGCCGGCGCGATCTTCCTGGTCTGGGTGGACACCGCCGCGCGGAGCCTGTTCGCGCCCCGGGAACTGCCGGTGGGCGTGCTGACCGCGCTGCTCGGCGTGCCCGCCTTCGTGGTGCTGCTGCGCCGCCGGGAGGCGCGAGGCTGATGCTCACCGTCACCGGCGTCTGCCGGTCGGCCGGCGCCCGGTGGATCCTCGACGACGTCACCTGCGCGGTTCCGGCGGGCAGCCTCGTCGGGCTGCTCGGCCCCAACGGCTGCGGCAAGACCACCCTGCTGCGCATCGTCGCCCGTCTGGCCGCACCGGAGGTCGGGCGGGTCACCGTCGACGGCGACGACGTCGCCACCCTTTCCCGGACCACCCTCGCCCGCCGTGCCGCGCTGCTCGCCCAGCACGCCGACACCGACCTCGACCTCACCGTCATCGAGGTCGTGCTGCTCGGCCGTACCCCGCACCGCCGCTCCCGGTGGGCCGACAGCGCCGCCGACAGCGCCGCCGCCACCGACGCGCTCGCCCGCGTCGACCTCGACGGGTACGCCGACCGCCGCTGGCACACCCTCTCCGGCGGGGAACGGCAGCGGGTGCACCTGGCCCGCGCGCTGGCACAGCAACCGCGCCTGCTGCTGCTCGACGAACCCACCAACCACCTCGACATCGGCCACCAACTGCACCTTCTGCATCTGGTCCGCCGCGCCGGAATCACCACTCTCGCCGCGCTGCACGACCTCAACCTCGCCGCCATGTTCTGCGACACGGTGGTCGTCCTGGCCGCCGGGCAGGTCGTTGCCGCCGGCGCGCCGGCCGAGGTCCTCACCCCGCACCTGCTCGCCGACGTGTACGGCGTCCACGCCGACGTGGCGGCCCACCCGACCACCGGGAGGCCCGTGATCACCTACCACCCGCCCGCGTCATGACCCGCCACGTACTGCTGGTGGCCCGCGCCGTCACCCACACCGCAGGCCACGACGCCGTGCACCGCCTCGCCGCCGACCTCCGCGCGGCACTCGGCGCACCCGTGTCGGCGTGCTTTCTGGACGGTGCCACGCCGTCACTGCACGACGCGCTCGACACCGCCGTCGCCGACGGAGCCGGCGAGGTGCTGCTGGTGCCGATACACCTGCCGCCCGACCGATACCTCGGCACCTGGATCCGCCGCGCCCACACCCACTGGGCCGCCAGGAAAGATCACCCGCCACCGGTGCGGGTCACCGCGCCCCTGGCCGCACAGCCCACGCTGGTCACCGCGGTCACCGAGGCGATCGCCGGCCCGCACCAGCTGCTGAACGGTGCCGCCGGCCCATTCCGCAGCGCCGCCTGGTCGACCGTCCCCCGGCACCGCCACCACGTCCTGGTCTGCCGCGGGCCCCGTTGCACCGCCTACGGCGCGAACGCGGTGGCCGACATCCTCACCCGCCGGCTCGCCGCCCACGGCCTCGGCGGCGACGACGTACTGATCACCGCCACCGGCTGCCTGTTCCCCTGCAACCTCGGCCCGCTCGTCGTCGTGCACCCCGACGACACCTGGTACCCGCACGTCAACGCCGACCTCGCCACCCGCATCGCCGACGACCATCTCCGGCGGGGGCAGCCCGTCGACGGCCGACAACCGAGGAGCAGCACATGACGGACGCGGACGGCTGTCTCGTCACCGTCTGCCGGGACTGCTGCTGCGGCAACGCCGGCAAGCACCCAGCAACCGACCACGACGGGCAGTTGGAACACCTACGCGACGCGCTGCCGGCGCCCCACCGGGTCCGTGTCAGCACCTGCCTCGACCTGTGCGCGCAGTCCAATCTGGTCGTGGTCCACCCCACCCGGGCGGCGCGCCGCGCCGGGGTGCGGCCGGTCTGGTTTGGTCTGGTCCTCGACGACGAAATGGTCAACGACATCGCCGACTGGGTCCGTCTCGGCGGGCCGGGCGTCACGCCGCTGCCCGCCCTGCTGGAATTGTCGGTGGTCACCCCGAGACTCGCCGTGCCAGACCGGTCGACCGGAGCCGGTCCGCACAGTCATTAGGTGAGGCGTTGTCATCGTGATGGCCCTGGTCAGGGTGGGCGCAGGAAAGACTGTGTCGACATAGGACGAGACTCCCGGTAAGACAGCAGTCGACCAAGATCCGATGCCCCAACCGGGAGCCTTGCTGTGCCGTCTTACCCGTCCACGCCCGCGCTGTCCAGCCGCACCCTGAACCACCTGGCCGACCTCGTCCGCGCCGAACGCACCCGCCGCCGAAGCCGGTGGCGACGCCTCGACGCCAGCCGGCAGGCCCTGCTCGCCCTGGCCCATCTGCGTAACGGTGACACCAGCACCCGTCTGGCCTTGTGACCGGGAAGAAGCCGACCCGCACGGAGATCTTGATTGGCGGGCGAATGAAGGCCATCGACCGGAACCGCGCCCGCAGCGGCCAGGCACGACGACGTGTCGAAGCCGTGATCCTCGAGATGGGGCTCTCAGCGCGTGACGGCAGCGAGCCGCTGCACGCTGTCCGCATGCGGCTGGTGGCGTCCGAAGCCCGGGAAGCGGTTCATCGCAGCGCGGGTGCGCGCCTGGCCGCGGTCGGTGTCGGGTCACCACTGGGTGATGAGCGGCGTGTCCGGTTCGTGCTGCCGCCAGGCTCCGGTGAGACGGGCGAGGCGGGTGGGGGCGGCGATGCCGCGCACGGTTGCGATCTTGCCGTTGGTGATGTCGAACGTCACGGCGCCGACGACCTGGTCGCCGAGCACGAAGAGGATGGCGGGGGCGCCGTTGACGAGCGCGTAGTGGATGGCGGGCGTGCCGCCGGCAAGTCGCCGTTTCGCGGGTGTGGGTTTGAAGCCGGCCCGTGCGACGGCGGCGATGCGCTGCGCAGCGTACTGCAGCAGCGTCTCGGTCAAACCGGCGCCGTCGGAGATCGCGATCGCGTCGTCGGTGAGCAGCGCCACCAGCCGTTCGGTGCGGCCCGAGGAGGCAGCGGCGAGGAATTCCTCGACGATCCTGCGGGCGGATGCTGGGTCGACTTCGCCGCCGTCGGGCTGGCGCGCGGCGGTGATGCGCCCGGCCCGGTGGACTGCAGCTGGTGCGGCTGAACATCTGCCGCGTGGGTGGGCGCTGTTCTGGCGTCTGCACCGCAACTAATCTGCACCGGCCGCAGTTCGTGGACTGGGCCGTTGGACGCCCGGCGGCTGCGCCGGGCGACGACATCGCCTCGGCCACTGCCGGCCAGGTGCGGGAGGTGGTGCAGCGGCTGATCACGATCGGGCAGTGGCGGCCGGACATCTGGGTCGTCGCGGACGCCGGCTATGACGGTCCCCGGCTGGCGTTCCTGCTCGCTGACCTGCCAGTGCAGCTGCTGGTACGGATGCGCTCCGACCGGGTCCTGTGCAGGCGCGCACCGCTGGAACGAACCGGCAACGGCCGCCCGCCACGGCACGGCGGGGCGTTCATCTTCGGCGATCCCGCAGCTGGGGCGCCCCGGACACGGCCACCATGACGCCGACCCGCCTCTACGGCACCGCGACCGCCCCGGGCATGGAACCGGCTGCACCACGACTGACCCATCGCACCGCCTGGCCCAGCCACGCCGGAACCCTGCCGATCATCGAGAGCACCGTCATCCTGCTGCAGTCCGGTATTGGCCCGCCCGCCGCCCGTTGCGGTGGCCGCCCGGAGTCCTCGACCCGGTCCGCAGCGGGCATCGACACACCTCTTGGCTGGGCGGGGGCAGCAGGTACGGCGCGCCCAAAGCGACCAACACCACGACAGCCCCGATACTCCTAACCAGCTTGTCGGCCTTGTCGAGCCCCGACCGCCGCGAGATAGACCACGTGCGAACAGCCAGACACCGGCACCGGCGGATACTGATCAACAGACCAGCGTCTGCGAAAATGTGTCAGATTCCGGGATCGGGCTTTGTCAGTACCTATGCCCCTTTCCGTCTCCTGATGCGGACACGGGCGCACCAGGAGGTCGTCGCTCTAGCGGCAGACGCGCTCTCGTGCCGATGTGTGAACCGTTGTGCGGCCGGGAGCGACCGTCGCTGGACGAAGGCCGTGGCCCTTGCTCAACGCCCGATCTGTCCCGTCGTGAGGTTGGTTGCTCGCGCGCAACGGTCAGTTTGGGGCCGCCGAGGGCAGGACGAGTCGGGGAGCCTGGTGGGGCGGTTCACCGTCGGTCGTCGCAGCAGGCTCGCCCTGGGCGTGCCCGGTGACTTCAGCGGCCGGCGGGGTACTGGCACCGTTGATAGTTTGCGGCACGCTTGGGTGTGCCGGAAACAGCAACAGGGCCACCAGGTTCTGCCAGATGTGCACCATGATGGCTAGCAGTAGGCTGCCCGAGATCAGGTAGATGATGGTGAACATTGTGCCGAGGACGGCGACGCCGACCATCCCCTTGCGACCCTGATAGGCGTGGGCCGCCACGAACAGCGCCAGGCTGGCCATCACGACCAACGCTAGGGGCAGGTCGTACAGCCGTGCGCCGGCCGCGATGAGGAACCCGCGGTAGACCACCTCCTCCGTGATGCCGGCGGAAACCGCGACCGTGACCGCTAACCGGCGCTCGTGCGCGGTCTGTGGGGCTATCAGGGCGGTTCCGGCCCGGGCGGGGATCATCTCTCCCCGGCGCAGCCGGTGGCGTGCCCGCAGACCACCGACCGAGGTGATCACCAGCATGTACGCCGCGAGCAGGTAGTCGATGCCGTCGCCGCTGGGCCAGGTCCAACCGAGGTCGACAACGGACAGGTCGGCGCTCCCGAACGCGATTAGCGGGACGAAGGCCGCGGTGACCCATGACTGAACGATCGAGTCGCGGTAGAACCGGTTCCGCCGTCTCGGGTCGGCGGCGAGCTGCTGGATGAAGCGGCGGCGGTACTTTACGCCCAGACCTGTCCCGACCAGGATGATGGTCAGCAGCGTCGCAATCAGGACATGCGTGGTCAGTTCCAGAGCCCCGTTCACAATCGACGATCATGGACACCCGGCGGGACGGTGGCAACCCTTCAGTCGGCGCGAGCTTGCGCGCTGTCACCCAGGCCAGTCCGCCGATTGCGCGGTGAAGTGAAACATCCCCATCCGCACATGCCGCCGATCGTGCGGCTACGCGACGTCAGGACCTCGCAGCAGTGCATCTTGCCCGTGATCATCACTGTCCGAGTCGCGGCCCATACTGAGCTGTGCCGTCGATCGAAGGTTGGGTGCTTGAGGACAACGTGATCCAGTTCATCGGGTACGAGTACGACGACCTTGATGGGGCTGCGTTCATAGGTGCGCTCGAGCGCACCGACGACGAGTCGACCGACGGTTGGTTCAGCTACCCCTTGCAGGGAACACCACCCACTCATGGTGTCTCTCGCCCAAGCGGTCGGTGGCAGTGTGATCAGCGTGCGGGTGGCAGGCGATATCGCCCCGGTCCTGGCCGCCCGGTTGGAACCCTCTTCGATCTGCTGTAGCGCGCTGGGGCTATGGCGCGCTCCCATGCCGCGCACAGCCGCCTCAGCCTGAGGATGACGTGAAGCGCAGCGATCGCCACGTGGACAGGGTCGAGTCGAAATCGGCTGGGGTGTCGGTCAGCAGGACCGCTTGAACGTCGGAGCCCGCTCGGAGCGTGTAGGCATAGAGCCCCCACTGTTCGCGCTCGCCGTCGACCTCGGCATACCCGGAGGCGTAGCGCAGTTCGTCGGCGTCGGCGCCGGCTTCTCGAAAGCGAAGCTCGGCAGATGAGTTGACGTCGTGAAGGATCAGCGAGCGCGCTCGGCGCGGTTCAGATCGCGTCTGCTGCACCCTGTCGCCTACGAGACCGGTAAGTCGACGCGTCTGCCGCGTCACAGCAGACGAACCTTCAGCTGGGGCCACGGTGGGCGGCCCACAGCGCGCCGGCGCGGCTGGCAGCTTTGGCGACTAGGGCCGCCAGCTCAGGCCTGTTGGGCACGGGGAACGAGACGTATGTACCGCGGCCGCCGCCGGTCGGTCGGCCGTAGGCCTTCGCCGCGAGGCGCCCGTCTGGGAGGAGCCGGACGTTGAGTGTGGTCAGCGTGAACTCCTCACCGCGTCGAGTGTCGGTCCAGCGGAGCCCCTCCGGGATCGTGACGTTGATCGCCAGGGCGCTCACATCGATGGCGACATCGCTGCTCACGGACGCATCTTCTCACGTGAGTCGACGCCCGCTCATGCCGCCGACCGGTCGTCACGGTACGTGACGGCAGGCGGAGTGGCGGAGCGGCGGCGCTCGGCACGAGGTCGTGCCGAAGAGAGTGCTTTCAGCTACCTTCTGAAGCTATCGCCTCGGCTCTCCACCCCGACGTACCGGAGCTCTACGCATGCCTGATCCAGGCTCGTTCACGACGACGAGAACTGGTCGGGAGGGTTCTACGAGTTGTCCCTTGAGTTGGGCGGCCCGAATGATCAAGGCTTACAACGGCCACTGTCAGCCCTGTGGCGAGCGGCTGCCATTGACGGCTGTTACGGAAGTCGGAGCCACGAACCTGGTGACCAGGAGGAAGGCCCCTGCACCGTCGCATCCCTGACGTCCTTTGGTCATCTCCCAGACGTTGGAGGAAAAAGTGTCTGGGGTGGGCGATAGCGTCACCGCCATGAGCGTGCTCGACCGCCGCACCCTCAACCGGTCGCTCCTGGCCCGCCAGCTCCTGCTGCAGCGGCACGACATGCCGGTCGCCGACGCCCTCGAGCACCTGGTGGGGCTACAGGCGCAGGAGCCCCTGGAGCCGTACGTCGGGTTGTGGAGCCGACTGGCTGGCTTCCAGCCGCCAGCGCTGGCCGAGCTGCTGCTGAGCCGCCGGGCGGTCCGCACGCTGCTGATGCGCCGCACCCTCCACCTGGTGACCGCGCGCGACTGCCTCGCGCTGCGGCCCGTGCACCACTCCATGCTGGTCTCACGCATGTGGTCAACGCTGCGCCGGGTGCTGCCCGGCGTCGACCTCGACGAGCTGGCGAGACTGGGCCGGCCGCTGTTCGAGGAGCGGCCGCGCATGCTGACCGAGGCGGCCCGCGCGATCGCCGACCGCTGGCCGGGGGTGGAGCCGCGCTCGCTGGGTGACGCGCTCAGCACGCTCGTGCCGCTCGTGCAGGTGCCACCCCGCGGTGTCTGGGGCGAGCGCGGCGCCGCGTACAACACCCTGATCGAGGCGTGGCTGGGCCGCCCGCTGGAGCCGGAGTCGCCGGCCACCGTCGACGCGCTGGTCCTGCGCTACCTCGCCGCCTACGGCCCGGCGGCCAGCGCTGACATCCGCGCCTGGTCGGGGCTGAGTGGGCTGCGGGAGTCCGTCCAGCGGTTGCGACCGTGGTTGCGGACGTTCCGCGACGAGCGCGGCCGCGAGTTGCTCGACGTGCCCGACGGCGCGCTGCCCGACCCGGAGACCCCGGCGCCGCCGCGCTTCCTGCCGGCGTTCGACAACGCGGTGCTCGGCTACGACGACCGCAGCCGCGTCATCGACACCGAGTATCGCGGGCTGAGCGTCGCGGGTGCCCGCTTCCTGCTGGTTGACGGCCGGGTCGCGGGCACCTGGGCGGTCACGGTGGACGACGGCGCGGCGACGTTGCGGATCACGCCGCTGCGCGCGCTCACGATAGGCGAGCGCGGCGCCGTCGTCGCCGAGGGCGAGAGCCTGCTGACCATGTTTCAGCCCGAGCCAAGGCACGCCAACCACGTCTTGATCACGGACGCTTGACGCAGGCGTAGGCGCCGTAGCAGGGGTGCGAGAACTCGACGCCCACGACGTCGAAACCGGCCGCGGCTGACGGCTGCGGGTCGTGCGGACCTGTCGAGGGGTGACGCCGCCCCGGCCATCGACAAGCTGACCACGGCGATCGGCCTGTGGAGGGGGCCGCCGGCGAGGGCCTACCTTGCGGCACCACGTTGGACAACCGCTGGGCAAGCCTGGAGGAGCAGCGTCTCCAGGTCTTCGAGGAACTGGCGCAGGCCCGGCTGGTGGTCGGCGAGCACGCCGGCCTGCTGCCGGAGCTGCGTCGCCACCTCGCCGCGCACCCGCTGCGGAAGCGCGCCTGAGGGCAGTTGATGCTCGCGCTCTACCGGTGCGGCGACGTCCCAGCGGCGCTCACCGCGTACCGCGACGCACACACCGCCCTCAATGAGCAGCTCGGCATCGGACCGGGGGAGGAGCTCGCAGCGCTGCACCGGGCGATGCTCGACCGGGCGCCGGAGCTAGCCTGCACCGCCCCGTCCGCGCCGGTCACGGCGGGCAAGGTAGCGCTCGCCAACACCGACCCCACCGCCACGGGCGCGATGGGCAAGGTGGCGACGGACGCAGGTGCCGCCGCGTCCGCCTGATCCCGGTGATCCCCCGGGAACTGCCGGCTGACCTGGTCACCTTCATCGGGCGTACGTCGGAGGTGACGGACGTGGTCGCGGCCGTGACCGGCGCGACGCCGGCCGCGGTGGTGGTCAGCGGCCCGCCCGGCAGCGGCAAGAGCGCCCTGGCGGTACGCGCGGCGCACGCGGTCGCTGCCGACTACCCGGACGGGCAGGTGTTCGTCGATGTCGCCTCCCAGCCGTCGGTGACTGCCGAAGAGGTGCTGGGCCGGGTGCTGCGCGCCCTGGGGCTGCCCGCCGCCGAGGTGCCGGAGGGTGTCGACGAGCGGGCCGGCTGGTACCGGTCCCGGGACGCCGGCCGGCGGATCCTGCTCGTGGTCGACGGCGTCACCGGGGCGGAGCAGGTGCGACCGCTGATCCCGGCCGGGCCGGGCCCGGCCCGGGGCTGATCGTGGTCGGCCAGCGGCACCTGCACAGCCTGGACGGGGTCCGCCAGGTCGGGCTGGGGCCGGTGGGCGCGACCGGAGCGCGGTCGCTGCTGGCCGCCGCGGAGCGGCTGAACGCGGACCCGGCCGCCACCGCTGAGCTGGTCCGGCTCTGCGCCGGCTCGGTCCGGGCGCTGCGGATCACCGGGTCGCGGCTGGCCAGCCGCCCGGAGATGCCGGTGGCGGCCCTGGTCGAGCAGCTGCGTGACCGCCGGGACCGGCTGGACCTGCTGGCGTACGGGCACCTGTCGGTGCGGGCGAGCCTGGCCGTCGGCGTCGCCGCGGTCAGCTCCGCCGACGAGGTCGCCGGTCGCCTGCTCGAACTCCTCGGGGAGTGCCCGGACGGGATGGCCGCGCCGGACCGGACGGCGGCGCGGCTCGGCGTCTCCACCCAGCGCATGTGGCAGGCCCTCGAAGACCTGGTCGACGCCCACCTGATGTGCCGGGACGAACCGGGCGAATACCGGTTGCCCGCGCTGGTCCGCGACTACGCCGCCGAGCTGGCGGCGGTGCCGTCGGTGGCCCCGCACCCCGGCTGGCGGGTGGAGTCGGTCGCGGCCTGACCAGTGCGCTCGGCGGACGCGTCAGGCCACCTCGCCGCGGACGATGGCCACCGCCACCCGGCAGAACTCCTCCATGTCCGGCTGGAACCCGGCCGCGATGTCGGGGTGCAGGCCGGCCCGGGTCTCGTCGAGCAGCCGCTGGCAGACCTGCTCGACGGGCTCGCCGGCGTAGCCGGCGCGGACCCGTTCCGTCGCCGCCTGTAGCGCCGAGGTCAGCTGATCCTCCAGCGGCCCGCGCAGCTTCCGCTGCACGGGATCGAGTTTGCGGGGGTCCAGCGTGACATGTGGCTCCGACATCGGCGCTCCCTTCGTCGGCGTCCGCGGTACCCCACCGCGGCCATCGGTCAAACCACGGTCGGTACGGCGGCCACCCGCACCTGGTACGAGAAGTCCTCGGCCGGCTCCTCCATGTACGACAGCCGGCGGATCTGCCGGTCGTCGTCGTAGAGGGCGACGTCCACCAGGACGCCGAGATGCGCCAGGCCGATGTTGGCCACCCGCTTCTTGTCCTGCAGCACGGCGCACACCCCGCCCAGCAGGCTGCTGGCGTCGGAGGTGCGGTGCCCGGGCGGGCTGCGTAGCACGAGGTCCACCTCGATCGGCCCGGGCAGCGGGGTCCAGCCGGTGCGCTGGGCCGCGTCGCAGGCCGCCTGGAGCAGGGCGCGGACCCTCGTCGCCTGCCGGTGCCCGGCGGCGAAGATGGACAGCGCCTCGGTCTTGACCGGTGGCAGGCCGCTCACCTCGAACGTCAGGGCGAGAGCGCGGGTGTCCTGCACGACGGCACCTCCTCGTTGGGGACGATCCTGCCCAACCGGTGGACCGGTGCAGGGGAGTTCCCGCGAGAACCAACCGATCGGGCGGGTCGGGGTCGGCCGGAGGCGTATCGACGTCGGCGGCGTACGCGCTGGCTGCGGAGCTAAGGAAACGCTAGACCACCCGGCGGTCGCTGGGTAGCTTCGCCGCTCACTGGGTGGGACGTGGCGCGAAGGCGCAGAACTCGTTGCCCTCCGGGTCGGCCAGGGTCCACCAGGTGATGGTGTCGTCCGGCTCGTGCAGCAGCGTCGCACCGGCCGTGATCAGCGCGGTCGGCTTCGGGTCGGTCAGATGGACGTCCCAGTGCATCCGGTTCTTGACCGTCTTACGCTCCGGCACCGGGTCGAAGATCCATTGGCGCCACGGGAAGCCGGCCGCACCCACCACCGACGCGTGGCCCTGCTCGCTGGTCTTCACCTCGCCACCGACCACGCCGGCCCACCAGGTTGCCTGGGCGACCGGGTCGGCCGAGTCCACGACCAGCGCGATCGGCCCGGGCCGTGCCCCCTCGCGGGGCGGGAACGCGCAGAACAGGTTGCCGTCCGGGTCGGCCAGCACCCACCAGCTGATCTCCGCGTCCGGCTCGCGGACCAGCCGCGCCCCGGCGCCGAGCAGCGCCGCCGGCTCCGCCTCGGTCAGCCGCAGGTCGAGGTGTACGCGGGTCTTCACGGTACGCGGCTCCGACACCCGGTTGACCCAGATCGACTCCGCGCCGGAGCCGGCGGCGCGCGGGTCGATCCGGGTGTCGCCGTCGCCGAGGTCCACCAGGTCGCCGTCGAGGATCCGGGCCCAGAAGGCGCCCAACGCGTGCGGGTCGGCAGCGTCCAGACAGAGGTCCTTGAAGCGCGTGATCATCCGCCCATCATGCCCACCC
>NZ_POUB01000110.1 GCF_003236335.1 Micromonospora deserti
TCACCGGGCAAGCCGCCCCGTCCCGACGCATGCCACCGTCCATGCGCCCAGACCCGACACGCCGCGCCCGACCCCACCGCCCCATCTGTGCGGGCAGCGACAGCACGCCGAACACACCCACCGCCGCGAAGACCAACCGGACACCGCCGGCCACCACGCAGGCACCACCCCCGACCGCCACGCAGACACCGACCGGCGACAGAAAAAGTCAGTCTTGACTGTTTGTTTCGGCGGCGGCACGCTGTCCCCGTGCCTCCCGCATCGACCCGCGTCCCTCAACAGGAGCGCAGCCGCGCCACCCAGACCCGGCTGCTGGAGGCGACCGTCGAGTGCCTGGTCGAGCACGGCTGGGCCGGCACCACCACCACCGTCGTCGCGGCCCGGGCCGGAGTGTCGCGCGGGGCGCAGCTGCACCACTACCCCACCAAGGCGGCGCTGGTCACCGCGGCAGTCACCCACCTGGCCGACCGCCGGGCCGGCGAGCTGCGCGCCGAGGCCGAGGCACTGCCGGCCGGGCCGCAACGGCTCGACCGGGTGATCGACCTGCTCGCTGCGGCCTTCACCGGGCCGCTCTTCGTCGCCGCCCTCGAACTCTGGGTCGCCGCCCGCACCGACCGGGAACTGCGCGAGGCGCTGGTCCCCCTGGAAGCCCGGGTCGGCCGCGAGATGCACCGCCTGACCGTCGCGCTGCTCGGCGTCGACGAACGCAGTCCGGGAGTACGCGAGGCGGTGCAGGCCACCCTCGACCTGCTCCGAGGGCTGGGCGTGGCCAACCTGCTCAACGACGACTCGTCCCGCCGTACCGCCCTGCTGAACACCTGGAAACGGCACCTCACCACCCAGCTCGCGCCCTGACCGGCCCGCCCTGCCGAGGAGGCACCATGGTCGACCTCAAGGACCTGCTCACCGACCTGACCGACGAGTCCGAGCAGTTGGACGACCTGGTGAGCCCCCTGCCGCCGGCCGGCTGGGCACGAGCCACCCCGGCGCCGGGCTGGACCACCGGGCACCAGATCGCCCATCTCGCCTGGACCGACCACATGGCACTGCTCGCCACCACCGACGCCGCGGCCTTCTTCGGCGCCGTGTCCGCCACTGCGGACCCGGCCCGGATGGTCGACGCGGGAGCGGAGGAGTTCCTCGCCCCGCCAGCCGACCTGCTCGCCCGCTGGCGGGCCGGCCGGACGGCGCTCGCCGCCGCCCTCGCCGCCGTTCCACCCGGCGAGAAGTTGCCGTGGTACGGCACCCGGATGTCACCGGCCTCGATGGCCACCGCCCGGATCATGGAGACGTGGGCGCACGGCGAGGACGTGGCCGACGCGCTCGCCGTCACCCGCCCCGACACCCCCCGGCTCCGGCACGTCGCGCACCTCGGTTTCCGTACCCTCGGCCACGGGTTCGCCGCCCACGGTCGGGCGGTGCCGACGGCGCCGGTCCGGGTCGAGCTCGCGGCACCAGACGGGACGACCTGGACTTACGGCCCGACCGAGGCTGCGGACCGGGTCACCGGCCCGGCCCGGGACTTCTGCCTGCTGGTCACCCAGCGTCGGCACCGGGCCGACCTGGCGCTGGTGGCGACCGGCCCGGTGGCCGACGCGTGGCTCGACGTGGCGCAGGCCTTCGCCGGCCCACCGGGCGCCGGCCGCGAACCCCGGGCCGCCGGCGGCACGGCCACCGCCAGCCCCGACGGCACGGCCGCTCCCGGCCGCACGGCCACCGCCGGGAGCGGAGTGCCGGCGTGATCCGGATCGGCAACGCGTCCGGTTTCTACGGCGACCGGTTCACCGCCTGGCGAGAGATGCTCGACGGCGGCGAGCTGGACGTGCTGACCGGCGACTACCTGGCCGAGCTGACCATGCTGATCCTGGGCCGGGACCGGCTGCGCGACCCCGGCCTCGGCTACGCGAAGACCTTCCTGCGCCAGCTGGAAGGGTGCCTGGGCGCCGCGCTGGAGCGGGGTGTACGGATCGTGACCAACGCCGGCGGGCTGAATCCCGCCGGGCTGGCCGCCGCGATCGGCACGCTCGCCGACCGGCTCGGGCTGCCGGCCCGTGTCGGGTACGTCGAGGGTGACGCCCTTGCGCGGCCGGACGCGCTGACCGCCACCGCCTACCTCGGGGCGTTCGGCATCGCGGCCTGCCTCGACGGCGGGGCGGACGTGGTGGTCACCGGCCGGGTCAGCGACGCCTCCCTGGTCGTCGGCCCGGCGATCGCCCGGTACGGCTGGGGGCGCGACGACCTCGACGCGCTGGCCGGCGCCACCGTCGCCGGTCACCTCGTCGAGTGCGGCGCCCAGGTGACCGGCGGCAACTACAGCTTCTTCACCGAACTGCCCGACGGCGGGCGCCGCCCCGGATTCCCGATCGCCGAGGTGCACGCCGACGGCTCCGCGGTGCTCACCAAGCACCAGGGCACCGGGGGCGCGGTCACCGTCGAGACGGTCACCGCCCAGCTGTTGTACGAGATCGGCGGGCCGGCGTACCTGGGGCCGGACGTGGTGGCCCGGCTGGACAGCGTCATCCTGCGCCAGGACGGGCCGGACCGGGTCCGGGTCAGCGGGGTACGCGGCACACCCCCGCCGGACACCCTCAAGGTCGGTGTCACCGGCCTGGGCGGCTTCCGCAACTCGATCACCTTCGTCCTCTGCGGGCTCGACATCCCGGCGAAGGCGGCCTTGGTCCGGGGCCAGCTCGAAGAGGCGGTCGGCAAGGAGGGGCTGGAGTTCGTGCTGGCCCGCACCGACCACGTCGACGCGGCCGACACCGAGGCGGCGAGCGCGCTGCTGCACGTACACCTGCGCGACGGTGACAAGACACGGGCGGGGCGGGCCTTCTCGGCGGCCGCGGTGGAACTGGCCCTGGCCTCCTACCCGGGCTGCACGCTCACCACGCCGCCCGGCGACGCGTCGCCCTACGGCGTCTTCACCGCCGACACGGTGCCGCAGGACGCGGTGGCGCACGTCGCGGTGCTCCCGTCCGGCGAGCGGGTGCCGATCGCGCCGCCGGTGCGCACCGCCGCGGTGCCCGCGCAGGCCGCGCCGGCCGACCCGCCGCCGGGCCCGGCCGTGCACCGCCCCACCCGCCGCGCGCCGCTGGGCGAACTGGTCGGCGCCCGCTCCGGAGACAAGGGCGGGGACGCGAATCTCGGCGTCTGGGCGCGCACCGACCGGGCGTACGACTGGCTGCGCGGCTTCCTCACCGCCGCACGGCTCGCCGAGCTGCTGCCGGAGACCGCGCCGCTGACCGTGGAGCGGTACGAGCTGCCGAACCTGCGGGCGGTCAACTTCGTGATCCGGGGCCTGCTCGGGCCGGGCGTAGCCGGGTCGACCCGGTTCGACCCGCAGGCCAAGGCGCTCGGCGAGCTGCTCCGGTCCCGGATCGTCGACCTGCCCGCCGAACTCGCGGTCGGGCCGGCCGCCGCGACCACGACCGGGGAGGACTCGTGACCATCATCGACACTCCCGAGCGGCGGCAGCTGCGCGAGCTGACGCGAGCCTTCGTCATTCGGGAGGTGCTGCCGCACCTGGACGACTGGGAGCGGGCCGGCGAGGTGCCGCGCTCGCTGCACGAGACGGCCGCGAAGCTCGGCCTGCTCGGCATCGGCTTCCCGGAGTCGGTCGGCGGCAGCGGCGGTGACCTGCTCGACTCGATCGTGGTGACCGAGGAGATCATCCGGTCGGGAGGCTCATCCGGGCTGATCGCCGCGCTGTTCACACACGGCATCGCGTTGCCGCACATGGTCGCCGCGGCCGGCGCCCGGCTCGGCGGCTCCCTCGGCGGCCGCCTGGGCGGCGAGCGGGCGGCGGACGACGGCCTGATCGACCGGTACGTCCGGCCCACGCTCGGCGGGACGATGATCGGCGCGCTGGCGATCACCGAGCCGGATGGCGGCTCCGACGTGGCGGGAATCCGCACCTGGGCCCGCCGCGAGGGCGACCACTACGTGGTGAACGGGTCCAAGACATACATCACCAGCGGGGTGCGGGCGGACTTCGTGACCACCGCCGTCTGCACCGACTTCCCCGGCTCTGGCGAGCTCAGCCTACTGGTGATCGAGAAGGGCACACCCGGGTTCACCGTCGGCCGGCGGCTGGAGAAGCTCGGCTGGCACTGCTCGGACACCGCCGAGCTGTCCTTCGTCGACGTGCGGGTGCCGGTGGCCAACCGGATCGGCCCGGAGGACACCGGCTTCCTGGCGATCATGCAGCACTTCGCCGCCGAGCGGCTCTCCCTCGCCACCCAGGCGTACGCGATCGCGCAGCGCTGCGTCGAGCTGGCTGTGCGCTGGTGCCGGGACCGGTCCACCTTCGGCCGCCCGCTGGCCAGCCGCCAGCTGGTCCGGCACCGGCTGGCCGAGATGCACACCCGCACCGAGGCGGCCCGGGTGTACGTGCACGAGGTGGCGGCTCGCGTGGTGGCCGGCGAGCCGGTGGTGACCGAGGTGGCGATGGCCAAGAACGTCGCGGTGGCGGCCTGCGACCACGTGGTCGACGCGGCGCTGCAACTGCACGGCGGCTACGGCTACCTGCGTGACGCGGAGGTGGAACGGCACTACCGGGACGCCCGCATCCTCGGCATCGGGGGCGGCACCACCGAGATCATGAACGAGATCATCGCGAAGGGAATGGGGCTGTGACCACACTGGGCAGCACGATCGACCCGTCCTCGCCGACCTTCGCGGCGAACCGGGCGGCACTGCTGGAGCGGCTGGCCGAGCTGGACGCGGCGCTCGACCAGGCCCGGGCCGGGGGCGGCGAGAAGTACGTGACCCGGCACCACCGGCGCGGCAAGCTGCTGCCCCGGGAGCGGATCGAGCTGCTGCTCGACCGGGACAGCCCGTTCCTGGAACTGTCGCCGGTGGCCGCGTACGGCACCGACTTCCCGGTCGGTGGGAGCGTGGTGACCGGCATCGGCGTGGTCGAGGGCGTCGAGTGCCTGATCGTCGCCAACGACCCGACGGTGCGCGGCGGCGCGGTGAACCCGTGGTCCCTCGCCAAGACCAGACGGGCCGGCGAGATCGCCCTCGCGAACCGGCTGCCGATGGTCAACCTGGTCGAGTCGGCCGGCGCGGACCTGCCCACCCAGGCGGAGATCTTCATCCCGGGCGGCCGGGTGTTCCGCGACCTGACCCGGCTCTCCGCGGCGAGGATCCCCACGGTCAGCGTGGTCTTCGGCAACGCGACCGCCGGGGGCGCGTACGTGCCGGGCATGTCCGACCAGGTAATCATGATTCGGGACCAGTCGCAGGTCTACCTGGCCGGGCCGCCGCTGGTGAGGATGGCCACCGGCGAGGTCACCGACGACGAGTCGCTCGGCGGGGCGGCGATGCACGCCACCACCTCCGGCCTGGCCGACTTCCTCGCCGAGGACGAGCGGGACGGCATCCGGCTGGCCCGGCAGTGCATCCGCCGGCTCAACTGGCGCAAGCAGGGGCCGCCGCCGCGCAGCCCGGTGCCGCAACCGCCGAAGTACGACCCGGAGGAGCTGCTCGGCATCGCCAGCGCCGACCTGAAGGTGCCGTTCGACCCGCGCGAGGTCCTCGCGCGGGTGCTCGACGGCAGCGAGTTCGACGAGTTCAAACCGAGCTACGGCAACGCGCTGGTGACCGGCTGGGGCGAGCTGCACGGCTACCCGGTCGGCGTGCTGGCCAACGCCCGGGGCGTGCTGTTCAGCGCGGAGGCGCAGAAGGCGGCCCAGTTCATCCAGCTCGCCAACGCCGCCGACACCCCGCTGGTCTTCCTCCAGAACACCACCGGCTACATGGTCGGCACCGAGTACGAGCAGCGCGGCATCATCAAGCACGGCGCCCTGATGATCAACGCGGTGTCGAACTCGACAGTGCCGCACCTGACGGTCAACCTCGGCGCCTCCTACGGGGCCGGCAACTACGGCATGTGCGGCCGGGCGTACGAGCCGAGGTTCCTGTTCACCTGGCCGAACGCGAAGTCGGCGGTGATGGGGCCGGCGCAGCTGGCCGGAGTGCTCTCCATCGTGGCCCGGCAGGCCGCCGCCGCCCGGGGCCGCGACTACGACGAGGAGTCCGACGCCGCGATGCGGGCGATGGTCGAGCAGCAGATCGAGTCCCAGTCCGGCGCGCTCTTCCTCTCCGGCCGGCTCTACGACGACGGGGTGATCGACCCCCGCGACACCCGTACCGTGCTCGGGCTCTGCCTCTCGGCGGTCCACACCGCACCCGTCAGGGGCGCCGACGGCTTCGGCGTCTTCCGGATGTGATCCCGGTGAGCGCGAGGAACGCAGTGGAGCGGAGTCCCGCAGTCGCGAACGTAAAGGCAGGACCGGCACGCATGATCAACAGACTTCTCGTGGCCAACCGCGGCGAGATCGCCCGCCGGATCTTCGCCACCTGCCGCGCGCTCGGCGTCGAGACGGTGGCCGTGCACTCCGACGCGGACGCCGACGCGCCGTTCGTGGCCGAGGCCGACCACGCGGTCCGGCTGCCCGGGAACACGCCGGCCGAGACGTACCTGCGGATCGATCTGGTCCTGGACGCGGCCCGCCGGTCGGGCGCGGACGCCGTCCACCCGGGCTACGGCTTCCTCGCCGAGAACGCCGAGTTCGCCGCGGCGGTGACCGACGCCGGGCTGACCTGGATCGGCCCGCCGGCCAAGGTGATCGCCGCGATGGGCGACAAGATGGCGGCGAAGGCGCTGCTCGCCGAGGCGGCCGTGCCGATGCTGCCGACCTGGACCGACGCCGACGAGATCAGCGACTTCCCGGTGCTGGTCAAGGCGTCCGCCGGCGGCGGCGGGCGGGGCATGCGCGTCGTGCGGGACGCCGCCGGGCTGGCCGAGGCGGTCGCCTCGGCGCGCCGTGAGGCGGCCGGCGCGTTCGGCGACGGCAGGGTCTTCATCGAGCGGTACGTGGAGCGGGGCCGCCACGTCGAGGTGCAGATCTTCGGCGACATCCACGGCACGGTGGCCGCGCTCGGCGTGCGGGAGTGCTCGATCCAGCGCCGGCACCAGAAGATCATCGAGGAGGCGCCGGGAGTCATCCCGTTCGAGCTGCGGCAGCGGTTGCACGAATCGGCGGTGGCCGCCGGTCAGGCGGTCGGGTACGTCGGCGCCGGCACCGTGGAGTTCCTGCTCGCCCCGAGCGGCGAGTTCTTCTTCCTGGAGATGAACACCCGCCTCCAGGTGGAGCACCCGGTCACCGAGCTGGTCACCGTCGCCGGACTGGACCTGGTCCGGCTGCAACTGCTGGTCGCCGAGGGCGCAGCGCTGCCGGAGCACGCGAAGCACCCGGCCACCCGCGGCCATGCGATCGAGGTGCGGCTCTGCGCCGAGGACCCAGCCCAGGGCTTCCGTCCGGCAACCGGGGTCCTGCACCGGTTCGCCATCCCCGGGGTGGACCGCGAGTTCGGCAACCTCCAGCGGACGGGCCTGCGGCTGGACTCCGGCATGACCGACGGCTCGGTGGTGAGCGTCCACTACGACTCGATGCTGGCCAAGGTGATCGCCTGGGCGCCCACCCGAGCCGAGGCGGCCCGGGCTCTCGCGGGCGCGCTGGCCCGGGCCGAGCTGCACGGGCTGGCCACCAACCGGGACCTGCTGGTCCGGGTGTTGCGCAGCCCCGAGTTCGCCGCCGTCGAGATCGACACCGGTTTCCTGGACCGGCACCCCGAGGTCTACGCCCCGCTGCTGCCCGCCGACCAACTCCCGCTGGCCGCGCTGGCCGCCTCGCTCGCCTCGGCTGCCGCCCGCCGCGCCGACGCCCGCGTGCTCGCCGGGCTGCCCTCCGGCTGGCGGAACGTGCCGGCATTCCCACAGGTCACCCGCTACACCGGGCCGGACAGCGACATCGAGGTGCGGTACCGGCTGGACCGGACCGGCCGGCTCGCCGAATGGTCCACCACGCCGCCCGCCCGAGTATCGGGTAGCGCGACGGGCGGCGGCGCACCGGCCACGACCGACGACGGGGACGCTAGCGGCCACACGGGCCAGCCCGCCCCGGCCACCGACCAGGGTGGCGAGCCGCCGACGGTGGCGCTGGTGTCGGCCGCCCCCGACCGCGTCGTGCTGGACGTGGGCGGGGTGCGGCGCGCGTTCCGCGTACACCGGGTGGGGTCGGACGTCTTCGTGGACGGCCCGGACGGGGCGGCGAGCCTCGCCGAGTTGCCCCGGTTCCCGCTGCCCACCGCGGAGCTGGCCGCCGGGTCGCTGCTCGCGCCGCTGCCCGGCGCGGTGACCCGCCTGCACGTCGAGGTCGGCCAGCGGGTCGCCGCCGGTGACCTGATGCTGACGGTGGAAGCGATGAAGCTGGAACATCCCGTACTCGCCCCGACCGACGGTGTGGTCGCCGAACTGCCGGTGCCGGCCGGCGGTCAGGTCGACACCGGCGCCGTGCTGGCCGTGGTCAACCCCGCTGAGGAGGCCCCCCGATGAACGTCGACCTCACCCCCGAACAGGAGCAGCTCCGCGACGCGGTCCGGTCGCTGGGCCGGCGGTACGGCCACGACTACTTCGTGGCCAAGGCCAAGGCCGGCGAGCACACCACCGAGCTGTGGCACGAGGCCGGCCGCCTCGGCTACCTCGGGGTCAACATCCCCACCGAGTACGGCGGTGGGGGCGGCGGCATCACCGATTTGGCCATCGTCTGCGAAGAGCTGGCCGCCGCCGGCTGCCCGCTGCTGCTGCTGGTGGTCTCCCCCGCCATCGCCGGCACAGTGATCAACAGGCACGGCACCGACGAGCAGCGCAAGCACTACCTGCCCGGCCTCGCCGACGGCTCCCAGAAGATCGTCTTTGCGATCACCGAGCCGGAGGCGGGGTCGAATTTCCACCGGCTCGGCACGGTGGCCCGCCGCGACGGCGACGGCTGGCTGCTCTCCGGCCGCAAGTGCTTCATCTCCGGCGTCGACGAGGCACAGCACGTGTTGGTGGTGGCGCGGACCGAGGACGCGGCGACCGGGAAGCTGAAGCCCGCCCTGTTCGTCGTGCCGGCCGACGCACCGGGGCTGACCCGGTCCAAGCTGGACATGGAGATCCTCTCCCCGGAGAACCAGTTTCTGCTCTACCTCGACGACGTGCGGCTGCCCGCCGACGCGCTGCTCGGCGAATCGCTCGACGCCGGCCTGCCCGCGCTGTTCGCCGGGCTCAACCCGGAGCGGATCACGGTCGCCGCGATGGGCGCCGGCACCGGCCGGTACGCCATCGAACGCGCCTCGGCGTACACGGCCAGCCGCAAGGTCTGGGGGGGCCGGAGCATCGGCTCCCACCAGGGCGTGTCCCACCCGCTGGCGCACGCGGCGGTGCAGGTGGAGCTGGCCCGGCTGATGATCTACAAGGCGGCGGTGCTCTACGACGCGGGGCGGGACCTGGAGGCCGGCGTGGCCGGCAACATGGCTAAGTACGCCGCCGGCGAGGCGGCCGCGCTGGCCGTGGACACCGCCGTCCAGGTGCACGGCGGGGCCGGCATGACCACGGAGTACGGGGTGGCCACCCTGCTCGGCGCGGTACGCGCCGGCCGGATCGCCCCGGTCAGCCGGGAGATGATCCTCAACTTCGTCGCCCAACACGTCCTCGGCCAGGACAAGTCGTACTGACACGTGGGCTCGAGGCCGGAGACGTGCCGCGGGGCAACGAGACCAGCACCGAATAGGCCCTGCTCAGAGGATCACAGCCGGTACGACCATCTCCGCACGAAGAACGCGCGTCCGATCTGACCGAGCGCCGCGCAGTCGGTCAAGACGAAGCTCCTACGCTTCGAACGTGCCGGCTTTGATGCCCTCGATGAAGCCGGCCCACTGGCCGGCGGTGAAGGACAGCACCGACCCCTGCCGGTCCTTGCTGTCGCGGACCATGACGACCTGGAGCGGTGTGGCAACCTCGACACAGTTGCCGCTTGAGCCGGACCTGGTGCTCGTGCGCCAGGCAGCGCGAGGCAGGTCCATGCTGTGCCCTCCTAGGTGATCAGCTCTGCCGTAATCGCACGCAGCGTATCTCGCGTGGGCTTGGGTGCCAGTGCAAGGGCTTGAAGTTGCTCGTGCGCTGCGGCGTACGCGGCGATCTCGGACGGCCGGTCCAGGTACAGCGCGCCGGTCAGCGTGTCGACGTAGACCATCCGCTCCTCAGCCGCGTCCGGGTAAGGGTCGGGCATCGGCGGGAAGTCGAGGATCACGAAGCTGCCGTCGAAGCCGACGCCGGCGGAGTAGGGCAGCAACTGGATCTGAACGTTGCTCCTGGTTGAGTCCTCAATCAAGTGGTTGAGCTGCCGGTGTAGCACCTCAGGACCGCCGACCATCCGCCGGGCTGCTCCCTCGTCGATGACGACACGCAGCATCGGCGGGTCGTCGCCGGTCAGGATGGCTTGCCTTTCCATCCGTAGCGCGACCTGTCGCTCTACCTCGTCGTCGCGCATCGGGACCGGCGCACCCTGGAACGCCGCTCTGGCATAGTCCTCGGTCTGCAACAGTCCGGGCACCATCTGGCACTCGTAGGTGCGGATGGCCGACGCCTCGGACTCCATCCCGACGTACGCGGCGAACCAGTCCGGCAAGACGTCGCTGTACCGCTGCCACCACCCGCGCTGCTTCGCCTGACGGGCTACTGCGATGACGGCTTCGGCCTGGTCGCCTTCCACGCCGTACAACGTCAGGAGCGCCCGTACGTCGTTCGGGTGTGGACGAACCTCCGCTGTCTCGATCCGGCTGAGCCAGCTCGCGTCATGGTCGACGCGGCGGGCTGCCTCGGCGGAGGTAATGCCGGCTCGCTCGCGGAGCTGCCGAAGTGTGAGCGCCAGTCGCCGACGCCTGACGGTAGGGCTCTGACGTTGAGGCACGTCGTCATCTTGCCATGCGAAAGTCCCGACTTCCTTTCGCAGACACGCGGATCGCACAAGCTGCGCCCGCATATTGCGGATTGCCTTGTTGCGTGGGACGGTGTTGCCGGGTGTGGTGGTCGGATGACCGTGCGTGGCCCGGCTGCCACGCCCCTCACACGAGGAGGGCGGGATGAGCAGGCACGTCAACTACGACCAGTACGTGATCGCCACAGCCCTGACCCTGGCGCGCAGACATCGACCGGTGTGGTCATGGCAGAGGTGGAGGCGGGTCTGCCGCTGCGGATCTGAGCTGCCCCTGCCGGGCGAGACACCGCATCCCCATCAACCGCGGGCACTGGCCGGGCGAGGGCTGATGAGCACGCACAGACCGATAATGCCGATCTGGACGTGCGGCGGGTGTGGTGCCCCCTGGCCCTGCCGTACCCGTCGCCACGAACTACAAGCCGAGTACCAGGACGCGCCAATCTCCCTCGCCCTCTACATGGGATCGTGCCTGGTGGCGGCCACTCAGGACATGGGCTGGGCGCCAGCGGGGCTGCTGCACCGCCGCTTCCTCGGGTGGCTGCTGTGACGCTCCGGGCCGGCGACCTGCTCTACGTCAGCCGCGCGGCCAGCCCGCAGTTCGTGACGCCGATGCTGTTCCGGTTGATCGGAGTGCTCGACTGGATGACCTACGACGGGTGGATCTGGCTCGACGGCTCCCAGCTCAACGCCAGGGGTGATGCCGTCGCCCGACGGTCGATCTTCGTGCAGGAGGCAGGGCTGCGCGTACCTGAAGTCAGCGACAGGCGGCGTCGATGCGGTGCACCGGGCGGACCCGCCGGCCCAGCCCCTCCAGCAGCGAATCCTCGACGTGGTAGTCGTGGATCCGCAGCCGGTGCCGGGGCAGTTCCTCCTCGCTCGGGCAGAGCACCTGCCCCCGGACCTGGTCCACCGGGACGTAACGGACGCCGCCGCGTTCCTGCAGGATCACCATGTTCACGTCGTCGGTGGTCACCACGTGCCCCCGCACGTCCTCGGTCGCACCGGTGCCGTCCCCGACGGTGGTGACGGTGAGCGGCAGCACCGGCGTGCTGATCACCGGCAGCGCCGCCCAGACGAGCATGGCCAGCACGGCGATCTGGGTGACCGAGGCCAGCGGCCGGATCACCGCCCCGGGCAGCGGCCCGGCGATGGCCAGCGCCAGCACCGGCGGCACGACGAACAGCAGGATCGCCAGCCAGTCACCCTGCCGCCCGGCGTCCCGCACCGTCGGCAGGAGTAGCCAGAAGTAGCCGGCGAACAGCGCACCGATGATCAGCACTCGGGGCCAGGGCCGCTCGTGCAGCCGTTCCGGGCGCAACTGGAACGCCGCGACGAACGCGGGCAGCAGCAGCGGCAGGTAGAGCAGCGGCCAGGTGATCAGGGCCATCAGGAAGCTCGCCGCCACGAACCAGGCCGGCGTGATCTCCGCCCAGCGGACGAAGAGCGGCCGGCGGCGGTCATGCCCCGGCAGCCGGTCCCAGCTGACCCGGAGCACGGCGCCGAGCGCGAAGACGGCGACCAGCGCGGTGGAGAGCAGCTGCGCCGCCGTGGTGAGGAACCCGGCCAGCAGGTTGATCGGGCCGACGTTCGCCACCAGCAGCAGCGTGGTCTGCAGTTCCCCGCCGGCCTCGACCCCGAGCCGGAGCACCGAGAAGATGGCCGGCACGCCGACCACGGCCGTCCAGAACGACTGGCTGGCCCGCGCCTGCCGCTCCGCCGCGTCATCCCGCATTCCATCCCGCCCAGGCACGGCCGCCGCGGGGAGCGGCCCGGACACCGCGAAGGCCGACCCAGACGCAGACCCGGGCGCCGGTTCGGGAGCCGGCGCGGGGGACGCCGGAGGCACCGGGTCGCGGGGCGCCGGGACGGGCTGGCCGGGGTCCGGGTCACCCGTGGCGGTGGCCGCCGCCCCGTTCATCGCCGCGGCGCCTTGTCGTCGAAGTCCACCAGCTTCGGCACGTCGAGCGGCTGCGGCTGCCGTTTCTCCGCCCGCAGCCACGGGCCGAGCGTCCGGTTGTAGGCGGTCTGCCAGGGGCTGGTCTCCCCGCTGCGCCCCTGCTGGTAGCTCTTGTCGAGGAAGTACGCCACCAGATCGCGCAGCGCCGGGTCACCGATCGGCACCCCGACCCCGAGCAGTTCGCTGGTGCCGAAGGGCATGTCGACGATCTCGAACTCGGTGGGGAAGCGGGCCAGGAAGCCGGCGAGGATCGTCTCGTCGGAGCTGACCGCGTCGTACCGCCCCTGCCGGATGCCCTCGACGCAGTCCCCCACGTTCTTGACCACCAGCGCTTTGATCTGGTGTTTCTCCAGCTCCGCCTCCGTGGTGGAGCCGCCGCTGGTGCAGATCTTGTACGTCGGGTCCCGGAGGTCCTCGATGGTGCGGATGTCGTCCTTGTGCCGGGTCGGCACCATCACCTCCTGGGTGGTGACGAAGTACGGCCCGGCGAAGCTGACCAACTTCTTGCGTTCCTCCGTGATGGAGAAGCTGGAGACGACCAGATCGACCACCCCGCCCTGCAGGGCCGGGATCCGGTCCTCGGTGGACACCGACACGAACTCGACCCGCTGGTCGCCCTCGTAGCCGAGCGAGGCGGCGATGTAGCGGGCGATCTCGACGTCGAAGCCCACGTGCACGCCGTTGGGTACCTCGCCCATCAAGGGCTCGTTGGTGGCCACCCCGATCCGTAGCGTGGGCTGGCCGTAGATGTGGGACTCGCGCAGCTTCTCCTGCACCGAGGGGAGTTGCGGCTCCTTGCGGCTGTCGCAGCCGGCGGCGGCCGCGAGGGTCAGCGTCAGCGCCACGGCCAGGGTGGTGGCGACCGAGCGGACCCGGGAACCGGCGATGTGTTCGTTCATGGGCGACCTCGCTGCGCAGCGGAGCCTACGGGACACCGACGGTAGCCGCTGCGAACCATCGGCCGCAGCCCGGCCCGCCGGGGCACCACTTTGACGGGCCGGGGCACGGCGGGTGCCCAATCGCCCGCCGTACCCCGGGGTCCTCAGCGGACGGTGAGCGTGCCGACCGCCGGCAGCGGCGCGACCACCGGCGGGAGCCGCTTCGGCTCACCCCGGCGCGGCGCGCCCTCCTCGGCCAGGGCGCTCTTCGACGCCTCGACCCGCTCGGTCGCTTCCGGCTCGTCGGGCAGCGCGGCGAACGGCTGGACGTCACCGGTGCAGACGGTGCCCTTCGCCGGCAGCGTCCCCCGGACCAGGTAGGCGTCGATCGCCCCGGTCGCGCAGGCCGACGTGCCGTAGGCGGTGTGCCCCCAGCTGTCGCTGCTCAGCAGGCGGCTGTTCGGCAGCAGCCGGGCCGAGCTGACCGCTCCCTGGTAGTTGGTCGCCGGGTCCCAGTAGTTGCCGACCACCAGCACCGGGGCGCTGGTGCGGCGGTTGAACGGCCCGGTGTAGGCGTCGGAGTCCCGCACCGTCCAGGTGTCGCGGGCGCACGGCGAGGTGATCCAGGTCCAGAGCCGCCCGAAGTAGGGGTCGCGCTGGTCGGCCTTCGCCGCCCGCGCCGGCCACGAGGCGGCGTCCTTCGGGTGGTACGCGTCGGTGCAGTCCACGCCGAGGAAGGTCTCCAGCCCGTTGTCGTACGGGAGGTCGTACCGGCGCTGCTGGCGCGCCTGCTCCGCCAGCCGGACCACGCTGGTGCGCGCCTCGGCCCGGGCCGCCGGGGCGGACTGCGGGTCGGTGAGCACCAGCAGCTCGGCGGTGAGGCCGACGACCCCTTGGTAGCCGATCGGTCCGTAGAGCGCGCCGAGGGTGAAGGCCACGAAGTCGGCGTAGGTGACCGTGAAGGTGCCGAGGTCCGGGTCGTCGATCATTAACGGCTCGGCCCGCAGCCGCTTCGCCACCAGCTCGTACGAGGCGAGCGGGTCGCCGGCGGCCAGCGGGCACGCCTCCTCGCCCGCCTTGTCGCAGCGCACCAGGATCTCGTGCAGTGCCCGGTAGGCGCCCTGGGCGCTGCGCAGCCGGTCCTCCTGGGCCAGGTTGCGCGCCGCGCCACGGCCGACCCAGGCGTGCGGGTTGAGCACCCCGTCGATCACCAGTGCCCGGACCCGGTCGGGGAACATGTTGGCGTAGTACTGGCCGAGGGCGCTGCCGTAGCTGAAGCCCAGGTAGGTGAGCTTCTTGTCGCCGACGGCCCGGCGCAGCACGTCCATGTCGCGGGCGACCTCGGCGGTCGACATCGCGCCGCTGAGCGGCTTCCCGGTGGTGGAGCAGCCCCGGCCGACCGCCTTCGAGGAGGCCACGTACGCCTTCTCCTCGGCCCTGGTGAACGGGAACGCGACGTTCAGCCCCGCGTACGCCCGGGTCTGGTCCTTGACCGACGGGAAGCACCTGACCTGCTCGCTCGCCCCGACCCCGCGCGGGTCGACACCGACGATGTCGAACCGGTCCAGCACCTCGTCGCCGAGGAAGTACGGCGCGGCGAGCGCGATGTCGGTGCCGGAGCCGCCGGGGCCGCCCGGGTTGAGGAAGAGGCTGCCGACCTTGTTCTTCTGGTCGCGGGCCTTGACCCGCAGCACGGCGATCTCGGTGGTCGGGCCCTTCGGCTTGTCGTAGTCGAGCGGCAGCCGGACGGTGGTGCACTCGGCGTACTCGTAGCAGGCGTACCAGTTCAGTTTCGGCGTGGGCACGCGGTCGACGCGGCGCGCCTCGGCGGGACTCGTGCGGTCGGAGGTGACCGGGCGGCCCCAGCCGGACTGGGCGGGTGCGGCGGCGGCGGGCGCGACCGCGGATCCGGCGAGGATGACGCCGGCGAGTCCTGCTGCGGCCAGGAACCGGGTTCGTCGTGGCATGTGGACGCCTTCCAGTGGACGACGGGATGGGTCGAGTCGGGGCTCGACCTCCGCCACTGTAGAGATCGCAGGCAATGAATGTGTTCGCAGAACCCCCGCATACCGGACAACTTCTCGGTCGATGTAACAGAACATTCATGATCGACGCTATCGGCGTTCCGCGCCGACCGGCGTCTGCCACTGCCGCCCCGCCGCCACCTATCCGACGGCGGCGAACCAGGACGGCGCCGGCTCCGGCCCGCCCGCCGGGGTGTGCTCGTCGAGCACCTCCCAGCCGCCCGGGCCCTCCCGCATCAGCAGGTAGCCGTCGATCTCGCTGTAGGGGACGCCGATCCCGTACACCTCGCCACCGTCCACGGTGGCCGTCTTGACCGCGCAGAGCGTCCGGGGATCCGAGGTCGCGCCCTCGCACCGGCCGACGAAGCTCGCTCCCCCGGCCTTAAGGTGGCCGCTCACGGCCTGCTCGAAGGTGACGTACGCGGCCGGCGACGCGACGGGCGTGACGGACGCCGCCCCGGTGGGGGCCATCCGATCCGGCGGCGCGTCCGTCCCGCAGCCGAACAGCGTGCCGGACACCAGCAGTACCGCGACGATCCGGGCAACCCGAGGCACGGCGTTCCTTCCCACAGGAAACGATCTCTTCGGGATCATCGCATCCGCGGCCTGTCCACGGTTGACAGTCGGCCGGGCAGGCACATGCTAGACGGGTGAGATTGTCCAGACCCGACGCACGGACGGTGGCGGTCGTCGCGGCAGTCGCGGCGGTCGCGCTGCTGGTGACGCTGATCGTGTGGCGCCGCCAGGACTTTCTGGGCGTGCTGCTGGCGCTGCTCTGCGTCCTGCTGGCCACGATCGCCGGGGTGTCGGTCGCGGCCGCGCGGCAGGGCGACGACCGGACGCAGGTGGTCGCGGCGACGGCGCCGGGGCAACCGGCGGACGGGCTGTACGGCATAGACGCCGACACGCTGGAGACGCTGGACAACCGGGAAGCGATCCGGGCGATGCGCGAGCGCCGCCGGGGCCGCAGCGGTTCACCCGCCGGTGAGCGTTGGTGAGGCGAGCGCGTCGAGCCCCCGGCCGGCCAGGCAGCGGTACGTCCGGTCGACGTCCGCGGCGGCCGGCGGCAGCACCTCCAGGTTCCACCCGTCCGGTCGGCTGATCCCGCTGGTCAACCGGAACGTGGTCTCGTTGCATACCTGCCGTACCGCCGGGTCGGCGCTGACCTCGGCGTACCCGGCGCCGACCAGCGCGGCGGGCAGCTCGCCCTCGGCGTAGCTCTCCCAGGTGTGCTCGCCGTCGCAGGGGACCCGGCTCGCCCGGGCCCGCGCACCGCGCACCGCCATCGGCCCGAAGCACTCCAGCTCGTCCGCACAACCGGCGCCCTCTGGCAGCCGGACGGCCTCCGCGCAGGCGGGCAGCACCACGCTGGTGGTGCTCGCCGCCACCCCGGCCGTCGCGGACGGGACCGGGGCCGGCAACCCGCCGGCGACCCAGGCGCCGGCGCTCGCCGCGGCGGCCAGGGCGACCATCCCGGCGCCGCCGAGGAACCAGCGCCGGCGCCACCGCCGTCCGGATGCGGGCACGGTGGGGTGCGGGTCCTCAACCGGCGGGCGCGGGGCGGGCCGGCCGGAGCGGCCGGCGGCGTACGGACCGGTCGGGGTGGGCCCTCCGGTGACCGGGCCGCCGGAGACCTGAGCCCCGCTGGCCGGTGACCCGGCCTGGTCGAGCGGAAGGCTGGTCAGCAGGCCACGCAGTTCCGCCGCCGACGGCCGCTCCCCCGGGTCGTTGACCATCCCGGCGCGGAGCACGTCGATCAGCTCCTCGGGCACCCCGGGCAGCCCGGGGATCGGCTGATGGAACATCTCCAGCACGGTGACCAGGCTCGGGTTGCGCTCCGCCTGCCAGCGAGGCGGGCGGCCGTGCATCACGGCGTAGAGGGTGGCGCAGAGGGCGTAGACGTCGACCGCGGGCGACGGCGGGCTGTGGTTGAACATCTCCGGCGGCGCGTACGCGGGGGTGAGCACCTCCAGCGCGACCGAGGCGTCGCGCATCTCGGCCAGCACGGCCAGCCCGAAGTCGGCCAGCACCGCCGGGTTGAAGTGCGAGTAGAGGATGTTGGCCGGCTTGACGTCGCGGTGCAGCACGCCGGCCGCGTGCGAGTGGGCGATCGCATCAGCGATCTTGATGCCCAGGTCGCGGGCCTCCACCGGCCCGAGCGGGGAGGTCCGCATCCGCTCGGCGTACGACCCGTCGCAGAGTTCCATGATTAGGTAGGGGTGCTGGTCGACGGTGACCCCGACGTCGAACAGGTCGACCACGTGCGGGTGGGACGACATCCGGCCGGCCGCCCGCGCCTCGCGCAGGAAGCGCGCCTGGTCGCGCTCGCTGTCCAGCGTGCGGTTCTCCACCTTGACCGCGACCTCACGCCCCACCGAGATCTGGGTGGCCTTGTAGATGGTCGCGTAGCCGCCCCGGGCAAAAACCCTCAGATCAGTCAGACCGGGCACAATGGGCATCGGCAGGGCGCCGGGCGGGGTCTCGGTCACAGCTCAAAAATACCCAACCGGGCCGGCTGCTCAGTGAACCGCATCGGTCGCGGACGGCGTCCCGGCACCGCCCGCGGCGGCGCCCGCCGCGTCGTCACCGCCCCGGCCGACGCCCGGCGCATCCGCCCGGCGCGCGTCCCACCGCAGCCCGACGGCGGTCGCCACCGCGCCGAGGCCCTCCCAGGCGGCCACCCCGAAGAAACCCCCCGGCGCGATGTCGGCCAGCACGGCGATGCTGAAGACGGTGAACGTGACCAGCCGGAACACCACCGTGAACCGGTAGAACGACCGCCACTCCGTGGCCGTGGCGAGCAGGTAGTAGACGCCCATGTTGAACGAGGCCATCGAGGAGGCCATCAGGAAGGTGCCGGTGTGGTCGCCGGCGGCCCGCCGCTCGGGCACCTCGAAGCCGAGCGTCCGCAGCAGCGCCTCCGGCCAGAGCAGCCCCACCGCGCCCATGGCCAGCGCCAGCACGCCGAAGACCGCGACCGTCCACCCGGCCCCGGAACGCGGCAGCTTCATGACGGCCCTCCCCAGCCGGTACGGCGGTCACAGTGGACCGCCACATGGACCTGACACGCTAGCCGCTGCCCCCGCCCCGCACATCACCGAAACCGCCACAAC
>NZ_POUB01000111.1 GCF_003236335.1 Micromonospora deserti
GCGGGGGTCAGGGGGTGGTTTGGTCGTTGCGGATCATCAGGGCGCTGCGCAGGCCGGTGATGTCCAGGACGCGGAGCAGGAAGTCGCCGACGTTGGTCAGGACCAGCAGGCTCTGCGAGTGGCTGGCCTTGCGGCTGAGCACGACCAGGGTGCCCAGGCCCTGCGAGTCGCAGAAGGTGACCCCGCCGAGGTCGAGCACGATCCGCGGCGGGGGATCGGTGAGCACCTCGTTGACGACGGTCGACAGCTGGGCGGCCGTGAGCATGTCGATCTCACCGGCGAGGCGCAGCACGGCTTCGTCGCTCGACCGGTGTAGCGTGATGGACAGTTCGGCACGATCCACCGGGTCAGCCTAGCGCGATCCGGTCGACCGGGCCTGCCGAGGCGAGGCGACCCGATCGAGGGCGGCGCGTCCCCGCCCCCGCGCCCCGGTGAGATTCGGGGAGTGGTCGGGTGAGACTGGTAACCCGGGTCCGGGGTGCCTGCCGATTCGCTGCCCGGCGCTGACACAATGGCGGCATCGTGACCGATATGTTTCCCGCCGGATCCGGCCCTTACCCGGCCGACGCGCCGGCCTCAGCGGCCCTGTTCGACCGCGCCCGCGCCATCGTGCCGGGCGGGGTGAACTCCCCTGTGCGCGCCTTCCGCGCCGTCGGCGGCACCCCGCGCTTCATGGTCCGGGGGGAGGGGCCCTGGCTCTACGACGCCGACGGCCGGCGCTACGTCGACCTGGTCTGCTCCTGGGGCCCGCTGATCCTCGGGCACGCACACCCCGCGGTGGTTGAGGCCGTACGGGCCGCCGCCGCCCTGGGCACCAGCTTCGGTGCGCCGACGCCGGGTGAGGTCGAGCTGGCCGCCGAGATCGTCGAGCGGACCCCGGTCGAGCAGCTCCGGCTGGTCAACTCGGGCACCGAGGCAACCATGTCGGCGATCCGGCTGGCTCGCGGCTTCACCGGCCGCTCCAAGATCGTGAAGTTCGCAGGCTGCTACCACGGCCACGTCGACGCGCTGCTCGCCGCCGCCGGCTCGGGCGTCGCCACCCTCGGCCTGCCAGACTCGCCGGGCGTCACCGGCGCCGCCGCCAGCGAGACGCTGGTGCTGCCGTACAACGACATCGCCGCGGTGGAGCAGGTCTTCGCCGCCGAGGGGTCGCACATCGCCGCGGTGATCACCGAGGCCGCCGCCGGCAACATGGGTGTCGTCGCTCCGCGCGAGGGGTTCAACCAGCAGCTGGCCCGGATCGCCCACGCGCACGGGGCGCTGCTCATCGTCGACGAGGTAATGACCGGGTTCCGGGTCTCCCGCTCCGGGTGGCACGGCCTCGACGCCTGCAACGCCGACCTGTGGACGTACGGCAAGGTCATGGGGGGTGGACTGCCCGCCGCGGCGTTCGGCGGGCGCGCGGAGATCATGGCGCGACTCGCCCCGGCCGGCCCGGTCTACCAGGCCGGCACCCTCTCCGGTAACCCCCTCGCCTGCGCCGCCGGCCTGGCCACGCTGCGGCTGGCCGACGACGCCCTCTACCGCAGGCTGGACGACACGGCCTCCGCCGTGGGCAAGCTGGCGTCCGACGCGCTGGCCGCCGCCGGGGTCCCGCACCGGCTGTCGTACGCGGGCAGCATGTTCTCGATCTTCTTCACCGATGCCGACGTGGTCGACTACGACAGCGCGCGCACCCAGCAGGTGCCGGCGTTCAAGGCGTTCTTCCACGCGATGCTCGCGGCGGGCGTCTACCTGCCGCCGAGCGCGTTCGAGTCGTGGTTCGTGTCGGCGGCGCTGGACGACGCCGCCCTGGAGCAGATCGCCGCGGCCCTGCCGACCGCGGCGCGGGCAGCGGCAGCGGCAGGTCACGGGGGGTAGCGAGCGTGAGTACGACGGTGGTCCATGTGCTGCGGCACGGCGAGGTCTACAACCCGGAGGGCATCCTTTACGGCCGGCTGCCCGGCTTCCGCCTCTCCGAACTCGGCGTGCAGATGGCCAAGGCCGCCGCGCAGGGGCTGGCCGACCGGAAGATCGTGCACGTGGTGGCCAGCCCGCTGGAGCGCGCCCAGCAGACCGCCGAGCCGATCGCCGCGCAGTTCGGCCTGCCCGTTGGGGTGGACGAGCGGCTCATCGAGAGCGCCAACTGGTTCGAGGGCAAGAAGGTCTCCCCGGGTGACGGGTCGTTCCGCGACCCGCGCAACTGGTGGGTGCTGCGCGACCCGGTCACCCCGTCCTGGGGTGAGGCGTACCGGGCGATCGCGGAGCGGATGTTCGCCGCCCTGCACGCCGCCCGGGTCGCCGCCGAGGGGCGGGAGGCGGTGCTGGTCTCGCACCAGCTGCCGATCTGGACCCTGCGCCGGTACGTCGAGCGCAAGCGGCTCTGGCACGACCCCCGCCGGCGGCAGTGCGGCCTGGCCAGCCTCACCTCGTTCCATTTCGACGGGGCCAAGGTGGTCGGTATCGGCTACTCCGAGCCGGCCGCGCACCTGATCGCCATCTCGCCGACCGCCCGGACGGCCAAGGGGGCCTGATGAACACCCGGAGGTGGACCGCCGGCCTGCTCGCCACCGTCGCCACGGTGGCGCTGGCCGCCTGCTCGTCGACGAGCGCGGAGGAGACCTGCGACAACCGGGACGGCATCATCGAGTGCGCGCCCGACCGGCGCTCCGCACCGCCGAAGATCGCCGGTGAGCTGCTCGCCGGCGGCAGCTACGACGTGGCGACCGCGCGCGGCCAGGTCGTCGTGGTCAACTTCTGGGGCTCCTGGTGCGCGCCCTGCCGGGCCGAGGCCGACGACCTGGAGGCGACCTACCAGGCGACCAAGGCTTCCGGGGTGACCTTCCTCGGCATCAACGTGCAGGACAGCAAGGACAAGGCGATCGCCTTCGAGGAGGGCCGGGTCAGCTACCCCAGCCTGTTCGATCCGGCGAGCCGGCTCGCACTGGCGCTGGACATCCCGCCGAACACCATCCCGGCCACCGTCGTGCTGGACCGGGACGGCCGGATCGCCGCGGTGATCCGGGCGGCGGTGAAGCGGGAGGGCCTGCAACCCATCGTCGAGCGGATCGCCGCGGAGCAGCCCGCGTCCGACGGTTCCCGCTGATGGGTGAGACGTTCCGCCAGCTCGCCGAGTCCGGCCCGCTGCTGCTCGCCATCGGCGCGGCGGCGCTGGCCGGGCTGATCAGTTTCCTCTCCCCGTGCGTGCTGCCGCTGATGCCCGGCTACCTGTCGTACGTGACCGGGCTGGCCGGCGCGGACCTGGAGGGCCGGGCCGGCGCCGCCCCGGCGTCCGGTTCGCCGGCGGACGGGGCAGGCGGGGAGCCGGCCGGCGGCGGGGTCGCGGTCGCCACCCGGCCGGCGGCCCGGGTCCGGGCCCGGGTCAAGGGCCGGGTGCTCGCCGGGACGCTGCTCTTCATCGCCGGCTTCACGTTCGTCTTCACCGCCACCGCGATCCTCTTCGCCGGGTTCGGCCGGGTCTTCTTCGACCACGAGCGCACGCTGGAGATCGTCATCGGGGTGCTGGTCGTGCTGCTCGGGTTGAGCTACGTGGGTCTGGTCCCGGGGTTGCAGCGCGAGTTCCGCATCCAGCGGCTGCCCGCCGCCGGGCTGCTCGGCGCGCCTGTCCTCGGCGCGGTCTTCGCACTGAGCTGGCTGCCCTGCACCGGCCCGACGCTCGGCGCGGTGCTCGGCATGGCCACCGCCGGCGGGCAGACCGACCGGGCGGTGGTGCTCGCCGTGGCGTACTGCCTGGGGCTGGGGGTGCCGTTCGTCGTCTTCGGGCTGGGCTTCCACCGCCTGCTCGGGGTCTTCCGCGCCGTGCGGCGCAACAGCCGCTGGGTCACCCGGCTCGGCGGCGTCCTGCTGATCCTGATCGGCCTCGCGCTGATCACCGGTGGGTGGACGAACTTCGTGATCTGGTTGCAGACCACCGTCGGGGTGGGCGAGGTGAGCATCTGATGACCGTCGTGGACGATCGGCCGGCCACCCCGGCCGAGGCGCCCCGGCGTCGTCCCCACCGGGTGCTGGCCCTGCTGCGCAACTCCTGGCGGCAGCTGACCAGCATGCGCACCGCGCTGGTGCTGCTCTTCCTGCTCGCCGTCGCGGCCATCCCCGGCTCGGTGCTGCCGCAGCGCGGGGTCAACCCGGAGGACGTCCGCGACTACTTCACCGCCCACCCCGACCTGGCCCCGGTGCTGGACCGGATCGGCGCCTTCGAGGCGTTCGGCTCGGTCTGGTTCTCCGCGATCTACCTGCTGCTGTTCACCTCGCTGATCGGCTGCATCACCCCGCGGCTGCGCGACCACGTCCGCGCCCTGCGTTCGCGGCCCCCGGCCGCGCCGAAGCGGCTGGACCGGCTGCCGCAGCACGCGGTGTTCGCGGCGCCGGCCGGCGGCGCCGCGGCGGTCGCCGAGGTGCTGCGCCGCCGCCGCTGGCGGGTGGTGGTCCGTGGCGACGAGGTCTCCGCCGAGAAGGGTTACCTCAAGGAGACCGGCAATCTGCTCTTCCACACCTCGATGGTGGTGCTGCTGGTCGGCGTCGCGCTCGGCTCGTGGTACGGCTGGAGCGGCAACCGGCTGCTGGTCGCCGGCGAGGAGAACGCGTTCTGCAACACGCGGCAGCAGTACGCCGAGGCGAAGCTCGGCCCCCGGGTCGGCAGCGAGGACCTGCCCGCCTTCTGCCTGCGGCTGGACGACTTCCAGGCCCGGTTCCTGGAGACCGGCCAGCCTGAGTTCTTCAACGCTCGGGTGACCGTCGACGAGGCGGGCGGCGCGCCACGCCCCGCCGAGTTCTCGGTCAACTCACCGCTGCGCCTGGACGGCGCGAACGTCTACCTGCTCGGCCACGGCTATGCCCCGGTGATCCGCTACACCGACCGGTTCGGCCGCAGCCAGACCAGCGCTGTGCCGTTCCTGACCACCGGCGACGTCGGACTCACCAGCGAAGGGCTGGCGGCCTTCCCGGACGCCAACGTCGACCCGGCGACCGGCGCCCGGGACCCGAACCTCCAGATGGCCTTCACCGGCCTCTACCTGCCCACCGCCCCGGACGCCCCGCCGTACGTCCGCTCGGAGTACCCGACCGAGCGCAACCCCGCGGTCAACCTGGTCGCGTACCGGGGGAACCTGGGGCTGGACGCCGGGATCCCCGGCTCGGTGTACGAGTTGGACCAGCGGCAGGTACGCGCCGGCAAGGTCAAGGAGGTCGGCACCCGGCTGCTCAAGGTGGGCGAGGCCTGGACCCTGGACGACGGCACCACCGTCGAGTTCCTGGGCACCAAGCCGTACATCACCCTGTCGGTGCGGTACGACCCCGGCTCGACGCTGCTGCTGGTCAGCTCCGCGGTGCTGCTGGTCGGGCTGATGGGCTCGCTCTTCGGCCGGCGGCGGCGGGTCTTCTTCCGGGTCCTGCCGGCCGGTTCCGTCGACCCCGGGGGTGGATCTCCGACGGGCGGTAGTAGTTTGGTGGAGGCCGGTGGCCTGCCGCGCACCGACCATCCCGGGTTCGCCGACGAGTTCGGGCAGCTCGTCGCCGCGGTCAGTGGCGACGGGCGGCCGGACGAGCGGGCCGGCGCGGGCCGCGACGACGGCGACCGCTCCGGCGCGCGAGAAGGAGCCGAGTGATGTCCGCACTCTCCGACCAGCTGGTGACGTTCGCGATCCTGGCGTACCTGGTCGCGATGATCAGCCACGCGGTCGAGTACGCGCTCGGCAACGCCCGTGCCCGGGTCGCCGCCGCGCCCGTCCGCGAGCTGGTCGGCGCCGGCGTCGGCACGGCCGGCGGCCTGCCTCCGCTGGCGCCCGCCGTGGTCCCGGCGGCGCCCCCCGGCCCAACGGCGGCCGAGCGGACGGCCCGGCGGGCCCGGCTGGGCGGCCGGATCGCCGTCGCCGCCACCGCGCTCGCGGCGCTGCTGCACCTCGGGGCGCTGGTCGCGCGCGGCGTCGCCGCCGACCGGATGCCCTGGGGCAACATGTACGAGTTCGTACTCACGGTCTCCTGGATCGGCGTCGCCGCCTGGCTGGTGGTGCTGGTGAAGCGGCCGTCGCTGCGCCGCCTCGGGCTCTTCCTCAGCCTGGTGATGGTGCTGCTGGTGGCCACCGCCGAGCTGGTGCTCTACGTGCCGGTGGTGCCGCTGGTGCCGGCACTCAACTCGTACTGGTTCGTCATCCACGTGTCGACGATCGTGTTCAGCTCCGGCATCCTCCTGCTCGGCGTCGTGCCGGCCGTGGCGTACCTGATGCGGGCCGGCTACGAGCAGGGCCGGCGGAGCTTCCCGTACACCCTGGCGAAGCGGATGCCGACGGCGGCCGCCCTGGAGCGGCTGACCTTCGTGCTGCACGCCTTCGCGTTTCCGATCTTCACCTTCGCGGTGATCGCCGGGGCGATCTGGGCCGAGGCGGCCTGGGGCCGGCCCTGGGGCTGGGACCCGAAGGAGACCTGGGCGTTCATCTCCTGGGTGGTCTACGCCGGCTACCTGCACGCCCGGGCCACCCCGAGCGTGAAGCGGAACGTCGCGACCTGGCTCGCCGTGGTCGGCTTCCTCACCGTGCTGATGAACCTGTTCGGCGTCAACATCTTCTTCGAGGGTCTGCACTCCTACGGCGGCCTGCCCGACTGACCTCCTGTCTCTCCCGCAGCGAGGTTCCGGGTTCGCGGTCGGGTCAGCCGCCGAACCAGCCCGGCACGTCCAGACGGAACCAGTTGGCGGGGGTGACGGCCCGCAGGTCGTCCTCGATCGCGGCGACCCGCTCGGGGCCGAGGGTGTCCGCCCAACGCTGCCGGAGCTGGTCGAAGACGACCGCGGAGCGGCGCAGCCCGTCCAGGCCGCGCGGGGTCATCCGGACCAGCTTGCGCCGGGCGTCGCGGGGGTCGTCGGCGCGGTCCAGGTAGCCGAGGGCGACCAGCCGGTCCACCGTCTTGCCGGCCGCCTGCTTGGAGATGCCGAGCCGCTGGCCCAGTTCGGTGGCGGTGGTGCCGTCGGAGCCGACCGCCTGGAGCACGAAGCCGTGCAGCGGTCGCAGCTCCGGGTGCCCCTGCCGGGCGAGCTCCGCGTGCAGGTCGTCGATGAGCGTACGGAAGCCGGCCAGCAGGAGCAGGGGCAGCAGGAAGCCGGGCCGGTCGGACTCAGCCGTTGCCATGTTTGTCAACCGCGTTTACTATTTGGTCAACCACGTTGACGATCCTACGCCACGTCGGTCCCGCCGGCGTACCGGCGCTCCGGCCGCCCGCCCCGAAAGCAGGTCACCCATGTCCGTCTTCATCCGCCACACCCCCGACACCGTCCCTGCCGCCGCCCGCCCGACCGTCGAGGTGGTACGCCGCAGGTTCGGCCACCTGCCCGCCGCGGTGGCCCTGATGGCCGAGTCCCCGGAGCTGCTCACCGGCTTCCTCGCCGCCAACGCCGCCTTCGAGGCCAGCAGCCTCGACCCCGTGCGGCGTGAGGTGGTCGTGCTGACCGTCGGCACCCGCAACGAGTGCCACGTCTGCGTGGCGCTGCACACCGCCGCGCTGACCCGGCTCGGGGTCGACGCCGAACTGATCCACGCGCTTCGCGCCGGTACGCCGCTGCCGGACGCCCGGCTGGAGGCGCTGCGGACGTTCACCCTGGCCGTGCTCGACCATCGGGGCGCGGTGCCCGAGGACGCGCTGCGCGCCTTCCTCGACGCCGGTTACCAGCCGCGGCACGCCCTGGACGTGGTGCTCGGCGTCGGCACGTACACCATCTCCACCTTCGCCAACCGGCTCACCGGCGCACCGCTCGACCCGCCGCTGGCCGCCCACGCGTGGGAGCCGGCCGGCTGACAGTCGCGGCCCGGTCCTCAGAGTTCGGCGGCGACCCGGTCGAGGAGCGTCCACCGCTGCCGGATACGGGCCATCGCCGCGGTGTCGGCGAGATCGGGGCCAGGATCTCGTCGCGGAACCGCCGCAACGTCTCCGGGGTCTGCACGACCGAGATGTCCGCGAACTCCGCGGCCCCCTTCGCTCCCTGCGACAGCCCACGCATGGTGCCGCCGGACACCGACACATCCGCCCCCATCGGCAGCTGTTGTGGTGGAGCGCACACCCCGCCGGCGACATCCGCCACCCGGCTGGGGCGACCGGGACGCCGGTGCGGGAGACTGACTGCCATGGCGGCTCGTGGCTTCCCGTACACCGACCTCAAGGACTTCCTCGCGGCGCTGGAGCGCGCCGGTGAGCTGCGACGGATCACCGTCCCGGTCGACCCCACGCTGGAGATCAGCGAGATCGTCACCCGGACGGTCCGGGCCGGCGGCCCGGCCCTGCTCTTCGAACAGCCGACCCGGGGTGAGATGCCGGTGGCGATCAACCTGTTCGGCACCGAGAAGCGGATGGCGATGGCGCTCGGCGTCGAGTCGCTGGATGAGATCGGCGACCGGATCGGCGCGCTGGTCAAGCCCGAGCTGCCGGTCGGCTGGTCCGGCATCCGCGAAGGGCTGGGCAAGGTCATTCAGCTCAAGTCGGTGCCGCCGCGCAAGGTCAGAACCGCCCCCTGCCAGCAGGTGGTATACCGGGGCGACGACGTCGACCTGGGCCGGCTGCCGGGCCTGCAGGTCTGGCCGGGGGACGGCGGGATCTTCCACAACTTCGGGCTCACCCACACCAAGCACCCGGAGACCGGCAAGCGCAACCTCGGGCTCTACCGGCTCCAGCAGCACAGCCGCAACACCCTCGGCATGCACTGGCAGATCCACAAGGACTCCACCGCCCACCACGCGGTGGCCGAGCGGCTGGGCCAGCGGCTGCCGGTCGCGGTGGCGATCGGCTGCGACCCGGTGGTCAGCTACGCCGCGTCCGCCCCACTCCCCGGTGACATCGACGAGTATCTGTTTGCCGGGTTCCTGCGCGGCGAGCGGGTGGAGATGGTCGACTGCCTCAGCGTGCCGTTGCAGGTGCCGGCGCACGCGCAGGTGGTGCTGGAGGGCTACCTGGAGCCCGGCGAGCGGCTACCGGAGGGGCCGTTCGGCGACCACACCGGCTTCTACACCCCGGTCGAGCCGTTCCCGGTGCTGCACGTCGAGACCATGACTATGCAGCGGGACCCGGTCTACCACTCGATCGTCACCTCCAAGCCCCCACAGGAGGACCACGGCCTGGGCAAGGCCACCGAGCGGATCTTCCAGCCGCTGCTCAAGCTGCTGATCCCGGACATCGTCGACTACGACCTGCCGGCCGCCGGGGTCTTCCACAACTGCGCGATCGTGTCCATCCGCAAGCGCTACCCGAAGCACGCGCAGAAGGTGATGAACGCCATCTGGGGCGCGCACCTGATGTCGCTGACCAAGCTGATCGTGATCGTCGACGAGGACTGCGACGTGCACGACTACGCCGAGGTCGCCTTCCGCGCCTTCGGCAACGTCGACTACGCCCGGGACCTGCTGCTCACCGAGGGCCCGGTGGACCACCTCGACCACGCCTCGTACCAGCAGTTCTGGGGCGGCAAGGCGGGCATCGACGCCACCCGCAAGCTGCCCGCCGAGGGCTACACCCGCGGCTGGCCCGAGGAGATGAGCATGTCCCCCGAAATGGTCGCGCTGGTCGACAAGCGCTGGAAGGAGTACGGGATCTGATGGCCGCCTCCACGGACCCCCACGATCTTGCCGTGTCGGCCCCCGACTCGTCCCCGTCCTCCGCTCCGGCCGGTCCGGCACGGGCCCGACCGCGGGGGAGGGTGCGGGCGTTCCTCGACCTCGTCGCGATCGAGCACTCGGTGTTCGCGCTGCCGTTCGCGTACCTGTCGGCGCTGACCGCGATGCGGGTCGACGGCGGGCGGGTGCGGTGGGGTGACCTGCTGCTGATCACCGTGGCCATGGTCGGGGCGCGGACGTTCGCGATGGCCGCCAACCGCATCCTGGACCGGCGGATCGACGCGCGGAATCCGCGTACCGCCAACCGAGAGCTGGTGACCGGGGCGGTGAGCGTGCGCACGGCCTGGACCGGCGCGGCGGTCGCCCTGGCGGTCTTCCTGGCCGCCGCCGCCCTGCTCAACCCGCTCTGCCTGGCCCTCGCCCCGCTCGCGGTGGTGCCGCTGGTGGTCTACCCGTACGGCAAGCGGTTCACCAACTGGCCGCACGCCATCCTCGCGGTGGCCCAGGCGGTCGGCCCGGTCGGCGCCTGGCTCGCGGTTACCGGCACCTTCGCCGGGTCGTGGCCGGCCTGGCTGCTCGGCGCCGCCGTCGGCCTCTGGATCGGCGGTTTCGACCTGATCTACGCCTGCCAGGACGCCGAGGTGGACCGGCAGATCGGCGTGCACAGCGTGCCCGCCCGCTACGGGCTGCGCTTCGCGCTGCACGCCTCCACCGCCGCGCACGTGGTGACCTTCGCGCTGTTCATCTGCTTCGGCGGGCTGGTCGGCTTCGGCTGGCTCTGGTGGATCGGGCTGGCGCTCACCGCGGTCGCATTCGGCTACCAGCACCTGGTGGTGACCCCGGCCGACCTGAGCAAGGTGAACCGGGCGTTCTTCACCGCCAACGGGTTCGTCGGCATCGCGCTCTTCGCCTTCGCCCTGCTCGACCTGGTGATCCGGCTCAACCTGGGCCCCTGATCCGGCTGGCGGTGGCCGGCTCGGGCCGGGCACCGGGGTAGCGGGCGCTCTCCAGCGTCCACTCCACGGTGCCGCGCACCGCGTTCGCCACCGCCTCGAGATGGTCGGTGACCGCCTCGTCCAGCGTCGGCCCGAACGACGGCACCGCCGCGCGGAACTCGACGAAGTGCCGCATCGACTCCCGCCACCGGTCGGCCACCAGCTCGACGGCCGTCTCCACCGGGACCCGCCGCTCGGCGGCCACCGCCAGCACCAGGTTGTGCCCGCCCGAGGTGGCCTGGTCCCGTTCCAGCGACGCCAGATCGTTGTACCAGGAGAGCAGGTCGTTGCCGGTGTCGGCGATCCGGCGCAGCAGCGGGTGGCGGTAGACCGGGTCGGGCAGCGGGCGCCCGGTGACGAACTCCACCAGGGGATACGACACGTACGCGGCGGAGGTCGCCCGGCGCAGTTCGACGTACTCGGCGACGCCGGGGCGCCGGCCGGCGGCCTTGTTGACCGCCTCCTGCCAGGTGCCGTCGAGGTGGTGGGCGACGGCCTCGGCCATCCGCGCCCGCCAGCGGGCCGGCATCCGGCGCCAGGGCTCCCGCCAGGCCCGCAGCAGCAGCCGCCGCAGCGGCCCGGTCAGGCCGGCGTGGCGGACCCGCGGGCCGCTGGTCAGCATGGTCACCGCGGCGGCACGCAGGGCCCGGATCTGCTCGGTGCCCAGCCGACCCGGCCCGTCGCAGGCGTCGTCCACCAGGAAGAACCAGGTGAACAGGGCGGTCACCACCCGAAGGTCGGCCTCGCCGGCGTCCGGGTAGAGCCGGCCGGCGTACCGAGCGAAACCCGCGGCGGCCAGCCGATTCCGGGCGGCCCCGTCCAGCGGCAGGCCGAGCCCGGGCAGCAGCTCCTCGCCCAGCCACCGCTGCACCCGGTCGGCGTGCGGCGAGAGCCGGGGTGGGATGGGGCACGCGGACCGTAATGACTCGAGGACACTACCGGTCAGCACCGCTTCCTCCCGTGCGATCTGCGACCGCGCGAATCGCCTCCGGCAGCATGGCAGGTCGCCGGGAAACGCGCGCCCCCGCCCGGGCAACGCGCCCGTGGGGACAACCGCCGGACGGACTTCGCGGACGCCCGGGGTGGCCGGCGCCGGGCGGTGGCGACCAGGCAGTCTGGTGGCATGCGCGAACCATGGGTGGTCGGAGTCTCCGGGGCGTCCGGCACGCCGTACGCGGCGGCCGTCGTGCGGGCGCTGCTCGACGCCGGTGAGCCGGTGGACCTGATCGTCTCCCGGGCCGCCCGGCTCACCGTGCTGGACGAGACCGGCCGACCGTTCCGGGACGCCCACTGGGCCGAGGACCTGGCCGCCTGGCTGGGTCGGGACCTGACCGGCGCAGACGTGCGGCACTGGTCCGCCGGTGACCTCGCGGCCGGCCCGAGCAGCGGCTCCTACCGGGTACGCGGGATGGCGGTGGTTCCCGCGAGCACGGCGGCCTGCGCCGGCATCGCCATCGGGCTCTCCAAGGACCTGCTGCAACGGGCCGCCGAGGTCAATCTCAAGGAGCGTCGGCCGGTAGTCGTGGTGCCCCGGGAGACGCCGGTGACCCGCAGCCACCTGGAGCACCTGATCGCGCTGCACGACGCCGGTGCGGTCGTGCTGCCGGCCAGTCCCGGCTTCTACGGCGCGGGAGCGGCGGCCTCCGCCGCGCAGCTCGTGGACTTCGTGGCCGGCAAGGTGCTGGACGCGCTCGGCGTGCCGCACACACTGTTCCGGCGCTGGTCAGGCGAGCTGGGCGCGGCGCGGGAGTAACC
Organism: Micromonospora deserti; assembly: GCF_003236335.1. Lineage (GTDB taxonomy): Bacteria > Actinomycetota > Actinomycetes > Mycobacteriales > Micromonosporaceae > Micromonospora > Micromonospora deserti. The sequence goes on from NZ_POUB01000111.1 coordinate 12,338, forward strand.
CTGGGCCGCCGCTCGGCGCGGCCGCTTGCGGCGCCCCCGCCGATTGTCTTCCGCCACTCGATACCGAACGCGGACCGGACCTGTGTCCGGCCCGCGTCTCCTCCGCACCCACTCAGTACATGCCGGCGTTGGCCGGGCCGGGCCCGGTCGAGGCGGTCGGGCCGGTGTTGCGCGGTCTGCCCACGTCCTCCGCCTCGTCCAGCATGCCCTCCCCCTCAAGCAGGGCCCGCACCTCGGATTCCCGAAACCGGCGATGCCCTCCTGGAGTCCGGATGCTGCCGATCCGGCCCGCCGCCGCCCATCTCGTCACAGTCTTCGGGTCAACCCGAAACAGCGCGGCGACCTCACCCGGTGTCAGCAGGCGATCTCCAGTGTCCACAGCCCCCTCCTCGCGTCGACGAAGCCCCCGGCTGAACACACTGCCCCCGGCCGGTGCGAGCCCAGAGCCGTCATGAGGGACGTATGGCAATTACAGCACCAGCGACCTGTGCTGTCCGCCAAACGCGAAAAAAGTGCTGAGTGGGAAGTTAGTAAATGGTACCGGCGGCGCGCTCCCTTGACAGTAAGTATGCGAACTGTTACCTGCTGTCATGCACAACGCGCACCGGACGCCCGACGTTACGCCCGGGCGACTAGGGTCTACAGTCCGTGGACGCCATCGACCTGAGCCTCCTGGAGCTGCTGCGCGGCAACGCCCGCCTGTCGTACGCCGAACTGGCCCGGCAGGTCGGTCTCTCCGCGCCGGCCGTGCACGAGCGGGTCGGCAAGCTGGAGGCGAGCGGCGTCATCCGGGCGTACCGGGCGGAGGTCGAGCCGGAGGCGGTCGGGCTCGGCGTCACCGCCCTGATCGGCATCGTGGAGGATTCCGGCGGCGACACCGACGACGTGCTGGAGGCGTTCCGGCGGATGCCGGAGATCGAGTCCTGCTACTTCATGGCCGGCGTCGAGTCCTTCCTGCTGAAGGCGCGGGTCGGCACCATCGCGGAGCTGGAGCAGCTGATCGTACGGCTGAACCGGACCCCCGGGGTGGCCTCCACCCGCACCAGCATCGCCCTCTCCACCAAGTGGGAGAACCGCCCCCAGCCGGTCGCCCCACCGTTCACCTGACCACGGGCCGGCCGGATGAGCCGCTCGCTCGGCCGGGTCTGGTGCGCCGTCCGCCCCGGCGGTAGCGTGCGCCGATGACCAAGCCGGCGCCCGGAGCGGCCGTGGTGACCGGGGCCGCGGGGGGCCTCGGCCGGGCGGTCGCCGCCGCGCTGCACGCCGACGGCTGGCCGGTGCTCCTCACCGACGTCGACGCCGAGGCGGTCGCCACCGCCGCCGGCCCGTTCGGCGGCTGGTCCCGGCCGCTGGACGTGCGCGACGAGGCCGCCTGCGCCGCGGTGGCCGCCGAGGCCGCCGGTCGGCACGGGCTCGGCCTCTGGGTGAACAACGCCGGCATCCTGGTCACCGGCCCCGCCTGGGAGCACGACGCGGCGACCCGGCGGCGGGTGATCGAGGTGAACGCGCTGGGCGCGATGAACGGCACCCTCGCCGCGCTGGCGGTGATGCGGCCCCAGGGGCACGGGCACGTGCTCAACGTCGTCTCGCTGGCCGGGTTGGTGGCCGCCCCCGGCGAGACCGTCTACGCGGCCAGCAAGCACGCCCTGGTCGCCTTCAGCATCGGCATCCAGGCCGACCTGCGCCTGGCCGGCCATCGCGACGTACACGTGTCGTGCCTGTGCCCGGACGGGATCTGGACGCCGATGCTGCACGACAAGCTCGACGAACCGGCCGCGGCGGCCTCCTTCACCGGGACGCTGCTCAGCCCCGAACGGGTGGCCCGGCGGGCCGCCCGGCTGGCCCGGCGGCCGCGCGCGGTGGTCAGCGTCCCGCGCTGGCGCGGCGCGCAGGTCCGGCTCTTCGACGCGCTGCCCGGCGCGGCGCTGCGGCTCACCCCGCTGATCCTCGCGGCCGGCCGGGCCGGTCAGCGCCGCCAGCGCCGACGTGGCCGCGACCCGCGCTGACCGGACTTGCTACGTTTCCGGCGTGACTCATCTCGACCGGTGCGACGAGGCCAGCCGGCGGTGGGTGACCGAGGCGATCGCCACCGTTGAGGCGGACGCCAACCGGTCCGCCGACACCCACCTGCTGCCGTTCCCGCTGCCCCGGGCGTGGGGCATCGACCTCTATCTCAAGGACGAGTCGGTGCACCCCACCGGCTCGCTGAAACACCGGCTGGCCCGATCGCTCTTCCTCTACGGGCTCTGCAACGGCTGGATCGGGCCGGAGACCACCATCGTCGAGGCGTCCTCCGGGTCGACCGCCGTCAGCGAGGCGTACTTCGCGCGGATGCTCGGGTTGCCGTTCATCGCGGTGATGCCGGCCTCCACGTCCCCGGAGAAGATCGCGAAGATCGAGTTCCAGGGCGGCCGGTGCCACCTGGTGGAGGACCCGGCGAAGGTGGTCGTCGAGGCCCGCTGGCTCGCCGAGGACTCCGGCGGGCACTTCATGGACCAGTTCACCTACGCCGAGCGGGCCACCGACTGGCGGGGCAACAACAACATCGCCGAGTCGATCTACGCGCAGCTCGCCCTGGAGCGGCACCCCGTGCCGGCCTGGATCGTGGTGGGCGCCGGCACCGGCGGCACCAGCGCCACCATCGGCCGCTACGCCCGCTACCGCCGGCTGCCCACCAAGCTCTGCGTGGTCGACCCGGAGAACTCCGCGTTCTACCCCGCCTGGCAGGCGGCCGACTGGTCGGTACGCACCGGCCGGGGCTCCCGGATCGAGGGGATCGGCCGGCCGAGTGTGGAGGCGTCCTTCCTGCCCTCGGTGGTGGACCGGATGGTCCAGGTCCCCGACGCCGCCTCGCTGGCCGCGATGCGGGCCGGTTCGGCCGTGCTCGGCCGACGGGTGGGCGGCTCGACCGGCACCAACCTGTGGGGCGCGTTCGGGCTGATCGCCGGCATGCTCGCCGAGGGCCGCACCGGCTCGGTGGTGACCCTGATCTGCGACGCGGGCGACCGGTACGCCGACACCTACTACGCCGACGCCTGGGTGGCCGCCCAGGGCCTCGACCTGACCCCGCACCTGGCCACCGTCGAGCGCTTCCTGACCACCGGGGCCTGGCCGGCCTGAGCCGCCGCGTCTGCCTCCGCCGGCCGACGTCGGCGGCGCCGTGCCGGCCGGTCAGCGCGGGTCGATCCGCTCGGCCAGGCCGGGGTAGCGGCGTACGTACCTGTCGGCGTCGAGGTCGATGTCGGCGGTGAAGGTGTCGCTGGTGAATCGCACCCCGCCGGGGCCGAGCGGGGTGTAGACCTGCTCGGCGGGCACCACCACCAGGCTGGGCACCAGCACCCACGCCACCACGATCCGGTGCGGGACGTCGGCCGGCGCCGCGGGCAGCCCGAGCCGGCGTACCGGCAGGGCGTTGAAAAGCGCGGACCCGCCCAGGTCGACGTCGAGGGCGGCGGCCAGCCGGTCCGGGTCGTCGGTGCCGGGCAGCCCGACCGGCGGGTGCCCGGCGGCGGTCAGGGCCGCGTCCAGGTCACCCTGCTCGGTGGTGGTCACCCGCCACCGGTCCGCGGCCCGTTCCAGCCGTACGCTGCGCAGCCAGCCGGACCCCTCGGCCTCGACCTCGCACCGGACGGTGGCCCACTCCGGATCGGTGGCCAGCTGGTAGCGGCAGGTGTACGGGATCGGGTCGACGGCCAGCTGGCTGCCCCGCGCGGCCAGTCCCTGGCCGTCGTCGACGAGGGCGTGCTCGGCGCCGGCGGTGTCCGTCCGGGTCCAGAAGAGCGACTTCGGCATGGTCGACATGAGCCGGACGTTACGCGACCCGGAGCACGCCGGCAGGGCATGCGGAGACGCCGCCGCGGAGCCGGAGCTCCGCGGCGGCGTTCACGGTCCCTCGACCGTTCAGTGGGTACGCGCCGCCGGTCGGCCGCCGTAGCCCCGCCGGTCGTCGCGCGGCCGGTCGTCCCGGCCCCGGCCCTCCGGCCGGAACCCGCCCCGGTCGCCGTAGCGGCGCTCGCCTTGCGGTCGGTCGGTGTAGCGCCGTTCGCCCGCGTCGCGGTCGCCGTAGCCGCGGCCGTCGGTGGGGCGGTCGCCGTAGCGGCGTTCGCCCTGCGGTCGGTCGGTGTAGCGGCGTTCGCCCTGCGGTCGGTCGGTGTAGCGCCGTTCGCCCCGGTCCTCGAAGCTGCGGGCGCCGAAGGCACGGCCGTCGCCTGGCCGGTCGCCGTAGCGGCGTTCGCCCTGGGGTCGGTCGCCGTAGCGCCGTTCGCCCTGCGGCCGGTCGCCGTAGCCGCGGCCGTCGGTGGGCCGGTCGCCGTAGCGCCGTTCGCCCTGCGGCCGGTCGCCGTAGCGGCGTGGGCCGCCCGGGCGGTCGCTGTGCCGGCGCGGTTCCTCCGGCTCGTTGCGCACCGGCACGCCGCTGGGCTCGCGGGCGCCGGTCAGCTCGGCCAGCGCCGGGTCACCGGCCCGCACCCGGGTCTGGGCCGGCTCGACGCCGGCCTTCTCCAGCATGGCGAGGGTGGTCCGGCGCTGCTTCGGCAACACCAGGGTGGCCACCGCGCCCGACTCCCCGGCCCGGGCGGTACGCCCGGCGCGGTGTAGGTAGTCCTTGGGGTCCTTCGGCGGGTCGACGTGCAGCACCAGCGAGACCCCGTCCACGTGGATGCCTCGGGCCGCCACGTCCGTGGCGACCAGGACGTTCATCCGGCCCTCCCGGAACTCGGCCAGCGTGCGGGTACGCATCCGCTGGGTCTTGCCCCCGTGCAGCCCACCAGCCCGTACGCCGACGGTGGCCAGCTGCTCGACCAGCCGGTCGACGCCGAGCTGGGTACGAGCGAAGACCATGGTCCGGCCCTCCCGGGCCGCGATCGACGCCGTCACCGGGAACTTGTCGTGCGGCGGGATCAGCAGCATGTGGTGGTCCATGGTGGACACCGCAGCCGTCGGCGGGGCGGTGGAGTGGGTGACCGGGTCGGTCATGAACCGCTTGACCAGCGCGTCGACGTCCCCGTCCAAAGTGGCCGAGAAGAGCAGCCGCTGCGTCCCGGCCGGGGTCTTCGCCAGCAGTTCGGTGACCTCGGGCAGGAAGCCCATGTCGGCCATCTGGTCGGCCTCGTCGAGGACGGTGGTCGCCACGTCGTCCAGGTGGCAGACGCCCCGGTCGATCAGGTCGCCCAGCCGGCCCGGGGTGGCCACCACAATCTCCACCCCGCGCCGCAGGGCGTCGATCTGCCGGTCGTACGGCACCCCGCCGACGGCGGTCTTCAGGAACACGCCGACGGCCTTGCCGAGCGGCAGCAGAGCGTCGTTGACCTGCATGGCGAGTTCCCGGGTCGGCACCAGGACCAGCGCCCGGGGGCGCAGCGGCCGGGCCCGCTCACCGCCGGCCACCCGGGCCAGCAGCGGCAGCCCGAAGGCCAGGGTCTTGCCGGAGCCGGTCTGGCCGCGGCCGAGGACGTCCCGGCCGGCGAGCGCGTCCGGCACGGTGGCGCGCTGGATCTCGAAGGGCGCGGTGATGCCCTGCCGGGCCAGCGCGCGGACCAGCGGCTGGGGCAGGCCAAGCGCGGCGAAGTCGGTGGGTTCCGGCGCGGTGGCCGGCACCGGGGCGGCCGGCTCGGCGGCGGGCTGAAGGAGGGAGGTGGACGTGCTGGGATCAGCAGAGGTGGTCAAGAAATGCCTTTCGAGCGGGGCGCATCTTCGCGATGGCCTGCCGCAGCTAACGCCGCCGGGATCGCCCGCAAGATCGCCCATGGGCGCGCAGGGCGCGCGCCGGGTCAGTGATCTCCACAAGTGTACGGCGGCCACGGGAAGCCGCCACCCGACCGCTGATCGGTAGTGGGCGGGCTCACCCCTGGCCGCCGGCGTGCTGGGTCAGTTGCTCAGGACGTTGCCCATCAGCCCGTCCATCGCGTCGTTCGCCAGCAGGACGACCAGCACGCTGATCGCCACCAGCAGGCCGAGCGAGGCGGCCAGGACGACCACCACCCGGGTCGTGCTGGAGCGCTGGTCGGACGGCGTCTCCGCCCAGCCCTGGGCCAGGATGTGCCCGGTCAACGAGTCGGAGTTCTCGATCGGGTTGGTCGGGAAGGAGACCGTGGCGAAGCCCGGGCCGTCGGTGCCGGTGCTGTAGAGCGTGCCCAGGTCGGGGCCGCCGTCGTACCGACCGGGCTGGCGGTCGCCGGTAGGCCGCGGACCGGACGGCGCGCCGTGGACCGGGCCTCCCGGAGCGGACGCGCCGCCGGGAGGGACGGGCGGGTACCCGCCCGGCTGGAAGTCGGCTCCGGTCGACCCCGCCGGGCCGGTGCCGCCGGAGCGGCGGTCACCGGGGTTGGTCGGTGGCGGCCAGCTGGGCACGCTCTAC
>NZ_POUB01000112.1 GCF_003236335.1 Micromonospora deserti
CTCCCGCTTTGCTCGCCATCCCCCGCCCGCCGCTGTCACCCGCCGGGTTTCACCATCGCGCACGGCGGATCGCCGCGTCAGGTTTTCGCCGCCTTGGCCGCCGCCTTCATCTGCTGCTTGTACTCGCGGACCCGGAGCAGCGACTCGGCGTCGGTGACGTCGGCGACCGACCGGTGGGCGTCCGCGTCGCCGTACCCGCCGGCGGCCTCGCGCCATCCCTGCGGCGTCACCCCGAACCGCTTGCCGAGCAGGGCGAGGAAGATCTGCGCCTTCTGCTTGCCGAAGCCCGGCAGCTCGCCGATGCGGCGGAGCAGTTCCCGGCCGTCGGCGACATCGGCCCAGAGCCGGGCCGGGTCGCCGTCGTACCGGTCGACGAGGACCTGGCACACCTCCTGCACCCGGGCCGCCATCGCCTTGGGGAAGCGGTGCAGCGCGGGCGGGGTGGCGAAGACGGCGACCAGGGCCTCCGGGTCGTACCCGGCCAGTTCACGGGCGTCCGGCTCGTGTCCCAGCCGCTGCGTCAGCACGTACGGCGACGAGAACGCCTTCTCCATCGGCACCTGCTGGTCGAGCACCATGCCGAGGAGCAGGGCCAGCGGGCTGCGCGCCAGCAGCCGGTTGGCCTCCGGGTCGATGGGCAACGCGAGCGTCATGCGCCCATCCTGCCTGCTGCCGCGCCCGCGGGTCGCGCCGACGCTCCGCCGTGCCGGGGATCCGACTGCCGCCCCGATTGCGGGTGAGGTTAGGCTGTACTAACTTCTGCGCGTACGACTTCGAGAAGGGGTCCACATGTCCGTCTCCGTCCGCAGGTCCACCGCGGCCCTGGTCGCCACCGGCCTGCTCGCGTTCAGCCTGGTCGCCTGCGGTTCCGGCGAGGACGACGCCGCCGACCCCGGCAAGCCGAACGACAAGAAGATCACCGTGTACAGCGGGCGGAACGAGCAGCTGGTGAAGCCGCTGCTGGAGAAGTTCACCCAGCAGACCGGGATCACGGTGCAGACCCGGTACGCGACCACCGCCCAGTTGGCCGCGCAGCTGGTGGAGGAGGGCGACAGATCCCGCGCCGACGCGTTCCTCGCCCAGGACGCCGGGGCGCTCGGCACGGTAGCCAAGCGGGGCATGTTCACCACGCTGCCCGAAGCGACCAGCGCCAAGGTGCCCGAGGCGTACCGGGCCCGAAACGGCCAGTGGGTCGGCGTCAGCGCCCGCGCCCGGGTGCTGGCGTACAACGTCGACCAGGTCACCGCCGACCAGCTGCCGGCGTCCGTGTTCGAGCTGACCGACCCGAAGTGGCGGGGCAAGGTCGGCGTCGCCCCCACCAACGCCTCCTTCCAGGCGTTCGTCACCGCGATCCGGGTGCAGCACGGCGAGCAGAAGGCGAAGGACTTCCTGGCCGGCCTCCGGGCCAACGAACCGCAAATCCGGGACAACAACATCAAGATCGTCGAGGACGTGCACGGCGGCGCGATCCAGGTCGGCCTGGTGAACCACTACTACCTCGGCGAGATCGCCAAGGAACACGGCACCACCCCGGACGGGCTCAAGGCCAAGCTGCACTTCTTCCCCGACGGGGACACCGGCGCACTGGTCAACGTGGCCGGTGTCGGGGTGCTCAAGCGGTCCGCCCAGGACGCCGACACCCAGACGTTCGTCGACTACCTGCTCGGCGCCGAGGCGCAGGCGTACTTCGCGGAGCAGACCTTCGAGTACCCGGTGATGCCCGGCGTGGCCGCACCGGCGTACGTGCCGCCGCTGGCCGAACTGAAGGTCCCGACCATCGACCTGAACGACCTCGACACGCTCGACGCCACCGTCGCCCTGATCAAGGATTCGGGGCTGGTGCCCTGAGCACCCCGACCGCCACCGCGGAGCCGGTACCGCCCGGACCGGCCCCGTCCGGCGTACGCCCGCGGCTGCGTCGGCTGGCGCCACGCCCGGCGCTGCTCACGGCCTCGACCGCCGCGGTGGCCGTGGCCCTGCTCCCGCTGGTCTACCTCGCCGTACGCACCGCCGAGGCCGGCGCCGACCGGATCGCCGCCGAACTCTGGACCGAGCGGGTCGGGCTGCTCGCCCTGCGCAGCCTCGGCCTGGCCGCGGTGGTCACCGTGGCCTGCGTGCTGCTCGGCGTCGGTGCCGCCTTCCTGGTCACCCGCACCGACCTGCCCGCCCGGCGGGTCTTCGCGGTGCTGGCCGCGCTGCCGCTGGCCGTGCCCACCTACATCGCCGGGTTCGCCTGGGTGTCCACGGTCGACCGGCTGGCAGGCTTCTGGCCGGCGGCGCTGGTACTCACCCTCTGCTCCTACCCGTACGTCTTCCTGCCGGTCGCGGCGGCGCTGCGGGGCGCCGACCCGGCCCAGGAGGAGGTCTCCCGCTCGCTCGGGCGCGGCGGTTGGCAGACCTTCACCGCGGTGACCCTGCGGCAGATCCGGCCGGCCACCGCGGCCGGCGCGCTGCTGGTCGCCCTCTACGTGCTCTCCGACTTCGGCGCCGTGTCGATCCTGCGCGCCGACACCTTCACCCGGGCCATCTTCGTCGCCTTCGACCTGGGCTTCGACCGGACCGGGGCGCTGGTGCTCTCCAGCGTGCTGGTGGCGCTGACCGTGCTGCTGCTGGCCGGGGAGACGGCCAGCCGGCGCCGCGGTGCCCGGTACGCCCGCCTCGGCGGCGCCCGCCGGAACGCCCCCCGGCTCCGGCTCGGCGCGGCCCGCTGGCCGGCCCTGGCGGCGCTCGCCGGCGTGGCCGCGCTCGCGCTCGGCCTGCCGGCGGTCAGCCTGGCCCGGCGGCTGGCGGCCGGGGTGTCCCGGCCCGGGGCGCTGGCCGAGGTGCTCACCGCCGCCGGCAACTCGCTGTCGATCAGTCTGGCCGGCGCGGCGCTGACCATGCTGCTGGCGCTGCCGCTGGGGCTGCTCACCGCCCGCGCCCCGGGGCCGCTGGCCACCGTGCTGGACCGGCTGGCGTACCTGGCGCACGCCCTGCCCGGGGTGGTGATCGGGCTCTCGCTGATCTTCTTCGGGATCACCGTGGCGTACCCGCTCTACCAGACCCGGTGGCTGCTGGCACTGGCCTACGCCACGCTCTTCCTGCCCCTCGCGGTGGGCGCGGTGGCCGGGGCGGCCGCGCAGTCGCCCCCCGCTCTGGAGGAGGTGGCCCGGTCGCTCGGCCGCGGGCCGCTGGCCGTGCTGCGCACGGTCACCCTGCCGTTGACCCTGCCCGGCATCGGGGCGGGCGCGGCGCTGGTCTTCCTCACCGGCATGAAGGAACTCCCCGCCACCCTGCTGCTGCGGCCCACCGGGACGGACACGCTCGCCACCGAACTGTGGACCGCCACCGCCGTCGGCGCGTACGCCGCCGCGGCCCCGTACGCGGCACTGCTGGTGGCCATCTCGGCGCTGCCCACCTGGCTGCTGGTCGCCCGCGGCGGCCTGCTCGACAAGGAGGACCGGTGATGAGCGAGGTCGTGCTGACCGGCGTGGTCAAGCGGTACGGGCCGGTCACCGCGCTGGCCGGGGTGGACCTCACCGTGCCGTCCGGTGAGTTGACCGCGGTCCTCGGCCCGTCCGGCTGCGGCAAGACCACCCTGCTGCGCTGCCTGGCCGGATTCGAGCGGCTCGACGCCGGCGAGATCCGGATCGACGGCGTCCCGGTCGCCGGCGCCGACCGGCACCGGCCGGCCCATCGCCGCCGGATCGCCGTGGTGCCGCAGGAGGGCGCGCTCTTCCCGCACCTGAGCGTGGCGGCCAACGTCGGGTACGGCCTGGACCGGGCCGCCCGCCGGGGCGACCGGGTCGAGGAGGTGCTCACCCTGGTCGGGCTGGCCGGGTACGGCGACCGGATGCCGCATCAGCTCTCCGGCGGCCAGCAGCAGCGGGTGGCGGTGGCCCGGGCGCTGGCACCCCGACCGTCGGTGGTGCTGCTGGACGAGCCGTTCAGCGCCCTCGACGCGGGGCTGCGCGCCGGGCTGCGGCACGACGTACGGGAGGCGCTGCGCGCCGACGGGGCGACCGGGGTGCTGGTCACCCACGACCAGGGCGAGGCGCTCTCGGTCGCCGACCGGGTGGTGGTGCTGCGCGCCGGCCGGGTGGTGCAGTGCGCCGACCCGACCACCGTCTACCGGGAGCCCGCCGACGAGTGGGTCGCCGGGTTCGTCGGGGACGCGGTGCTGCTGCCGGCGGTCGCCGAGGGCGGCGCGGCGCGGACCGTGCTGGGTAGCGTCCCGCTCGCCGGGGCGGCGCCGAGCGGCCCGGTGACCGTGCTGGTCCGGCCGGAGCAGGTCCGCCTCACGCCCGGGCCCGGCGCCGTCACCGCGACGGTGCTGCGGCACGACTTCCACGGGCACGACGCGCTGGTGGGTCTCCGGCTCGCTGACGGCACCCTGGTCACCGCCCGGGTGCTGGACGACCCGACCCCGATGCCGGTCGGGGCCGCGGTGTCGGTGACGGTGCACGGCACCGCCCGGGCCTTTCCGGCGACCGGCGGGGCCACCCCCAGCGACCCGCTCCGGCAGACCGCCGCCGCCTGACCGGCGGCCGGCGGACCAGGGCGGCCCACCCGGCCGTCCCCGGCGGGGGCGGCCCGCCCGGCCGTCCGGATCGGGGTCAGTTGACGACGAAGAGCAGCCGGTTCGGGGAGCCGGAGCCCGGGTTGGTCACCTTGCCGGTGGTGGCGTTGCTGGTCAGATAGCTGGTGACCTGCGACGGGCTCCACGACGGGTTGGCCGAGAGCACGAGGGCGGCGGCGCCGGCCACGTGCGGTGCGGCCATCGAGGTGCCGCTGATGGTGTTGGTCGAGGTGTCGCTGGTCCGCCAGGCCGACAGGATGCTCGACCCGGGGGCGAAGATGTCCACGCAGGAGCCGTAGTTGGAGTAGGAGGCGCGGGCGTCGCTACTGGTGGTCGCCCCGACGGTGATCGCCGCGGGGGCCCGGGCCGGGGAGTAGTTGCAGGCGTTGGCGCTGGAGTTGCCGGCCGCCACCGCGTAGCTGATCCCGGAGTTGATCGAGTTGGCCACCGCGTTGTCGATGGCGCTGCTGGCCCCGCCGCCGAGGCTCATGTTGGCCACCGCCGGCTTCACCGCGTTGGCGGTCACCCAGTTGATGCCGTTGACCACGCCGGTGGTGGTGCCGCTGCCGGAGCAGTTGAGCACCTTCACCGCGATCAGCCGGACCTGCTTGGCCACGCCGTAGGTGGAGCCGCCGACCGTGCCGGCGACATGCGTGCCGTGGCCGTTGCAGTCGGTGTTGTTCTGGTCCACCGTGTTCGTGCCCCAGGTGGCCCGGCCGCCGAACTGCGAGTGGGTGGTCCGGATGCCGTTGTCGATGATGTACGCACATAATAGAGATGGCTATCGATTTATGCGGGTGCCGGACCGGATCGGGCGGGTGACCGGGTGCCATGCACGGGCACCGGGCAGGATGACGACGTGGACGGACACGACATGTTGCTCTCCCCCACCGGGGTCGAGGCGCTGCGGACCGCGCTGACCCGGGCGGGATACACCTCGAACGGGATCGCCGCCCGGCTCGGCCCGCAGGCCACCGGCGGGGGGGCCCGCAACGACTTCCGGGCCGCGCTGCGGGCCACCGAGGAACGCGACCCGCTCGGCACGCTGATCCGGGTGTTCATCTGCGAGCAGACCGAGCCGGAGGCCGCGGTCGCCGCCGCGCTGGCGCCACTGTCGATCGAGGAGGCGCTCACCGGGGGCCTGGTCGAGCGGCACGGCGACGGGCTGCGGATGGGTCTGGACCTGGAGCCGTACGGGGACGACTGGTGGGTACTCGCCGACGTGCCGGCCAGCGCCCGCCCCGGCCGGCCACTGCACGCCGAGCACGTGCTCGGCATCGGCGGGGCGACCCAGACGCTGATCGGTGCGACGGTGCGCCGCCCGGTCGACACCGCGCTGGACCTGGGCACCGGCTCCGGCGTCCAGGCCCTGCACCTGGCCACCCACGCCCGGTCCGTCACCGCCACCGACGTCTCCGAGCGGGCGCTGCGCTTCGCCGCCACCACGGCCGCCCTCAACGGCCAGCGCTGGGAGTTGCTCCGCGGCGACCTGGTGGCGCCCGTGGCCGGCCGCCGGTTCGACCTGGTGGTGAGCAACCCGCCGTTCGTGGTGGGGCCGGGCACCACCACCCACGTCTACCGGGACTCCGGCCGGGTCGGCGACGCGATCGGCGCGGAACTGGCCGCCGCCGCGCCCGACCTGCTCACCGAGGACGGCACCATGCAGTACCTGGCGAACTGGGTGCACGTCGCGGGCGAGGCGTGGGACGAGCGGGTGGCCGGCTGGTTCGCCGGCACCGGCCTGGACGCCTGGGTGATCCAGCGCGAGGTGGCCGACCCGATGGCGTACGTCAACCTGTGGCTCACCGACGTCGGCGAGGCGGCCGACCCCCGGCGGACGGCCGACTGGCTGGACTGGTTCGACGCGCACAAGGTGGAGGCGATCGGGTTCGGCATCGTCTCGCTGCGCCGGGCCGGCCACGACGACCCGGTCGTCCGGGTGGAGGACCTGCGCCAGCGGGTGGAGGCGCCGCTGGGTGACCGGATCGCCGCCTGGTTCGACCGGCAGGACTGGCTACGCGCCCGCGACACCGACGGGCTACTCGCCGCGCGCTACCGGGCCGCCGACGGCCTCCAGCTGCGGCAGGAGGCCACCATGGGCGCCGAGGGCTGGGCGGTGGACCGGCAGGCCATCGCCATGCCGCACGGGCTGCGCTGGACCGAGGAGATCGACCCCCTCGTCCTCGCCCTGGTCGGGGGCGCCGACGGCCGGCTGCCGCTGCGCGACCAGCTCGCCCTGCTCGCGGCCGCGCACGACGTCGCCCCGGCCGAGCTGGCCGAGGCGGCCGCCCCGATCGTGGCGCACCTCGTGGAGCGGGGCTTCATCGAGCCGGTGGCCGGGTGACGCCGGCACCCCGGCGGACGCCGGACCGCCCGGCGCTCGCGCCGGTCGCCTCCGGTAGGGTCGGCTGATGCGCGCGGTGGTGCAGACGGTCGGCCGGGCCAGCGTGACGGTCGACGGTGAGGTGGTCGGGGCGATCGACGACGGGTTGCTGGTGCTGCTCGGGGTGACCCACACCGACACCGTCGACATCGCCCGCACGATCGCCCGCAAGGTGCACGAGCTGCGCATCCTCGACGACGAGCGGTCCGCTGCCGACACCGGTGCGCCGATCCTGGTGGTCAGCCAATTCACCCTCTACGGCGACGCCCGCAAGGGCCGCCGCCCCACCTGGACCGCCGCGGCCCCGGCGGAGATGGCGGAACCCCTGGTGACCGCAGTCGTCGAGGCGCTGCGCTCGCGCGGCGCCAAGGTGGAGACCGGCCGGTTCCGCGCCCACATGCTGGTGGAGAGCGTCAACATCGGCCCCCGGACCATCCTCCTCGACCTCTGACCCCCACCCCACACCTCGTCGCCCGCCTGGTGATCAAGAAGCTTCCGTCAGGATCACCAGGGACCCCGCGCAAACCTCGTGATCACCGGGCGCCGGAGCGGGTGGGTGGGCGGTCAGGAGAAGAGGCCGCGGCGCTGGAGCGACTGGCGCAGCCAGCCGTCGAGCTGCGCCGCCCAGTCGGTGCGGTCCACCGTGGCGTGGTCGACGGCGAACCGGCCGAACGCGTCCCGGCCCTCGGTGAGAAGGCCGCCGCGCTTGTCGAGCTCCAGTACCACCTGCATCTGCTGGGCGTCGGCGACGAAGGTGACCTCCAGTTGGTTGATCGCGCCGGCGTACTGCGGCGCCGGGTGGAACTCGATCTCCTGGTAGAACGGCAACGTCTGCCGGACGCCGTAGATGTGGCCCCGCTCGACGTCGGCCCGGGCGAACCGGAAGCCCAGCCGCAGCAACGCCTCCAGGATCCGCTCCTGTGCCGGCAGCGGGTGCACCGCCACCGCGTCCAGGTCACCCTTGTCCACCGCGCGGGCCACCTCCAGCTCGGTACGCAGCCCCATCGTCATGCCGTGCAGGTGCTGCCCGTACAGCTCGGTGACCGGGGTCTCCCAGGGCACGGCGAAGCGGAACGGGATGTCGTGGCGCTGCCCCGGCTCCAGCCGGAACGCGCCGGTCGCGTGCTGCCGGTGGAACTCCTGGGTGGTGTCGTAGTCGTTGTCGCCGCTCTCCACCTCGACCCGGGTCACCAGGCCCAGCGCCACGTACGAGACGTCCACCGGGTGGTCGCCGCCGGCCACGTGGATGACCCCCTCCAGCTGACCGCCGGGGCGGCAGTGCGGGTTCGCCAGCACAGTTTCCACCGACGGGCCACCGACGCCCATCGCCTGCATGAGCCGCTTGAAGACCACGACGCCCTCCGTTGCCTGTCCCGGGTCCGCCGGCGGTCGCCGGCGGGTCGGCCGACCACTGGCCGACCGCTGGCACGGTAACCGGACCCGGCAAGCAACCCTCGGCGACGACACGCCCACCGGGCGCGCACGTCCGACGGGGATTCCTGTCGGGTCCCCGATCGCCTCACTCCCGTTTCACGCCCCGCCCGCCAAGCTGTGAGTCACCGGCACCACTGGGCCGGATGGACGCGGCACAGACGTGGACACGGGGAGAACTGAGATGGCCCTTCAGATGAGCGAGCACCGGATCCGCCCGGCGGGCACCACCGAGGCCGAGCACGGCACCGACACCCTGATCGACCTGGACGCCACCGACGAGCGCGGCGTCTCCACCGACCTGGTCCGGGCCTACCTGAACGGCATCGGCCGGACGAAGCTGCTGACCGCCGCGCAGGAGGTCGAGCTGGCCAAGCGGATCGAGGCCGGGCTGTTCGCCGAGGAGAAGTTGGCCACCTGCACGCCGGTCTCCGCCGAGCTGCGGGCCGACCTGGAACTGATCGCCGCCGAGGGCCGCGCGGCCAAGGACCACCTGCTGGAGGCGAACCTGCGCCTGGTGGTCAGCATCGCCAAGCGGTACACCGGTCGCGGCATGCCCTTCCTCGACCTGATCCAGGAGGGCAACCTCGGCCTGATCCGCGCGGTGGAGAAGTTCGACTACGCCAAGGGCTACAAGTTCTCCACGTACGCCACCTGGTGGATCCGCCAGGCCATCACCCGCGCGATGGCCGACCAGGCCCGCACCATCCGCATCCCGGTGCACATGGTCGAGCAGGTCAACCGAATGGTCCGGGCCCGCCGCGAGCTGTCCGTCTCGCTGGGGCGCGAACCCACCGTCGCCGAGGTCGCCCGGGCGATGGAAATCCCCGAGTTCCAGGTCATCGAGCTGATCTCGTACGACCGGGAGCCGGTCAGCCTGGACCAGGCGGTCGGCGAGGACGGCGAGAGCGCCCTCGGTGACTTCGTCGCCGCGGTCGACCCGGCCGCCGAGCCGGGTGACGCCGCCGCGCAGGGCGAGCTGCGCAACGAGGTGAGCATCGTGCTGGCCACCCTCTCCCAGCGGGAGCAGGCGGTGATCCGGCTCCGGTTCGGCCTGGACGACGGCCGGCAGCGCACGCTGGACGAGGTGGGGCGGGAGTTCGGCCTGTCCCGGGAGCGGATCCGGCAGATCGAGAAGGTGACGCTGCTGAAGCTGCGGGCCCCGGAGCGGGCGCAGCGCCTGGAGGCGTACGCCTGCTGAGTGCGCTGGCGCGCAAGGCCCCGGCGGTTCGCCGGGGCCTTGCGTCGCGTCGGTGCTTGAACCGGCGCCTTGGGCAGGCTAGGCAGGGACGATGAACTGGACTTTGGAAGTGGTGGTGGTACCGGTCTCCGACGTGGACCGGGCCAAGGAGTTCTACGCCGAGCGACTCGGCTTCGTCGTCGACCACGACACGGCGATCAGCGACGACGCGCGGGTGGTGCAGCTGACCCCGCCCGGCTCGGGCTGCTCCGTCGTGATCGGCAAGGGCCTGGTGCCGGAGATGCCACCGGGCTCGCTCAAGGGGCTCCAGCTGGTCGTGTCCGACCTGCCCAAGGCCCGCGCCGAACTGGTCGAGCGGGGCGTCGAGGTGAGCGAGATCCAGGTGGTCGGGAAGAATCCCCGCCCGGTACCCGACGAGCTGGACAACGTCGGCTTCGTCTACTTCACCGACCCGGACGGCAACGGCTGGGCCGTGCAGCAGATCTCCAGCCGGGACTGAGATCCGGGGTCAGAGCCGGCGCGGGCCGGTGTCGGGGCGGGCCGCGGCCGAGCCGACCCGGACGGTGGCGTGCAGCACCGAGATGCCGTCGGGCCGGGCCAGCACCGGGTTGAGGGTCAGCGAGCGGACCCGGGGCTGCTCGTCGGCGAGCCGGCCGACCCGCAGCAGCAGGTCGGCCAGGGCCGCCCGGTCCACCGGGGCGGCGCCCCGGTGGCCGCGCAGCAGCGGCGCCGCCCGGGGCTCGTCGACCAGCTCGGCCGCGTCGAGGTCGGTCAGCGGCACCGCCCGCCAGGCCCGGTCGCCGAGCAGCTCGGTGGCGACCCCGCCGAGCCCGAACCCGACGACCGGGCCGAACGCCGGATCCTCCACCACCTCCACCACGCAGGCCACGCCGGGCGGGACCATCGGCTGGACCAGGACGTCCGCGCCGAAGACCGCGGACATCTCGGCGTACGCGCGGCGGACGGCCGCCGCGTCGGCCAGGTCGAGACGGACCGCCCCGAGGTCGAGGCGGTGCCGCAGGCCGGGGGCGGCGGCCTTGAGCGCGACCGGGAAACCGAGCCGCCCGGCCGCCTCGGTCGCCTCGTCGGCCGAGCCGACGGGCACCGACTCCACCACGTCGACGCCGTACGCGGCGAGCAGCCCCGCCGAGTCGGACGGGTCCGCGCGCAGCGCCGCCTGCGCCGCGCCCCGGTCGACGCCGGGCAGCTCGGGCACCGTGCCGGCGGGCCGGCGCAGCCATTCGGCGTACGCGGCGACCCACCCGACGGCCCGTACCGCCTCCTCCACGCTCGGGTACGCCGGCACCCCGGCGGGCACCCGCCCGACCAGGAACGTGGCCACGGCCGGCTTGCCGGCGGCCAACGCGGCGGGCAACGCGGCGGTGAAGTCGGCCTCGGTGTCGGCGAGCTGGCCAGGCAGCGGCGGGGCGAAGACCACCACCAGGGCGTCGACCCGCTCGTCGGCGGCCGCCTCGGCGAGTGCCGCGGCGAACTCGGCCGCTCCGGCGCGCGGCCCCACGTCGCGGGGGTACCCGTCGGCGACGGTGAGCCCCTGGGCGGCGCAGGCGGTGGCGGCCAGGCCGGTCAGCGCGGAGGAGTTGCCGACCACGCCGACCCGCCGCCCGGCGGGCAGCGGCTGGTGGGCCAGCAGCACCCCGACGTCGAGCAGTTCGGCGACGGTGTCCACCCGGATCACGCCGGACTGGGCGAAGAGCGCGCTCACCGCGACCTCGTCCGGCCCGGCGGAGTCCCCCACCCCGGCCGGGCGGGCCGGTGAGGCGAGCGCCACCACCGGCTTGTCCCGCCCGATGTGGCGGGCCAGGCGGGCGAACTTGCGCGGATTGCCGAAGGTCTCCAGGTAAAGCATGATCACGTCGGTGCCGGGGTCGTCCTGCCAGTACTGGAGCAGGTCGTTGCCGGAGACGTCGGCCCGGTTGCCGGCCGAGACGAAGCTGGACAGGCCCAGTCCGCGCCGGTCGGCCTCGGCCAGCAGGGCCACCCCGAACGCGCCGGACTGACTGAAGATGCCCACCCGGCCGGGCACCGGCAGCCTCGGTGCGAGGGTGGCGTTGAGGCGTACCGCCCGGTCGGTGTTGGCCACCCCCAGGCAGTTCGGGCCGACCACCCGCATGCCCGCCGCGTGGGCCGCGCGGACCAGCGCACGCTGCGCGGCCGCGCCCTGGGCGCCGGCCTCGGCGAAGCCGGCGGAGATGACCACCAGGCCGTGCGCCCCGGCGGCGGCCGCGTCGGCGACCACCGCCTGCGCCGCCTCCGGCGGGACCGCCACCACCGCCAGGTCGACCGGCAGGCCCGCGTCGGCCGCCGACGGGTACGCGGGCAGCCCGGCCACGGTCGCCGCGCTCGGGTGCACCGGCACGATCGACCCGGTGAAGCCGCCGTCGCGCAGGTGCCCGAGCACCGCGGCGCCGACACCCTGCCCGGTGGCGCTGGCGCCGTAGACGGCGACGCCGCGCGGGGCGAGCAGCCGGGCGATGGAGCGCGCCTCGGTGCGGTGCTCCCGGCCGCGCTGCACCTCCAGGGTCGCCTCGGTGGGCGCGATCGGGAAGCTCAGGTGCACGACCCCGTCGGCGAACTGGCGCTGGACCTGGTAGCCGAAGTCGGAGAAGACCCGCAGCATCGCCCCGTTGGCGGGCAGCACCTCGGCCACGAAGCTGGTGATGCCGCTGCGCCGCGCCGCGTCAGCCAGGTGCTCCAGCAGCACCGAGCCGATGCCCCGGCCCTGGTAAGCGTCCTCGACCACGAACGCCACCTCGGCCTCGGGTGCCTGCGGGCCGAGCCGCTCGTACCGGCCCACGGCGACGATCCGGTCGCCGGCAAGCACCACGAACGCCTCCCGGTCGCGGTGGTCGACGTTGACGAAGCGCCGCAGGTCCCGCTCGGGGATCCGCGGGTACGGGGAGAAGTAACGCAGGTAGCGGGTGCGCTCGGAGAAGCGCGAGTGCATCGCCACGATCCCGGGCGCGTCCTGCGGTCGGATCGGGCGCAGCTGCACGGTGGCACCGTCGCTGAGCAGCACGTCCACCGGCTGATCCACTGTGGTCATCGCCCGGCCCCCGGCCGGTTCAGTCGCGCGGGTCGTACGGGTCGAGCCCGAACAGCGGGAACACCGTCTTCCGGGTCGCCGCGATCGCCCGGTCCACCGCGTTCGGCTCGCCGGTCGGCTGCCACGGCTCGTACGACGGTTCGGCGTCGTCGGTCATCCGCAGCGGGATCTCCCGGCCGGGGCGGCGGGCGGCGCACAGCTCCCGCCACGCCGGCGGGGTCAGCGTCGCCGGGTCGAGCGGGTCGCCGGTGGCGATCGCCAGCAGGTGCGTCCAGGCTCGGGGCACCACCTCGACCAGCGCGTACCCGCCGCCGCCGGTGGCCACCCAGCGGCCCTCGCACAGCTCGTCGGCGAGCGCCCGCAGGGCCAGGTACGTCGCCCGCTGCCCGTCGACGGTGAGGTTCAGGTCGGCCAGGGGGTCGAGCCGGTGCCCGTCGGCGCCGCACTGGGTGACCAGCAGCTGTGGCCGGAACGCACGCAGTACCGACGGCACGATCGCGTGGAAGGCGCGTTGCCAGCCGGCGTCGTCGACGCCGGGTGGCAGTGGCACGTTGACCGTGCTCCCCGGGGCGCCCGGCCCGCCGGTCTCGTCGGGGAACCCGGTGCCGGGGAAGAGCGCGAGCGGCGTCTCGTGCAGGCTGACCGTGAGCACCCGCGGGTCGTCCCAGAAGACCTGCTGCACCCCGTCGCCGTGGTGCACGTCCACGTCCACGTACGCGATCCGCTCCGCGCCGAGGTCGAGCAGGCGGGCGATGGCCACCGCCGGGTCGTTGTAGACGCAGAACCCGGCCGCCCGGGCCGGCATGGCGTGGTGCAGCCCGCCGGCGACGTTGACCGCCCGGCGGGCCTCGCCGCGCCAGACCGCCTCGGCCGCGGTCGCGCTGGCGCCGGCGATCAACGCGCTGGCCTCGTGCATCCCCTCGAAGACCGGATTGTCCGAGGTGCCCAGCCCGAAGCCGGCGAAGAGCGGGTCGCGCGGCGCGATCCGCACCGCGTCCAGGTAGCGCGGGTCGTGCACCCGGGCCAACAGCGCGTCGTCGGCCGGCTCGGGCTTGACCAGCCGCACCGCCGGGCGGTCCAGGACGCCGAGCTCGCGGGCCAGCGCCACGGTCAACTCCACCCGGACCGGGTCGAGCGGATGGTCGCCCATGTCGTAGGCGAGCATCGACTCGTCCCACACCACCACCGTGTCGTCGGACATCTGCTCATCGTCGCACGAGGACCGGGGTGCACCCGTCGCACGGCCGGCTCACCGGGCGGGTGTGTCCCCCGCGGCCACCGGCCGGGCCGGGTCGGCGACCCAGTTGCTCCACGACCCTACGTAGAGGGCCGCGTCCGGTCGACCGGCCAGGTGCAGGGCGAGTACCGCCTGCGCGGCGGTCACTCCGGAGCCGCAGTACGCCCCGACCGGCCGGTCGTCGCCGACCCCGGCGGCGGCGAACCGCTCGCGCAGCGCGTCGGCCGCCGGGAACACGCCACCGGTGACGTATTCCGGCGCGGGCAGGTTCACCGCGCCGGGAACGTGCCCGGCGACCGGGTCGATCGGCTCGGTCTCGCCGCGGTAGCGGGGCGCGGCGCGGACGTCCAGCAGCACGCCGTCGCCGGCGGCGAGCCGGGCGGCCTCGCCCGCGTCGAGCACGGGCAGCGCACCGGGTCGGACGGTGACGTCGCCCGGTGCCGGGTGCGGCTCGTCGGTGTCGATGGGCAGCCCGGCGGCCACCCAGGCGGGGAAGCCGCCGTGCAGCAGCCGCACCGGCCGGTGGCCCGCCCAGCGCAGGGTCCACCAGGCGCGGGCGGCGGCCATGCCGTCGCCACCGTCGTACACCACCACCGGGTGACCGGCCCGGACGCCGGCGGCCCGCAGCGCGGCCTGCAACGCGGCAGGGTCGGGCAGCGGGTGCCGGCCGGCGGCGCCCGGCGGCCCGCACAGCGCGGTGTCCAGGTCGACGAAGACCGCGCCGGGCAGGTGCCCGGCGGCGTAGTCGTCCCGGCCAGGCGGGCCGGCCAGCCGCCAGCGGACGTCGAGCAGGGTGGGCGGGTCGGCGCGGTCGAGCTCGGCGGCGAGCCGGTCGGCCTCGACCAGCAGATCGTCGGTACCGGACATGGCGTCCAGTCAACACCATCCGGGTATCCACCTGGCGGTTCGGCGGCGGTCATCCGGCGTGCGCCGGGGTAGCATCGGTGGCCGGAGGGCCGCTGACGCTATGAAGTCTCACGATTTGGTCGACACGACCGAAATGTATCTGCGCACCATCCTCGAACTGGAGGAGGAGGGGGTGCCGCCGCTGCGCGCCCGGATCGCCGAGCGGCTGCGGCAGAGCGGTCCCACCGTCAGCCAGACCGTCGCCCGGATGGAGCGCGACGGGCTGCTCACCGTCGAGGGCGACCGGCACCTGGCGCTCACCCCGCAGGGCCGGGCCACCGCGATCTCGGTGATGCGCAAGCACCGGCTGGCCGAGCTGCTGCTGGTCAACGTCATCGGGATGCCCTACGAGGAGGCCCACGAGGAGGCCTGCCGGTGGGAGCACGTGATGAGCGACGCCGTCGAGAAGCGGGTCTACGACCTGCTCAACCGCCCGACCCGGTCGCCGTACGGCAACCCGATCCCGGGGCTGGAGGAGCTCGGCTCGCCGGAACCGCAGGCCGCCGAGACGGTCGAGAGCGAACGCAACCTGGCGTTCCCGGGCCTCACCGGCCCGGTGGTGGTGCGGCGCATCTGCGAGAGCGTGCAGACCAACGCGGACGTGCTGCGGCAGCTGCACGCCGCCGGGGTCGACCCGGGCGCCACGGTGACCGTGGCGCAGGAGCGCGACGGGGTCTCCATCGACCGTGACGGCGGCCGGATCCGGCTGCCCCGCGAGGTCGCCTCCCGCGTCTTCGTCGCCGCCCACTGACCCCCGGGCCCGCCGGCCGGGCGAGGGCGCCGGGGCTGCCCGCCGATCTCGCATTTCCGGCCCCCGCTGTCCGGGTTGTCAGGGCAGGGGGCCTGAGCGCGGCGGCGCCGCCGAGGTGCGTCACAGGGCTCGGGTGTCGACCTTCTTGGCCAGCGCGACCAGGGCGGCGGCGAGGTCCTCGGCCGCGGCCTTCTCGGTGCCTCGGGGGGTGGTGTAGTGCAGCGTCGCGAGCCGCCCCTCCGCCGCGAGCCAGCCCACCTCCGCGACCGGGCCGTGGCCGCCGCTCGCCGCGCCGGTCCGCCGGTACGCCCGCTGCCCCAGCCCGGACACCTTGGCCGCCTTCTCCGGCGCCACGTCGCCGGTGAAGGTGGCAACGTCGATCGAGGTCTTGGTGACGGTCAGGGTCAGCTCCGGCAGGCTTGACCGCTCGGCACGGACCACG
Organism: Micromonospora deserti; assembly: GCF_003236335.1. GTDB lineage: Bacteria > Actinomycetota > Actinomycetes > Mycobacteriales > Micromonosporaceae > Micromonospora > Micromonospora deserti. The sequence goes on from NZ_POUB01000112.1 coordinate 15,974, forward strand.
CAGGTGTGGGTGTCCCCCTTCTCACTGGCCGCGGCGACGTCGAAGCGGACCCCGGCGTGCTCCTCGATCACACCGAAATCCAGCAGCCGGCAGGCCCCGCCGGACGAGGCCGCCGCCACGTCCACCGCGACCGGTGCCGGCGGCGGCAGCGCCACCGGTTCGTCCTCCGCCCCGCAGCCCGCCACCAGCAGCCCGGCCACCCCGGCGACCACGATCCGCGCCCGCACGCTCACTCCTCACCTGTCCACCCCGACGTGCCCGCGAGACACCGTACGGCGTGGCCCGTCCGGTGGGAAGTCCTCAGTCGACGTACGGGCAGTGCCGGCAGCCGCGCCCGCAGCAGGTGCCGCGCCGGGCCAGGAAGCCGGCGCTGAGCACGAAGAGACCGGTGGCCGGGTCGGGATAGCCGGCCTCGCCGGCGGCCAGGGCGGCGGCGTGCGCGGCCAGGATCCGCTCCCGGTCCGGGTGCTCGGGCGGCAACCGCGACGGGTGCGGCTCGGTCAGCGGGCGGTCCGCCAACGGTCGTCGCTCCCCGGTCACCGGGGCAGTCTAGAGACGGCGGTCAGCCATGCCGGGCCAGGGCGGCGGCGATGGTGTCCCGGCCCGCGTTTGCCGCGAGCAGCAGCCGGAGCAACACCTTCGCCTTGTACGGGTCGAGCAGCCCACCGTCCAGCAGCCCACGCCTCCGCAGGTCGGTTTCCGAGCCGACCGCCCCGTAGGTGTTCCGCAGCACCGACCCGGCGCCGGAACGGGAGGTGAGCACGACCGGGATCCGGTCGGCCAGGGCGCCGAGCGTCGGGGCGAGCCTGGCGGGCACGTGCCCCACGCCGAAGCCCGCGACGACCAGCCCGTGGTGGGTTTCGGCGAGGCGATCGAGGAGCAGCCCGTCGTCGTCCAGGGTCACCGTGTGCAGGGCCACCCGGGTGCCGTCCAGCCGGTCCGGGTCGACCGGCGACAGCGGCGCCGGCCGCTCCGGTCGGACCAGCACGCGCACCCGCCCCTCGATCACGTGCCCGAGCGGGCCCGTGTTCGGTGAGGCGAAGGTGGCCGTGCTGGTGCTGTGCGTCTTGCGTACCCAGCGGGCGGCGTGGACCTCGTCGTTGAACGCGACCAGCACGCCCAGGCCCCGAGCCGACGGCGCGGCCGCCACCCGGGCTGCGGCCAGCAGGTTCGCCGGGCCGTCCGGGCCGGCCAGGGTCGGGTTGCGCATCGCGCCGGTGAACACCAGGGGCGCGTCGTGCGGCCAGACCAGGTCGGCCAGGAAGGCCGACTCCTCCAGGGTGTCCGTGCCCTGGGTGACGACGACGCCGGTGGCGCCGGCGATCACCGCCCGCCCGGCGGCGTCGACCACGTCGAGCAGCTGGCGGTACGTGAGGTGGGCGCTGGGCACCGCGAGGGCGTCCCGCACGTCCAGCGGCGGGTTGAGGTCGGCGAGCCCGGGGACGGCGGCGGTGAGGTCCGCACCGGTGAGCCGGGCGACTACCCCTGGCCGGCCCGGGTCCAGCCCGCCCATCGCGATCGTGCCGCCAAGGGTGAACAGGGCGATGGACACGTGCCGGCCTCCCGTCAGCGCCGCGGATCGCGGCCCGCCGACCGTACCGCCCCGGCCGGAAATGGCTGGCACGGGCCGGAGTTGGGCCGGCAGGCTGGCTCGGTGCCCGACAGCAAGGACGGCCCGTGACGCAGCAGCTGGTTCCCGCCGCCGAGGCGGCCAGGCATCCCCCGCTCTGGCGCAGCCGCGACTTCGGCCTGCTGTGGGGCGGCCAGACGGTCGCCGAACTCGGCACCCGGATTTCCAGTGTGGTGGTGCCGCTGCTCGCCGCCGGCGCCCTCGGCGCCAGCGTCTTCCAGGTCTCCCTGCTGACCTTCCTCGCCTGGCTGCCGTACCTGCTCTTCTCGCTGCCGGCGGGGATCCTCGCCGACCGGGTCGACCAGCGCCGGCTGATGATCGCGTGTGACCTGGGCCGGGCGGCGCTGCTGCTGTCGGTACCGGTGGTCGCCCTGGTCGGGCAGCTCACCCTGGCCTTCCTGTACGCCGTGGTCGGCCTCTCCGGGGTGCTCACCGTCTTCTTCACCGTGGCGCACAAGAGCGTGCTGCCTCAGCTGGTGCCGGCCGAGCAGCTGCTCGACGGCAACGCGAAGCTCACCATCAGTCAGGACTCCGCCGAGCTGGTCGGCCCGACGATCGGCGGCGTGCTGGTCGGGCTGGTCGGCGCCGCGAAGACCTTCCTGGCCACCGGGTCGGCCTTCCTGGTCAGCGCGGTGGCGCTGCTGCTCATCCGGCACCGGCCCGCCGCCCGCCCGCGGCACGCGCGGCCGTCGCTGCGCGCGGAGCTGACCGGCGGGCTCGGCTTCATCCGCCGCCAACGGATCCTGGTGGCGATCCTGGCCTGCACCACCACGTCGAACTTCTTCGTGATGGCGTCCGGTTCCATCGAGGTCGTCTTCATGCTGCGGGAGCTGCACGCCTCGCCCGCGCTGGTCGGGCTGGTCTTCTCGGTCAGCGCGGTGGGCGGGCTGGTGGTCGGCGCGCTCGCCGGGCAGCTGACCGCCTGGATCGGGTCCGCGAGGGTGATCTGGGTGGCGATGGCCACGCCCGGCCCGCTCTACCTGCTCATGCCGCTGGCACAGCCGGGGTGGGGAGTGCTGCTCTACGG